>MFLP01000024.1:0-5986 GCA_001781555.1 Candidatus Kaiserbacteria bacterium RIFCSPHIGHO2_12_FULL_53_13
TGCTACGAATGGCTATCATCCGCTATGGATGCTGGTACTAGTATTATTGTTCAAATTTGCGGTGCTACGAATGGCTATCATCCGCTATGGATGCTGGTACTAGTATTATTGTTCAAATTTGCGGCGGGTTCAGCGCCTCTCATCACGCCGATAAAAGCCGCTCTATTGCTACAGGTCGCGATGAATGCTGTGACCGCGTTTCTCGTTGCGCGCGTTCTTGCGCGGTTCACTGCAAGCACATGGACTCGTTCGTTCGGAATGGTCATATGGATGCTGAACCCATTCCTGCTCTACGAAACGCTCAACGGATTGGAGACCTCGCTTGCATTACTTCTCTTCGCTTTTTTCTTCATGCTCGCGCTGCGCGTAGAGGAAGGGAAACCTATCGGCGGGCATTGGTTTATAGGTATCGTGGGTGGGTGTATGACGCTCGCTCGGCTTGATATGGGCCTTTATGTGTTTGTTTTTCTTGTGTGGATCCTAGCGCGGCATGGGTGGAAAAATGGATGGCCCAAGGCCGCGCTCTCAAGCGCGTTCGCCGCTTTCCCGGTACTCCCATACTTCGCGTGGAATCTGTTCAATTTCAGGATGCTACTTACATCTTCATCTGGAGCGGAAACTCTCATCAATCACGTTCTCATCGTGCAAGACCACGGGACAAGCACCTTCCAATTTCTGAAAGCAATAATTTACAATTCGCAGTACGAACTCGATTACTTTTTTCGCAGTACCGGCATGTATTCGCTAGGGGCTGGATTTATCGGCGCATTCTCGGCGCTCAGTCTTACTGGTTCGATAAGAATTCCGCGTCGCCTGCGCGAAATTCCTGTCGCCCTCGCTCTTTTCACCGGTTTCGTACTGCTTTTTATAGCAGATGCTTCAATACGGTGGACGGCGCGCTCGTGGTATTTCGTGTCATTCGAGATGTTCTTATCGATACTTGTTGTTATCGTCGCAGATATTCTTTTTAGGAATATAAATTACAAACGCACCTCGGCGAGCATATTGCTGGCACTCGTGCTTTTCTCATTTTACGTGGATTGGAGCAAGAATCTACGCACTGTCAATAATGAACGCGCAGGACAGAAAACTCTTCGTGACGCCGCAGAATGGATGAACGAAAACTTGCCGAAAGGCGCAGTGCGGGGAAGCTTTACTGCGGGCATACAGGGATACTTCTCCACGTCGCCACTCATAGATCTGGACGGACTCGTGAGCAATACCGCCTATGCGGCGATGAAGAAGCGGGAGTTGTGGGATTTTATAGAGAAAAATGTTGAATATCTGAGCGTCTACGACAATCATTTCACATATCGTTACAAAAGCGTTTTTGGAATAGACGATCCGTTAGCCCGCCTTAAATTCATAGCGGAAATACCAGGTACCGGCGGGCTCAAGATATATCAGGTACGGTGAACTGGGCTAGTATTTATGAAAACGGCCATCATTATCAATAACCTCATCGCGTGCGGCGCGGAACGGCTCGCGCTTGATGAGATGAACGAGATGCATCGAAGAGGAATACCAGTTTCCCTTATCACTCTGCGGCCGGAGAAAACGGGCAATACGTTCATGCCGCTGTGCGAGTTGCCTATCACAGCGCGACACTCCATTCACTTCAGCTCAGTCGCGGACATTCGTGCCTGGGTACGGCTTGTACGTCTTTTACGGCTTGAAAAATACGATACGGTCATCACGCATCTATGGTTTGCCAACACGATCGGTCGCATAGCGGCGCGCATCGCGAGTGTCAAGCGAATTCTGTCGTTCGAGCACAACGTATACGATGACGTGAAGAGTTGGAAGCAATTCATCGCCGATCGCATACTTCAACGTTTGTCTCATCGCATCATTGCCGTTTCAGACGCCGTACGTACGTCGCTTATCGCACATGGGATCAATGCCCGGAGCATCGTTGTTATTCCGAATGGGATCGATCTCAAGCGATATCGCAAGGCAACCCCGGCATCCATCAATACTGGGGGAAAATTCTCTTATCTTTTTGCAGGTCGTCTCATAAAACAAAAAGCCGTTGATGTTCTTCTGGCGGCCTTCGCGCGTCTTGATGACGGACTGCTTCTCATTGCCGGCGATGGCATTGACCGAACGGCATTGGAAAAGCAGGCTAGTGAACTCGGTATCAACGAGCGCGTAAGATTTCTCGGAGTCCGAGATGATATTCCTGCGCTCATGAAAACAGCAGACTGCTTCGTTTTGCCATCACGATGGGAAGGGATGGGGATAGTTCTCATTGAAGCGCTTGCAAGCGGCTGTCCGGTCATTGCCGCTGATTTTTCCGCAGCACGCGGAGTACTAAAAGACGGCAGCACCGGACTCATCGTGCCCGTTGAGGATGCGGCGGCTCTCTCTGCGTCGATGCTTAAAGTCGCATCCGACCCGCTACTTCGCAGAAAGCTTTCAGATGCGGGAGCAAAGGATGCAGAGCGCTTCTCTATCGCGACGCATATCGATAGACTCTTAGAATATATTGTCTGAGAGTAAAACGGCGTTCCCGATCGGTGACTATTGTGAGGCGTGGTCCACCTTGATCTCAAAGAAGTCCAAACCAATTTTCTGCGCAATATTATTTTTCCGCGCGATCCGGATTTTATTAAGGTCACGAAGCGCAAGAGCGCGTCTGCCGACCTCCTCCAATCCGAGTTCCTGGTCACGGCCTTGACGTATTGCGGCTTCAAGATCCCAGCATTGGCCGTTGATATCTACCATGTCAGCTATCCACTCGTCTTTTACGGCAACGCCCTCTTCTCGGTACGCATCAATGACCTTGCCATAGAATGCATACTCCTTTTCTATCATTAGACGATCCGGCTCATTCGCGGGAAGACGTTCAAGCTTAAGCGTCAATATCGAGAACTTGTCTATCGCTTCGGGGAGCGGTGTTTTAAGGTTCACGTGTGCATTGTACCGAGATTTCGGGTCGAAAGCGAGCGGCCTTTTCCCGTCAATAAGATATTTGTACAAAGCGATCGTATCATGCAGCATCTTTTCTATGGTAAAGAACCGGCATCGCGATAGGCCACGTTTTATAAGGGTCGCGCGTACTTTCGGGTCACGCACAAGTTTGAGAGCCTCAGAGAGAGCGTCCGGGTCTTTCGGATCGACGATAATTGCCGCATTACCGGCGACCTCCGGGAGTGATGTTACCGATGACGTGATGACTGGAGTCCCGCATGCCATCGCTTCTATCACAGGCAATCCGAAACCTTCGTTGAGCGTTACGAATGACAGCGCGCATGCTCCACAGTAAAGCGCCGGAAGGTTCTCTGCCGGTATATAGCCGAGGAAATGGATATCCGCACTGAAAGGCGATGCCGGAATAGTCCCGAACGTACGCTCGTATTTCGCTTTAATGCTGCCGCCCAAGACCAATAACTCTTTCATTTCGGGATTACGTTCTCTGTACTGCAGATATGCCGACACGAGATTCCCGACATTTTTGTGCAATTCAGGCCGGCCTAGGTAGAGGAAATATGTCTGCGCCTTGATCCCATATCGGTCTAGTGTTCGGGACGTTGTCTTATCATCGGGGATAGATCCATACATGGGGTCAAGGTGCGGGTATATGGTATGGACGCGATCGGGATGTACGCGATACGCGTAGATGATCTCTTTGTTCGCATATTCGGAGACAGCTATCATTGCGTCAACGTATTTTCGGAACCAGATGAGCGTGTAGTTGAATACCTGTCTTGAGAAAGTCCATATGCCGTCGACGATCACATCGCCGCCGCCGTGCACCATAATGACTGTGCGTCGTGCCGGGAACAGCCAAAAGAATGGGAATACCCGTGGCTTTAGCCAATGCACGATGTCGAATCTTTCCTTGGTTGTCAGGCAAAATCGAATGAACGACAGGAATCGTTTTGCATATGGTAGGGGAACCACAGGAAGGAGTATCTCGCATGCTTTGGAGTAGAGCGGGTCATCGGGCATGTGTTCGAAATGTATGAGCGTAAGCTCGATTTCCGGGCGTTCCACAAGCCCTTCAATAAGTCGTCTAAAGAAGAGAGTGCGCTCAGGGCGCACATCAAGTTCGTGCGACATAATAGCGACTCTAATCTTTTGCATTGCCGTATAGTATACGATATCGGATACTTGTCGAAACATACATGTCACCCACACGCTGCTGCAAGCATGAATTTCTGGATTAAAAGAGTGCTTGTAAATATCCTGAAAAAGTACTACTGTTGGTCTCAACTATGAAATTCAAAGGCAAGGTCGCGCTTGTAACAGGGGGATCAGGCGGCATCGGTAGCACGGTGAGCCGCGCGCTTGCGCGCGAGGGAGCGAAAGTCGTCATTTTTTCGCGGGACAAAAAAGCCCTTAAAAGAATAGCGGGCGAGATACAAAAAAGCGGCGGTGTCGCTCTTCCGATTTTCGGCGATGTTTCCCGACATAAAGAAGTGCAGAGAGCTGTCAATACGACGATACAGAAATTTAAGCGCCTCGATATTTTGGTGAATTGTGCTGGTGTACAAGAGCCCATCGGACTGTTCGCCAAAAGCAACATCGAAAAATGGAAGAAGAATATAGAAGTGAACTTGCTCGGAACCGTGTATTTTGCGCATGCCGCTCTGCCGCATATGCTGAAAAGAAAAAGCGGGAATATCGTGAATTTTTCCGGTGGCGGAGCAAGCGGTCCGCGTCCGTATTTCTTGCCGTATGCAGTAGCAAAGACCGGGATAGTGAAATTTACCGAGATACTCGCGGCAGAGACGAAAGGGCTCGGTGTCCGTGTAAATGCGGTTGCTCCGGGTGCGGTGAATACCCATATGCTCGAAGAAGTCCTGCGCGCCGGCCCGCGCGCCGGCGAAAAAGAGTTGAGCGAGGCAAAAGCGCGGAAAGTAAAGGGCGGGACGGCGCCCGAGGTCGCCACGGAACTCGTTCAATTTCTTGCCTCCGACGATTCGCATGTTCTGTCGGGGAAATTGATAGCCGCAGTTTGGGATGGCTGGAGATCATGGACGAAGAAGGACATAGAAAGGATACAAGAGAGCGACATGTACACGCTTCGCAGAGTCACATAATGGGCAAACCTTACACCATCGCGGTCATCGGGCTATGGCACTTGGGGGAAGTGTATTCAGCGTGTCTCGCTGAACTCGGGCATACGGTGATAGGCATATCCGATGATCTTGCAGTCATAGAGAATTTTAAGAAAAATATTCCGCCACTAGGCGAACCGCGGCTTGCGGAACTTATTGAAAAACGCCAAAAAGAAGGCGTGCTCACGTATACCGCCGATTGGAGCGCCGTGAAAGATGCTGATGTCGTCTGGTTCACGTATGACACGCCTGTCGATGATAAGGATGAGGTTGACATATCTATAGTGCGCGACGCACTCGCAAAAGCATTGCCGCATTTTAAAGAAGGCGTGCTTGTCGCAATGTCGAGCCAGCTTCCTGTCGGCACGTCGTCGGAGTTCTGCGCATCAATAAAGAAAATGCGGCCCGAGCTTTCGTTCTCGTATGTCTATACGCCGGAAAATCTCCGTCTCGGCGATGCGGTCAGGATATTTATGGAGCCGGGACGTATCGTGGTGGGTACAGATTCAAGCGACGCACTTGAAGCAATGAAATTCATCTTTGCGAAGCTCAATGCCGAGATACTGCTCATGTCTCCTGCATCGGCTGAAATGGCGAAACACGCGATGAACGCATGGAATGCTACTTGCATCAGCTTTACGAACGACCTCGCTGATCTATGCGAAGCTACGGGTGCTGATGTTGAAGATGTCATTAAGGCGCTTAAAACAGACTCGCGCGTTGGTCCAAAAGCGTATCTTTTTGCGGGGCTTGGATTCTCCGGCGGCACGCTCGGCAGAGACTTGAAGGCGATGCTCAAAGCTGGGCGGAACACGAATATCGAGCTTCCTATGATTACTGCCGCATACGCTAAAAACGCCAGCCGCGACGAGATAGTTCCGGCGCGGCTGCAGAAACTATTCGGCAGCATTTCAGGCAAA
>MFLP01000024.1:6001-8194 GCA_001781555.1 Candidatus Kaiserbacteria bacterium RIFCSPHIGHO2_12_FULL_53_13
GGAGTTACGTACAAAGCGGGCACGTCGACCCTTCGCCGGTCACAGCCGCTTGCGATCGAGGCGCGTCTGCGGGCGGCAGGCGCCCTCCTTCGTCTCTATGACCCTCTCGCGATTCCCGAGGAAGTGGCGGCGGTTACGCCATCGCCTTTTTTCAGAGATCCATACGAAGCGGCGAATGGGGCCGACATTGCGCTTGTCATGACGCCGTCTCCGGATTACCGCAATCTCGATTTTGCCAAACTTAAAAGTGTTATGAAGCAGCCGGTACTGTTTGATACCTGCAATATTCTTCCGACCGTTGAAGAAAAAATCGTCTCAGCCGGCCTATCCTACATGCGCATTGGTAGATAAAACAGGTTGCGTTTTACTTCATCCAGTTCGCAAAATCCTTCAAGAAACGGTCAACCGAATCATCGGTTTTGAAATGCGTGAGCGAGGCCTTGAGGGTCTTAAGCGAGGCCGTAATGATGTGGCCGCCGCTAAGCGCCGCTCTTTTTATGTCGAGCGGCGTTCGGATGCTGCCGACGATTATCTCGGTCTTCGGATAGTCGGCGAGCAACGGCACGGTCTCGCGCAAAACCTTGTTGGGATCATAGTCATCCACTTCAACGGCCCCGCTCGCTATAAGCGCTTCGCGCTCCACTTTGTATAAGTCTTCTTTTTCGGCGTCGCGCAAGCGGCAGTAGAACAGGCTCACGTATTTCGCTCCTGCGGCTGCGGACATCATGAGCTGCAGCGGCGTCATGCACGCCGTGCAATTTACCGTGATGCCGCGGTCGCTCAATTCTTTCATGACACTCAGGTTTGACTGGCCTTTGTAGTTCACCGGGATCTTCACTGCCAAATGCTTATATTTAATCTGCTTCACGAACGATTCCGCCTGCTTCACCATCTCTTTCTGGTCATTGCTGAAAACCTCGATGCTGACGGAAATATCTTTGCCGTATTTTCCGGCAAGCTCGGTTATCTTTTTTATATGTTCGACGTAATTAGCTTTGGGCTCCTTAGCTAAAAGCGATGGGTTTGTCGTAATGCCGCGAATAAACCCGCCCTTAAGCGCCTCCTCAATATCCGAGAGATTCGCCGTATCTAAAAATAGTTTCATTTGGTTAGTGTAGCAGAAACATTTGGAAAAACTAGAAAAGAAAAAGGGGCTGGGATAGCCCCTTTTCAATTCGAAGAACAGTCCGCGCCAAGTATCTTCTTGGTCGCGTTGGAAGGACTAGTCGGCTTTCCTGAAACGTTCCAGGACCGCTGACAGCACCTCGTGAGGTGATTCCACGAAGCGGGCCGGACTCGCCCGCATCAGCATCTCCCGCGGGCAGAAGCCCCACGAGATTGCGATGCAGTCGATTCCAAGCTCCCGCGCCTCACGGACATCTCCTGGCGTGTCCGTGACATAGAGGACTTGCTCTGGCCCCACTCCATGTCGCCGCAGGGCCTCGGCGAACTTCTCCACTTTACTCTTGCTGAAGTCGCTACCGAGGATATACGGAAGGTGGGTTTTCATGGCGTATCTCTCCAGATACGCCTCGATGGCCCTCCCTTCGTTCCCGGAAACGATGGATTGCTGGAACCCGCCTTCTGCAATCTGGCGGATTGTCTCAGCAACACCCTCAACCGGCGCGATGCCCAGTATGCCGGAAGCATACTGAGCCAAGTAGTCGATTTCTCCAGATTTCTTGTATCCGCGTTCGCGCAGCGCGGAGAAGAAATTCGACTCGTGCATCTCGATATATCCCTCAATCGTAAGCTCGGGATACTCGATTTGCCTGAGCCCGAACGTCAAGTCTCGCGACTCGATGATCGGGCCATCAAAATCCCACACCACCACGTCGCGGCGGTCTTGGTCCATTTCTGGCCCCCTATTTTCTTCCTGGCGCTACGGAATCGCCGTAGCAACGAAACCTATTTACTATTTGTAATATTAATACACAAACGATGTCCTGTCAAGTCTGGCCGTAGTAGTGATTCTTGCCGTGCTTCCTATCATGATGTTTTCTAAAAAGTGTCTTTTTAATGGGACCTTTGTGGGTGCCGAGGATGGCCATCATGGCTATTTTCTCCAATATCTGCGCGTGCTCTACAGCCTCTTTGGCGTTTCTGCCGAACGTAAACGGACCGTGAGCGGGAACAAGGATGCATGGCACATGGCCATTTCGCAGGATTTCGCAGATGGCCTTTCCCGTGTTT
>MFLP01000024.1:8228-9486 GCA_001781555.1 Candidatus Kaiserbacteria bacterium RIFCSPHIGHO2_12_FULL_53_13
GGTGGCGCGCGACGGGTATCTCACCGCAAAGGTCGGCATGGGTAGTCCCGTAACAGGGGATAGGTCTCATCATTTGAGCAAATATGGTCGCGTACGGCGAATGTGTGTGGGCGATGCCTCCTATCTCTGGGAATTCTTTGTATATCTCCAAATGCGTCGGAGCGTCCGTAGAAGGACGGAACTTTCCTTTGATAACCCTGCCGTTCATATCGACAACCACCGTCTTCGCCGGCGTCAGATTTTCATACTCGACTCCGGACGGTTTTATGACAAAAAAAGTCCGGTCTGGCGAGATTTCCGAGACATTACCTTCGGTGAGTATCACCAGCTTGTATTCGGTGAGACGGCGGTTCTCCTCGGCTACTCGTTTCTTGATGCTCCGCAACATATGAGATTTGAACATACCACATAAGTGAGAAAAGAAAAGACTCTCCAGAAATTGACAATTATTAGTGCGCACTGCAGACTACTCTCGGTCAAGATCTGAACTTCTTGTATAGGGAGGTGAGATGGGCGCATGGCAGCGTGTGAGTGGAGTTGTAGTGCGAGGGGCCCGGAAAGCTTCGGGAATAGACGGAGACAGTCGGTACGGATGCGGAACGATCGAGCTGCAGATGCCTTTGTTCCAAGAACGAGGCCTGGACCTTTCGTCCTGCTTCGCGGGCACGATCAATGTCTCGATCGCTCCCAAAGCCCACACCATACTGATTCCGGAGCCGACGTTCCGTGGTGTAAGGTGGCACAAGGATCACGAGGCGGAGAACTTCTTCTTCTCAAGGTGTCGCATCTGTTTCGAGGAGGAGACATATCCAGCGTGGGTGTATGGGCCGGAACTGAAGCCCGGGCATCCCGTCCACAGTCCGTCGCTTATCGAGATACTTGCGGAGAAAATCCCCGGGATCATGTACGGCTCGGCCGTTGTCCTTGAATTGAATCCGGAGGAGGTCCGCATAGGCGATCCTAGGTAGGAGAACGACCGAGAAAACGGGCCTGGTATCAAGTTAAATCCCAGGCCCGTTTGATTTATATTATTATAACATTACAGTAGTTCTCTGATTTTCCCTTCGATTTTTTTCCAGTCGTTCTCAAAAAACACCGCACGGTCGTCAATGAAGATATCGGCGCGCGGTTTGCCGAGCTGAAGCTCATGGTAACGCACGCCCCAGTCGGCAAGCTGTTTTCTGGTGAAGTCGTAACCAATCGCATATGCTTCCGATGGGTTGCTATGGGTTCTTCCCATGAAGCGTGAGGAGAAAAG
>MFLP01000025.1:0-15992 GCA_001781555.1 Candidatus Kaiserbacteria bacterium RIFCSPHIGHO2_12_FULL_53_13
CATCTTCACCGCCCTTGTATTTTCACCGAGCAAGTCCTCGAGACAGTTCCCCAATCATTATACCATTCGTGCGCGTCTGAACTTCATTGAGCTTGATCGCCATATCCGCGCGATATGACACTCTCCCCGTATTACTACGGGCATTAGACTATACCTTCATCTTCAAAGAGTTTTTAGAATCGCTTCGAGTGGAAGCTTGCGCTTCCCAGAGCCATTCATGTCATACGCGAGTTTAAGAATTTTTCTCAAACCAGCTTTTGTATGATGCTCACCCAATCTCATTCGTTTGCAGATGTCCGCAAATATCAGAAAGTCATTGTGCTTTGCTGATAACAGCGGAAACTTGAGAAAATGCGGAATAATCTGTGTTTCAAGATCTTCTGCTTTACGCACTTCGTATTTGAGTGTTTTATCACCCCAATCCCTGCGAATGTGTCCGCAAGAAAAATACGAATGCATAATGTCCAATACTTCTCGCCGATCAAAATTTTGACCGACAGCAAAGCTTGGTTTGATTTCCCATCCAATGAGGAGTTTGGGCCGTTTCGTCACCGAAACGGAAAAACATCCTTCACCGTCTACATATCCCGATATGTATTGAGAGAGTTCTTTCTTTGGAAGAGCTAGCGTGTTATGACCTTGCATACGTTAAGTATAACAAGACCATCTATGCGCGCCTGATTGGCGGTGCATAAGTCGTTACGGGGTCAATCTCTTTCGAAACGACTTCCCACGGTATTATCCTTTCATCAACACGCCGTTTTCCTTACAGCACTCCGATTAAGACTTCACCGTTATGAGCTAGTGTTTTGTTTAGGATTTCTCCTAAACCTGGCAATCCAGTTACCAGACAAGGAATTTCGCTACCTTAGGACGATTATAGTTATCGCCGACATTCACCGGGGCTTACACAATCCAGCATACACATAAATGCGTACACCGCTCGCGTTTGACCTTCCGGCATTGGTCAGGCATCACCCCCTATACATCCTCTTACGAGTTCGCAGGGAGCTGTGTTTTTGGTAAACAGTTGTCAGGGAATCTTTAGCTGCGGCCCCTCTTGCGAGGGACAGACCTTATCCCGAAGTTACGGTCGATTTTTTGCCGAGTTCCTTGAGGACCTCTCACTCGTTCGCCTTACTCTACTCGAGCTGATCACCTGTGTCGGTTTTGGTACGGTCTAGACCTGTTTAAGCTTAGAGGCTTTTCTCGAAAGCGCGCTCCCTCGAATCTCCTTCGGCCGAGGCCTAGAGATTCTCGTTTCGCTCGGGCGATACATCCCGGATTTTCCTGGGACGCACCCTCACGACCCGAACCCAAATCCAATAATGGGCTCGAGGTACAGCACTCCGTCACCCCATCGCAACAGGCCCAGGTCACGGAATATTAACCGTGTGTCCATCGCCTCCGGCGTTCGCCATCGGCTTAGGCCCGACTAACCCTTCGCTGATCTCCATTGCGAAGGAAACCTTGATCTTTCGGCGTGCGAGAATCTCACTCGCATTGCGGTTACTCGTGCCAACATTTTCACTTCCAAACGCTCCAGTATGGGTCTCCCCTTTACCTTCATCGCAGATTGGAACGCTCTCCTACCACTTATTATGTCCGAAGACATATTAAATCCGCAGCTTCGGTACTACGCTTAGCCCCGATCATTTTTGGCGCGAGACCTCTAAGTGAGTGAGCTGTTACGCTTTCTTTGAATGGTGGCTGCTTCTAAGCCAACATCCTCACTGTCTAAGAAATCTCACCTCCTTCATTGCACTTAGCGTAAATTTAGGGACCTTAGCTTGCGATCTGGGCTGTTTCCCTTTTGACCAACGGAGCTTCGCCCCCGTAGTCTAACTGCCGCACTCTAACCTCTGGTATTCGGAGTTTGATAGGTTTCGCGGTCTTTCGACCTGTCGAAACCTTCCAGTGCTCTACCCCCAAAGGGAACATGCGACGCAAGCCCGAAAGCTCTTTCGGAGAGAACCAGCTATTACAACGTTCGATAAGCTTTTCACTCCAACCCACAAGTCATCCCGAGATGTTGTACAATCTATGGGTTCGGCCCTCCCGTTCTCTTTCGAGAACGTTCAGCCTGCTCATGGGTAGCTCACGTTGCTTCGGGTCTGATACATACGACGACCCAGCACTAACTTTGGCCTCGACGGCTTTCACGAATACGATCTTTCAGTTGTCGTTTCGCTTGACCGTGCAGTTTCATCTGGTCTTCTCTTCGCCGCGCATCGGCTTCCGCACGATACGCTTCATAGTAGACCAATGACATTCTCCTGCCTTTTGTCGTTCGAGAATGACCGCGGCGATGCTCGGAAAGCCGTCGCTTTAAATCATTCGTTGAACCGAAATATAATTCCCCGCTATCATCTTCAAGCACATACATGTAGTACATGCCCCAATCATAGCAAGGCCAAAGTTAGTGCTGGGCTTACGCGCTATTAACACTCGCTTTCGCTGCGGCTCCAGCCGATAAGGCCTTAGCCAAGCCGTATGCATCAACTCGTTGGCTCATTCTTCAATAGGCACGCCATGACGGACATTGCTGCCCGCTCTGACTCCTTGTAGGCATGCGGTTTCAGGTCTATTTCACTCCCCTCACCGGGGTTCTTTTCACCTTTCCCTCACGGTACTTGTTCACTATCGATCTGAAGAAGTATGTAGCCTTACCAGTTAGTCCTGGCAAATTCACCCGAGCTATTCATGTCTCGAGCTACTCAAGAACTACAGCCATAGAGATGCTTCGTTTTCGAGTACGGGGCCATTACCCTCTAGGGCCGCGCTTTCCAGCGCATTCCTCTAACTAAGCATTTTTTAACTCTACGTACGCTTTCGCGTACACGCCGTAGTCTTATAACCCCCATCCCCAATGTCGCCCTACGAATTGCTTCGCAGAACTACATTGTGGCTGAGTTTGGGCTCCTCCCGTTTCGCTCGCCGCTACTAAGGGAATAACTATTGTTCTCTTTTCCTCTCGGTACTGAGATGTTTCACTTCCCGAGGTCTGCTTTCTCTATCGTTTAAGTAGAGAATCACCGAGGGTTAACTCGATGGGGTTTCCCCATTCGGAAATCTCCGGATCGCTGGTTGCATAGCACCTCCCCGAAGCGTATCGCAGCTAAGCCGCGTCCTTCATCGCCTTCTTCAGTCAAGGCATCCACCGCACGCCCTTACTCAGAACTCCCGAGAGGAATTCTGAGAACCGCGTACTTTATTTTGTTGCCCATACCGTAGACGATACGGTATGAGTTCCTGCGTCAACGCGGCCTACAACCGCGCTGACACTTTTGTTTAATTCTTGTTTTGCACGAACCTTTCGGTCCGCGCAATGTGTCGCTCTTCAGTTTTCAACGAGCAACGTCTGGTCATGTAAAAAGCCGCTTGAAAGCGGCTTCGGTCGCGCAGCGTTCCCGCTAGCTACCTCAGCCGGATTCTTGCAACAAAATTAATTACCATACGTGCGGGAGAGTATATGCGAGCGCGTCTGCCCTGTCAAATCAATGTCTTTCAGCAAGACGTGGATAAAGTGTTTACAGTTTGCTTCTTATTTTTTCAAGTGTTTCTCGGGCTTTTTTGAGGTCCTCGGGGTCAGTGATCTGGATCCAAAACGTGGCTTTTACGGCATCAAATGGTATGCCCGATTTTCTAGAAGCAAGAAGTGCTGTCTGAGGCAGGCCAAACTCAGTCGAATCAGGCGCCTTCGGAACCATTTCATGCTCAAAAATCCGCGTATCCAATACGAATAGATTCGCACTGATAAATCCGCTCTTTCCGGAATGATTTCCCTCCTCTATATCCGTAATGCGGCCATCTTCTCCGACCATTATGCACCCTCCCCATCTTATGTGCTCCAGCTCATCGATAAGCAATGCCCAGCCAGGAAAATCTATCGCATGTAGTATATCCGCACTCGAATATAAATCGTCCCCCATCATCACGACAAAGCGGTCTTTCAAAGCACTCTTCGCAGACCAGAGAGCGCCTGCGGTGCCGTGAAGCGGCCCTTGTTCAACATAAGTTATTTTCCTTCCTTTGTACTCGCCGCCGAAACGTTTCCGTATCATGTCGCCGAGGTATCCAACGACAATAATTATCTCACTGACATCATCAGGAAATGCGTCGAACTTGTGCTCCAGAAGCGTTTTGCCGCTTACCTCAAGAAGAGGCTTCGGTTTTTTCTCCGTAAGTTCCCCCATGCGGGTTCCGCGACCGGCCGCGAGAATCACTGCTTGCATCCCGTTAGAGGCAGGTCGCGGTCGTGTATTTGGCTGTGAGGACATAAAATTAGTGGTGTAAGAAAGAGAAGAAAGGAATTTGATATTACTTTGTGCGACCGCGGCCTCTAACGGGATTGCATTGATGCATTCTATAGCAAATACGTAAACGACGCGCGCCCTCCGTTTGGAGGGCGCGCGTACCTAACAAACTACTCGACATCGGGAAAATTACCCGTGATGACTCGATATCTCTGACCGTACGCGTTCAATAGTGCGTGCTGCCGCATCTTTGCCGCCAAGGCCGAAAGCAAGGCCGAAAGCAAGAGCAAGCGCCACCACCAAACCGGTGAAGAGCGTCTGAACGAATTCCGTCGCGACACCCAACTGATTGATCGCGGCGAGAATAGCGAACAGCCAAATCGCCCATTTAGCAACAGCACCAGCGAGATTCGCCGCATGCGCGCCGGCAGCGCGAGCGGAACCCGCAACCAGGCTCTTGACCACCTCCGCGACAAATGCAGCGAGTATCAGGATGAGAACCGCGACAATGACCTGCGGGAGGTAAAGGAGCACCACCTGTTGAAGGAAGATGGTGACTCTTGTGAGACCTAGAACATCCAGCGCCGCCACGAGGAATACAACGATTACAAACCACTTGACAAGCGTGCCCAAAAAACGACCGACATCAAGATTGAAGCCCGCTTCTCTGGCGGCTGTTTCAAGACCTGCGGCCCTAAGGGCATCCCCAATGCGTAATGCCTTAACCACCTGCACAACGACGCGATACAAGACCACGCCGATTATCCAGCCAATTACAAAGATAACAACGGCCATGAGAATTGCCGGGAGACTTTGCGCTACTGTGAGCCAAAGACCAGTGAACGAGCTCTGTATCACGCCAGCTGATTGTGAAACTATCATAATATCCGATTAATTTAATTAAATTGATAAGTTTTTAAAGAGTTCGACCCTACTAAGGCCCGGGCTACGTTCGGTAGCACCGAGCGTAGAGCCTTGCGCTTTTAATGGTAGCATCCTGGACGCCTTTGGATACACAGACCTACCCCCGGTGTGGATAGGAAAATAAGGCATTAAATGCAGATATTAGGCCGTTTTCTGCTTAAAGGAGGCGCGTACGGTCTAGAAGCACCATGTGTGGATAGTCCAAAGTATCGCGAATCAGGTGGTCTTGTATTGTGAGTCGATAGCGAAATTCGGGCGTTGAGAATGCCGAGTAACGTATTTCGCGTCCGAAAACAGGTTCAAATTCCTTTATGGCGTGTTCGAGACGGCTCTCATTCAGATTATCCGCCGCTACAATTAGATCTACCGGGCGCGTAAGATCGCCCATAAAACAGCCCGAGAGAACGACGACGGCAAGCCGACCTGAGCTTTTAAGAGCCCCCAGAATATTTCCGTACCGGATGGGAGAAACTTCATGAACGAAAGACGATAGCGCTCGCAAATGCTTAAATCCCGGATCCAGAAGCCATGTGGACTCGGATTTCGCGCCTGCAGTTTTCCTATTCTGCCTGCTCTTGCGCGCTGTTTTCGCCGACTTATCGCTTGTGCTCTTTCCCTTCTTTATGATGCCGAGCTTTTCCAAGGATTTTATCTCCTGCATGACCGACTTGCCTTTGACCCCGGAGCGCTTGGCTATTTGCACGGCAGTATAAACATCCGATTGATTGAACATGAAAATCCGTACTATTCGCGCGCGAGATGTATTGCCGATAAATTCACCCAGGAAGTCCTCCTTCATGAGTCGCACTGTACCACGATGCGAGCGCGTCGCAACCGGACAGCGCCAAAGAAAACAACGGCCCGAATGCCGCTGTTTTCTTTAACCTCATGTTAACTTAGGTGTTCTTATTTAAGAGTCACCTTGCCACCAAGCCGCATGCTACTGCATGCGGCACCTCAGAACGTTCCGACACTCATTGCATCTCGATGTAAGCGGTAAGGCAGGTTATTTTAACGTAACCTTTCCACCGGCCGTCTCGATTTTCTTCTTCCATTCCTCCGCCTGCTCCTTCTTCACACCCTCCTTGAGCATGGCCGGGGCACTTTCAACCAGGTCCTTCGCCTCTTTGAGGCCGAGCGCCAATACCTCTTTCACAACCTTGATGACGGCTATCTTCTGGTCGCCGACGGCCGTAAGCTCGACATTGAACTCGCTCTTTTCTTCTGCCGCGGCACCCGCTACCGGGCCCGCTACCGCGACTGCCTGCGCCGAGACGCCGAATTTCTTCTCAAGCACTTTGACGAGCTCGTTCAATTCCAAGACTTTCATCTGTTCTATCTCCTCAATGATTTTCTTGAACTTTGCCGGTACTTCTACCGACTCGGACATTTCCGGAGCTGTTGTATTTGTTTCATCTGCCATAAGAATTAGTTGTTAGCCACTAGGGTTTAGCCACTAGCGGATGCCTATTCGCTACGTTTGTCCGCAATTGCTTTCAGGGCAATTGCCAAACCAGCGATCGGGCTATTAATAACGTTCACGAACATACCGCGTAATCCGTTCATGCTGGGAATCGTTGCGATCTCCTGCATCTGTGCCTGCGCCATGAGTTTCCCCTCGAACAAGCCGCCGAGAATGGTCAGCTTATCGGTAAGCTTCTTTCCGAACTCATGCATGAGCCGGGCCGCAACAGTGGAATCCTCGCCGCCGTATGCTATGGCGACTTCTCCCCCAAGCGCGACATCGTCGTGCTTGTGCCCAAGCTTGTCGAGCGCGCGCCGGATGAGCGTCTTTTTTGCGACCACATAAGACACGCCGTCTTTGCGCAGTGCACGGCGCATTGCCGACTCCTCCGCCACGGTGACTTTTGTGAAGTGAACGAAAACTGACGAGGCGGCGTCTTTCAATGCGCTCTCCAACTTATCTATTATCACTGCTTTCTGTTCCTTAGTTTTTGCCATGACTTGGTACAAAGAAAAACCTTTTAATCTCAAAAGGCCTCGAGAATCTTTCCGCCCGAAAGCGGAAAGAGTTTTCGACCTAGGCAGGTCTTATCGTCGGCTTTCGCCGACCGCCCGCTGTCTCTGGCCTTACGCGGTGCATTCTACAGATTTATCTCTCGCGGTCAAATGACGGCTCACGAAGACTTTCAATGAGAAGAATTGGCATCTAGCATCGCCTGTATAGCCGCCGCCGCTTGTCTTGAACTTTCTTGAGCCGTCGCATATTTATTCACCGTGAAAGTGACGACGAAGCTCACACTGATGAGCGTGAGAAATCCTATGACAAAACGGAGAAATGAACCTGTGGGATTCACCCCGTTAGAGGCAGGTCGCGGTCGTGTATCTGGCTGTAAAAACATAGGTTTAGTTGTGTAGAAAAGAAAAGTGAGAAGTTTTATTTTATATTGTGCGACCGCGGCCTCTAACGGGGTTCATGCGCGCGTCAGGATTATTGCTTAAGTACGGCGATGGCAGAGTCCAGTTGCGCCACAAGCGCGGTGTTCCCGAGCTTTTGCACAGCATCGCGCGCCTTTGTGTAATACACTATTGCATTCGCCTTATCATTCTTGCTTTCATAGTACGAACCAAGGGCCGTGTAGAGATCGATTGCCTGGTTCCCCGCGACCTTAGTGAAGCCGGATTTCAGTATATCAACCGCAGCGCTTGTATCTTGTCTGTATGAATAGCGGTAAATCTCGTGGAGCGCCAAGTAATTTATGGACTGCGTCGGATTTATAGAAATAGCGAGTTTGTAATAACTCTCGGCCTTCGCATAATCTTTCAGAAAGTTTTGATAAAGGTCGCCCAAATTATGAAGCGACGTGATGTCACGCGGATGAGTGCGACTTATATATTCCCAGACTTCCCGCGCGCTGTCATAGTCCCCTGCAGTTTTGTATTGGATGGCCAAGTTCATCCACGTACTGAGGTCGCTATAGTTTTTAGATAGCAACGTTCTGTACTTCGCAATGCGTTCGCTCAAAATGTTCTTCACGGGCGCGGAAATATCGCCCGAAAACGCCACATCTTTAGTAAGCGATGGAGGGCTTGACGAGGCCGATGGGGCGGGAGCGGTAGATGTAACTGGTATTGGAGAAATGGTGTACGAAGAGGAGGCCGATGAGTCAGACGGCGTGATGGAGATGCCCGCCGGCGGGATGGTAGAAGACTCGGTGCTTTCCTGGGTTTGCGGCACCGGTAATTCCCCATTTGACAAAGGTTTCTTGCTCAAAAGGACAGCGGCGCCTATGAGAATTAGAAGTACGATAAATATCCCAAAAATCTTTGATTGCGGCATGAAGCTATTGTACATCTGGAGAGAAGTGTTGGCGATATGCCCCGCCCCTGCGCTTGGTCAGGTTGGAGGTATAGTCATGTGTCAAGTATTAATCAGAACCCGCCCAAAAATCTATGTTGCCCCAATCGAACCCCGCGTCGATCGAAAAGTTGTCGGTCCTGTATGCGTCGTTCGAGGCCTCATCATACCTCTCTCCCGTCATCCAAGAATCCGCGCCGCTGTAGTCGTAGTTGTAATCGTAATTGTAATCGTAATTGTAATCAGGCACCGCAGGCATTTCCGTGTAGTCAGACGAGGCAGGAGGCGCTGACTGCTGTGATGACCCGCCGCCAAACCAGCTCGTGATCCTATCCCACAATCCCCCGCCGCTAGATGTCTGAGGAGGGTTCCAAAACTCATCGCCCGGTTGCTGACCGCCGGTGACCAGATTGCTTGCTCCTCCGACCGGTTGAAGTCCCGAACCGAATATCCTCGCGCTATCTTGCGGAGAGGCATCGCGACTCAAATCTACAACAGGTGCTGGCGGTGCCCATGGAATATCTTTCTCCCACGTATTCTGCCAACCCGCAGGAGCGGGGGCCGCAATAGGAGCATCGTCGCCGAAGCCCTGCACCCCTCCATAAGGAAGGTCGTTTATTTGACTTGCATAATCCTGCCAAGCATTTACCGTCGCGTTGTTATCCGCATCCCATTTGTTAGTGGGCTGGAGCGTTGGTGCGGAAGTTATCATTCCTTGTGGCACATAAGGCTGAAGTGTATCGGGCCGCGAATCGCCCGAATCTAGCGTTCCACCTAGTTGACTTGCCGACACTGGAGCCCATGCTTGAGCATCTTTGCTGTCGAGAGGATTGCTGCGAAGAGTGGACGGCACGTAATTTGCCGTGTTGGCACCGTCGTAGCCGTATGATGGTGCAGGTGCGACGGGGACTGGCGCTGGTGTCAACTGGCCGGGAATCTGGTTAACAACGAAACCAGCGGAATTTGTCATCTGTGGTACAACTGGCGTCGGCGCAACGGAAGGATATGGCAAGGGTTGTCCTTTTAACATTGCCTCAACATTTGCATTATTCATCCGTTCGGTGTTGTTCATTCCCTCTGTTCGATCAAAGATCCACTGGAAGAAATTGCCTGTCGCCGCGAACGAAGTTCGTGGGATGATAAGTAGGGCTGTAAACAGAAAAGCCAAGAAAAACATTGTTATTGCTTGACGAGATAATGTAACCATAAATGATGTCCTTTATAAAAGTGCTTGACCATTACCTGCCCGCCGAAGCCTCGGCGCAGGCGGGGGAATTGATAAGTATCTACACCTCCAATCCTACCCCCTCGCATACCTGAAAGTTCTTGCCTCCTGTGGATAACCACATTCGGCCTACTGGCCTCAGTACTTCCTCGCTCGACGCTCGGTCGCGTTTGCGCTTCGAACCCCCTCGAATACACGTGCCAGCTCTCTTTAAAAGATTTAAAACGCTGTCCTAAAGCAAAACCCCCTCCTTTCGGAGGGGGTTTGCTTGCCCACGTTGTCGCCATGAGCGAGACAGTGTCAGCAGAACTATTGACTAACAGTCTGCGTGAGACCGCCTGAAGGAAGTCCAACGACTCCGTAAGAACTCGTCCAGTCAACCGTAGAACCAACCGATTGGGTTGTGTCGTTCGGAGACCAGATGACGTTTCCTATGATCGACGTCGTAGCTGCCAATGCGGCCGTAGCCGTATCACCCAAGAGCGTTGTGGTGATCGAGTTGCCGGAGGTCACACCACCCACCGAGCCGCGAAGCTCGAAGTAGTAGGTCTGTCCTGCCGGTACTTCCACCGGACTGTTGCTAGCCGTGATCGAGATCGGAATGACCGAGTCTGTAGACGTGGCCGTTACGGAAGCCCCTATCTGACCACTCGTACCCTGGCCAGAGATGGCGGTCGAGAAGTTAGAGTCGGTGTAACCGTAGAGACCAAGACTTGTCATGGTAATTCCGGTCGTCGACGTCGCAAGCTGGAAGGTCATCCTCGCGATACCCACGTCACCGTGAGAATCGGCTGTCACTGAGAAGCGTATAAGCTTGCCAGAGAGAGCGCCGCTTGTGAGTGCGATCTGAGCGAACGTCGGGAATGTGTTGTAGATGCGCACACCAGAGACGGCTGTCATGCCGCCTACAGTGCCGCCGCGGACCGTAGAGCCAGACGAAGCGCCTGAACCCTCGAAGTCCAACAGATCCACCTTAACGAGGTCGCCAGATGTACCAGGCTGTGACGTGCCGATGTCTGCAAGGTCAGCCTTGAATGTGAGTTTGACGTCAACATCTTTCGGCAGAGACACAGTAGACAACAGCGTAGACGTGGCGGTCGTTGCATTACCCGTGAAGGTTGCAGTACCGACCAGCGTCGAACCATTGTAGATGTACGTGGTTACGAGGTCTTGAGCACCGGATGCGCCAGAGTACGTACCGCCCGTGAGGGTCAAGCCGACTTTCGACAGGTTGACTGCCTCGTTGGACGCACGCAGCTTGGCTACACCGACAGTAACGCCAGTCGCGCCACCCGCGCCTATTGCATAGGACGGAGAGGACGAGTCTGTAGAAACTGCGACAGTGCCTGCGGCCGCAATCGTTTGCCGACCGGCCTGCGATGAGGTAATCGTCGCACTCGTCGAATTACCGGATGTCACGCCGGTGAACGTCAATGTGTCACCGCTGAACATCTTGAACCGATACGAGTCGAGAGCAGTAGCTGAGCTCCCCACATCACACTTAAGAGTGAGAGTTACTATCGTACCCTTCGGGATCGTCAACGAATTGTTGAGCGAGAAGGTCTTTGTGTACGTTGTCACGGTTGTCGTTGTCGCGTCGTTCAAACTTGTGAACGAGTTGACGACGTTAGAACCGTAGTTGAGGATGTTGCCCGCCGCGTCCGAAAGCTGACACGTGGTCAGATTCGTAACCGTGCCTCCAGGCGCTACGAATGCCTGATCGACGTGGAGCGGGACCGAGTTTACGCGCACATCTTCACCCGATTGCGATGCGTCGAGCTGAACGTTTCCGAAGAGAACCCCCTGGCCGCCTGCAACAATGGTTTGAGCAGATGGTGTCGTAGAGAGTCCCGCCGTAAGTGCCGCCGCGCGCACCGTCATCGTGTTCATGCTGAAGGTGCCGGTCGAGATCGTAACGGTATTACCCGTTGTCTGTCCGGTGACTCCTGTCCAGTCGGACGGAATCGTCGAGAGCTGGACTGTGCCGCCGTTGGTGTAGGTCGACGGGAGCTTGCCTTTTAGCGTCCACACGTGCCTGCCAACCGGGTAGGTAATTGTGTCACTAAAGGTGAGCGTGCCGCCTACGCCAGAAGCGTCAACAGGGCCCGCGACTACTGCGCCATTCTCGTCGTAGATCGAGACGTTGGTGATGTAGCCCGTTTGTCCAGATGAAGTTGCGATGGTAAACGCTGCTGATTGAACCGAAACCGACTCGCCAGTGAAGTTCGTCACATAACCGCCGAGTGGCTGATTCGGAACATTTACTGCAACGTTCTGCGCAGGAACTTCCGTCGCCTTTGCGATCGTAGTCACCGAAGCGCCGGAGATCGAGAACGTCGAGCCCTGGAACCACGGAGTGCTGGCCGTAATGGCGGAAGCGTGCGTGGAAGCCGTGCTCAACGCTGTTGAACCGGCCGCCGGTGCTACGCCGTAGCCATAGAGCTGGCCAACGAAGTAAGCGTCGGAGGTCTTGTCAACATCGAATTCTGCGATGCGTCCGGATGCGTTCGTGCCGACGACGTCGCCCTGCACGTACACGTCTTTCGCATTGCCTTTCGCGATCAAGAGTCCGCCCGCGAAGACCGCAGTGTAGTAGCGGCCGTCAGAGGAGACAGTTGTCGGATAGCTGGTGCCGTCCACGACCGTCACGATGTTCGCGAGGTCGCTTGCGGAAACCGAGCCGTTCAAGCGCCACCGGATCGAGTAGAGCTTCAAGTCTTCAGCCGAGCCCGCAGTAAAGCGGAGGCCGGAGAACTTGAGACCTGTGTCGCCGATGTTCTTCGTCTGCGCGGAGTTCGGGTCGAGCGACGAAATGTTCGTCGTGACTGAACCGACCGTGAGCGTCGAGTTGATCGTCTGCTGCGCGCCCGTAATCGGGAGCGAGCCGTTGACCGGGACGGATGTGTTCACGCCAACAACAGAGATAGAAACGATCTGACCTGAATACGAGGTAAGAGTCGTGTTGCTCTGCATGTTGCCCGCGACCGTCATGGTCTTCGTCTGGCCGGCGTTAAGTGTGAATGTGTCGCCGACCGTTGCCTGGTGGTTTGAGTTCAGAGTCTTCGCGATACCGACTTGGAGACCTTGTTCGTCAACCAAGACGATGCCGGAGAAGACCGCGTCATTTCCGAGGCCCGCGCGTTGCACCGTGATACCAGTTACTGATACCGCCGCACCCGTGTTGTTAGTGAGTGTGAAGGTAGTGAACGGAACACGAGATGTGCCGCCAGGAGCCAAGGAGTTCGCCGGCTGTGCCGCCGCCATGACCGTGAGCCCAGGACCCGTCGGGGTCACTGTGCCTCCAGCCGTGCCGCCGGTCGTACCGGTCGTTGTCCCAGCGCAGAGGCTGTTCGCCTTCGCGCGCGTGAGAGCACCCCAGTAGCCAGCTGTCGGCGAGATGCCGTTGGCAGTCTGAAACTTCGCGACCGCCGCCCTCGTCAATGCACCGAAGTACGAGGTCTCGTTGCCCGGAGAGCCAGCGCCGCTTGCCGCGATCTGCGCACCATGACTGTTAAGGAATTTCTGTATTTCCATGACCTCGCCTCCCGTCGAACCGACTGTGGCGTTCGTCGTGAAGGTGAAGCATGCGCCGCCTGTGGTGGTCGTAGATCCCGCCTGCAGAGCAGCGATTTGTGCGAGCAATGCATTAACTTGAGCCTGGAGGTCAGAGAGTGCATCCGCCTTCGCCGTCGTGGCGAATGAGAATGAAAACGCGAGGACCAGACCAATGCCAATGAGCACCGCCGCAACATTTTTTGTTGCTAATGATTTACTCATAGATTTTAATATTGACCTTTGTATCCCCCGCTTTTTAAAAGCGGAGAACCGCATACAAATTCCTTCGACGAGAATTTGAACGCGTTGTGTGTGCCTTCTAATAACTAATAACCGAAGACAAACTAATAATCGATATCGCATCTTCGCTTGAAAATAATGTTCTCCATTTGGAAGACATTATTCACTTTGTGAAGCGCGATAATTTTGCTAGCCCCTGGTACTCGTTATTTTAATTGTACGAGTACTCAGCGGAGTTAGCACCAAGAAGTTATCCTGAAGTTCAGTCATGCGATCTTTACCGGACGATGTACAGAATTATCTGAATTGCGCACGTGAATTTTTAATGATTAACGCGCACACTCGCCTCTATATCGAGGTCGTTGTTTTTTCGGACAGTGCTATTGCCCGCATCAAGGTCAGTTGTATTTACCCCTCTGAAATTATCAACGAACTACGCAGGGGGCGCGCTGTGGCCTCGCTTGCGGAATGCCCCTCTTCATTGAGTGACATCGACGCAATTATATACCAGGAGCAACACAGTGCTTCAATTCGCCCTACCCCGCTTTGGGGATAACTCAACGAGAAGAAAAAGCGCCCATCTGGGGCCCTTTTAGAATCCTCAAGTTATCTATATGAGAGTACTCCACGGTTAGTTTGAAGTCAATTTGGATGTGTGTTCAAATAAAAACGCGCAAAAACGGGCTTTGACAGTGTCTGGAGCCCAAACTATCTCTATAATTTAACAATAAAACACTCTGTCCCATGAAGTGAGAGCGGGGGGCTTTCATCTGGATTTAGACACGGTTTTACTCATCTTGCAAGCGAGTATCTGCTCCAGCGCTTGACCCCTGTCTTTTTCACAATTTGATCCGCCACAAGACCAGAAAGCTCGCGCTGTATCATTTTTTCACTGTATTCGGGGAGATTCAGCGCGATGTCCCTAATTCCTAATTCTCCGCTCGACTCTAAAATCCCTAGTATCTCTTGAGTCCGTGCCCCAGACTTCACTGTCCTATAAATCTCTCCTGTCTCAGACTCTTTCTTGTCCTTTATCTTAATTATGTCCTTTACGGAAGCGCTGTCCTTTATGTCCGATACGGTAGTCTTTGTCCGCGTATGAGAAACAAGTGGAGCGCGCGCAAGCAATGAGCCAGGAAGCGCTCTGTTCGTCTGATAGCCACCCGTCAAAAGATCCTCTCTCCTCAGAACGACGTTCTCTGAAAGAGAGGAGCGCTGTGAGACGCTCAAGAAATTTCCCAATTCATCAAGCGCTTCTATGACAATGTCCGCGTTTTGGAATGAAACAAAGCCAGATATGGCTAACATTCGAATGTGCGAAATGAGTTCTCGAACAGACACTTGCGCCGCTTGAGTTTTTGTGGAATTTGGAATGCGCATCTCATCACGAAGCAAAAGCACGTCAGACAAAAGACGCAGTCCGATTTTCCTCGCTGACTCTCGCGCTGGCTCTCCAAAAGGCACATGATTTGTAAGAAGATGCAACGCAGAAACAAGTCGCTCCGCGCGTGCATAGGCCTTCTCTCCAGAAACATTGCGTCCGAATGGATTCGTGCGCACAGTGTGATTATCTAAAAATCGTCCAATTTGGTCATTTTTCTTCGTGTCCTTTGTGTCGTCCATAACGTCGAAGTACTATGTCTTTAATGCGTCCGTTATATTCAAAATGAGGGCTTGTCCGTTATTATATATTGGACATAAAAGGACGCAACCTTAAGAGGTCTTCAATGTATTGGGGTATTAGGCAAAAAAGAAAATCCGTCATGGAGGGCAAATCTCCTAAATTGCACTCTAAACAATAAGAGTCACAAAGCTTTAAGGCGGCAAGTCTTTCACATTATTCAGTGCCTTCTTTAAAATGGCGAGACGAGTTGGAATAACGAAAAATCCGGCCGCTTCGGGATAAATTTCCCCATCACATGCTATTATGGCTGGATGAAACGCAGGGGCCAGAGTGGAAAAAACAAAGAAAAAATCGAGAGAAATGAACCCGCCCTCGCACAGAGAGTGAGTACGGAAGCACGGCGCGGAGTGTCAGCTATTTTTCTTGTCGCAATTGCAAGTTTTCTCATCTTGGCGCGTTTCGGGATCGGTGGCGTCGTAGGTTCCGCCCTCTTCTCATGGCTCTCATGGCTATTAGGGATCGGCTATTTCTTGCTCCCGCTTTCCCTATTTCTTCTCGCGATCTTGATATTCCAATCGTTTGAAAGGCATTTCGGCCTCATACAGCTTGGGAGCATGTTCATATTCCTTCTTTCAGGACTTGGCATGATAAATCTTGCATTTCCCGGAGACGGGGGTGTTTTGGGTGCCGCAGTATCCAAACCGATAGTCGCGGCAGTTGACACGACCGCCACTGTGATATTTCTCACCGCGTTCGTAGTCGCGTCACTTGTCGTTGCATTCGACATACATATTGGTGCCCTTGTCATTGCGCTCAGAGAACGCTTGAGCGCAATGCGCTCAAGCGACA
>MFLP01000025.1:16001-24780 GCA_001781555.1 Candidatus Kaiserbacteria bacterium RIFCSPHIGHO2_12_FULL_53_13
ACGTGCAAGACGTTGCTGTAGTCGGACTCCCAGAAGAAGAGTCAGAGCCGTCGGCGGCAGACGCCAGTGCAGATGCCGTGGAACCGCCGGAAGAGAACAAGAGCCAGGCGCCAAAAGCCGCGGGCATTACCCGATTATGGCAGAAGGACGATCCCGCCGTAGAAGCTTTCCCAATAATCGTCGCGACCGGAAGCACTTATGTCCCTCCGCCTATTTCTATATTGAGCAAAAACAAAGGCCGTCCAGAGGTCGGTGACGTGAAAGCCAACATGAACATCATAAAACGCACGCTGCAGAATTTCGGCATCCAGGTGGAAATGGACGAGGCATCGATAGGCCCGACTGTCACACGCTACGCTATGAAGCCCGCAGAAGGCGTCCGTCTTTCAAAGATCGTGGCTCTGCAGAGCAATCTGGAACTTGCCCTTGCCACCTCCCCTCTCCGCATTGAAGCACCTATTCCGGGAAAATCATTGGTTGGGGTTGAGGTCCCGAACATATCGCGAACGACACTCGGGCTTGCACCGCTCTTGTCCGATGCATTGTTCGCTAAATCTGATAAGCCGCTTTTAGTCGCGCTTGGCAGATCAATTACCGGGACTCCTCATTTCGCCGATCTTGCACGTATGCCACACATCCTGGTAGCAGGCACGACCGGAGCAGGAAAGTCGGTAACCATCCACAACTTTATTGTCAGTCTCCTCTTCCGGTGCGGACCCGAGCGTTTGCGCTTCATAATGATAGATCCGAAACGCGTCGAGCTCACGATGTATAATTCTATCCCTCATCTTCTCACGCCTGTAATAACAGATGCTAAAAAAGCGATACTAGCAATAAAATGGCTGGCAAAGGAAATGGAGCGCCGCTACAACATCCTCGAAGCGGAAGCGGTGCGGGACATTTCCTCTTATCACGCGAATGTCGTGGCACCCGCCGCGGCTTCCGCCGCCGCTAAAGCTTTGGCGGACAGGTCGGCGGGCAAATCTAATAATGAAGAGAGGAACACCGAACCCGTTGAGGCGATGCCTTATATCGTCGTCATCATTGATGAACTCGCAGATATGATGTCAGCGTACCCGCGAGAGCTCGAGAGCGGCATCGTCCGTCTTGCGCAGATGAGCCGCGCGGTGGGAATTCACCTCATTCTCTCGACTCAACGCCCGTCGGTCAAAGTTATCACCGGACTTATAAAGGCAAACATACCGGCACGCGTCGCCTTGCAGGTGGCCTCGCAGATAGATTCGCGCACTATCTTGGATATGGGAGGCGCAGAAAAACTTCTCGGTGCCGGAGATATGCTTTTCCTATCAGGTGAAATGTCAAAGCCGCGGCGCATACAATCGCCTTTCATATCGGAAACAGAAGTGAAGCGTGTTGTTGCACATATCGCGACTGCGAGCGAGGGGCAGCTCCCGAGCGAGATAGATTTTACCGAGACGAAGAACGGTACCGACGCGATCTTCTCCTCGATGATAGGAGAGGACAGCGACGACGATGACCTATATCCCGAAGCGAAGCAGGCGGTTCTCGAAGCGGGCAAGGCATCCACCTCGTATCTTCAGAGAAAGCTCCGTGTCGGTTATGCGCGCGCAGCACGGCTTGTAGACCTTCTGGAGGAACGCGGCGTCATAGGGCCGGGCTCCGGTGCGAAGCCGAGAGAAATTATCGGCGCCGGCAACGCTGATGAACTCGCCACTGAGCCTGAAGCCGACGAGTTGGCCGGAGAGGATGCCGACGAGCGAAACTAGACGAACGTATGCTTCCCTATGGAGACAGCCGACTTACACGCATAGTCTTGTCCGTATTTTTCCTCCTCGTTATCATATATGCATATTATGAAGCGCGAGGATTCCTTTACGGACCGAGCATAAACATCCCATCAGATGTCACTGTAGCGCACGACCCATTCGTCACCATTCGCGGCACGGCAGATCGCATTGCGGGGCTTTATATGAATGGCAAACCGGTGCCTGTAACAGAAGGCGGGGCTTTCGACGAGCCGTATCTCCTCGCCATCGGATACAACCGCATCGTGCTCCAGGCACGAGACAAGTACGGACGGGAGCGGGAGCGGGTCATTGAGATTATCTATCAGCCCGATGCCGCAAGCTCGAACTCTTCGGCTTCTTCTTCCGCGCCCGCAGTAGCGCCTAACCAATGATTATATATACTTAAAGCCTATGGCATTCACAAAAAAAGAAAAGGCTCCGCCAAAAACAGTCGGCACGCGCAGTGCTTCTGACGTTGCAGATAAGGCAGCTGGCAAGCCGGACAAAGATATCGAGCGCGCCATTTCCGATATCAAGACGAAATTCGGTGATGAGGCAATAATGAAGCTAGGCGACCAGCCGAAAGTGGATGTAAATGCCGTTTCCACCGGCTCTGTCGGAGTAGATTGGGCACTTGGCATCGGCGGACTTCCGCGCGGCCGCATAATAGAGATATTCGGTCCGGAATCATCCGGGAAAACAACGCTCTCGCTCCATGTTATCGCCGAAGCACAGAAGAAGGGCGGGGTGTGTGCCTTTATTGACGCAGAACATGCGGTCGATCCTGAATATGCAAAGAAAATCGGCGTGGACATCTCATCGCTCCTCATCTCCCAGCCCGACACGGGAGAGCAGGCACTTGAGATCGTCGAGTCGCTCGTGCGGAGCGGCAAAATAGACGTAATTGTCATTGACTCGGTCGCCGCACTTACACCGAAAGATGAGATAGAAGGCGACATGGGCGCGCAGCATGTCGGAAAACAAGCGCGTCTCATGTCGCAGGCCCTGCGCAAGCTGACCGCGATCGTTTCAAAAACAAAGACCGTCATAATTTTCATCAACCAGATAAGAATGCAGATAGGCGTTATGTTCGGCAATCCAGAAACAACGCCGGGCGGAAAGGCCCTGAAATTTTATACATCTGTACGCATAGACATCCGTCGCATCGCACAGATAAAGAAAGGCGACGAGACAATGGGTGGCCGCCACCGCGTGAAAATCGTAAAGAACAAAGTAGCGGCTCCTTTCCGAGCGGTGGAATTCGACCTCATGTACAACGAGGGCATTTCGAAAGAGGGTGAAGCTCTCGCGCTTGGAGAAAAGCTCGGGATTATCGCGAAGTCGAGCGGCGGCTCGTACACTTACTTGCCAGCCGGAGCTTCGTCGAAGGAAGACGGAGAGGTAAAGCTCGGCCGCGGCTATGACGCCGCAAGAAGCTTCCTGCGCGAAAATAAGAAAATTCTCGCCGATATATTCAAAGCGATACGAAAGGGTCTTAATGACGGTGGCATGACAGCAAAGAGTTCCGGTTCGAACGCAGGAGAATAGTATCCTCCATGAGAATAAGAAAAGCTTCCGTAAAAGATTGGCCTGCTATTCTTGGGCTCATAAGAGAGCACCCGGACAAGCTCATGCAAGATCATTTGCCGCGAGCGAGCGCATTTTTCGTCGCAGTCACGGATGAGAAGATCGTGGGATGTTGCGCGTTGGAAGTATATTCGAAGCGACTCGCGGAAATCAGAAGTCTCGCGGTCACGGAAAAATTCCAGGGCAAGGGAATTGCGACCGCGCTCATTGAAGCTTGCATGAAGTCGGCGAAGGAAAAGAAGGTGTATGAAGTGTTGACCATTACCGGGGCAACCGGGCTGTTCGAGAAGCACGGATTCGGTACTTTTAACAAAGAGAGGTTCGCTCTTATCAAAATATTATAAGAATAGTCTGAAAGACTAGACCCCGCAGTGAGAAATGGCATCGCGTCTTACGCTGCCGCGATTGTTACTCGCACGAAAGAATGCCTTTCCATTGTGGTGTATGGTGCGTATCGGACAGATCTTCCGCAGCGTCATGCCATTTTCTACTGACGGGGTGGACAATCGGGCAATTTCAAATAGAATGCCCGGAATGTTGTCATATAACGAAGTGCTGCCGAAAAGGATAATCATTCTCGACGGGGAACCGTATGAGGTTCTTTCTGCATGGGTGTTCCGTAAACAGCAGAGAAAACCGGTCAACCAGACGAAACTGCGCAACCTGAAGACCGGCTCGATGGCGGAGCATACATTCCACGTTTCCGACAAAGCGGAAGAGGCCGAAGTCGAGACGAGGACGGCGAAATTCATCTACAGTAGGAACGGCGAATGGTTCTTCCACGAGGAGAACAATCCCTCGAAGCGGTTCTCGCTCCCCGACGCGACCGTGGGCGACGCAGGAAAATTCCTGACCCCGAATACGGAAGTGGACATGCTCTGGTTCGATGATGAACCCATCCAAGTGCACGTGCCTGTCAAGATGGACTTGAAGGTGACGGATGCGCCGCCGAACACGCGCGGCAACACCGCGCAGGGCGGCGACAAAGTCGTCACGCTTGAGACGGGCGCCACGCTCACCGTACCCATGTTCATCAAAGAGGGCGACGTCGTGCGTATCAATACGGAGACGGGAGAGTACGTGGAAAGAGTTTGACTCGGGGTATCATATCTTCTCGGGTCGCTGTCTGCGCCTGCTGGCGTAGCGCTCACTCTCGCGCCGTCGCGCTGCGAGAGACCTTCAAAGATACGATACCCTCTCGCTAGAGCTAGGACTTATTTTTGTACGTATGGGAGAAGTCCCATGAACCGCGCCCGCTTAACTGCCGCTTCAACTGCGCGCTGTTGTTTTGCCGTTAAACCAGTTCTGCGGCGGCTTACCAATCGTCCGTGCGGATTGATGAATTGCCGCAAGAGATCGACGTCCTTGTAATCAACGTGCTGGATATCGTTCTGCGTGAGAATGTTATTTGACATAGTTAGATTTTCTTAACGAATGAAATGATCTTATAGAAAATTAAAACGGAATATCGTCGGGATTAATGTCATCTTTAGGATAGTCGATGCCTGAGCCGCCAGACATTTCCGCTTCCGGTTGCTCCTCGCGTTTTCCTCCGCCCTCCCCCCTCGGCATAGCGCTCCCGCCGCCTTTCGGACCGAACTGCACCCTATCAGCGATTATTTCTGTGCGGTACTTTTTCTCGCCGCTTGTCTTGTCGTCCCAGTTCCTAGTCTGTAAACGCCCCTCGATAAATACCGAGCTTCCTTTCTTCATGTACTGTGCAACCGTGTCTGCCTGACGCCCAAAAACGACGATGTTGTGAAATTCGGTCTGTTCCTGCTTCTTGCCCTCACGGTCGCGGAAAACTCGGTTCGTCGCGATAGAAAAATTCACGACATTCATACCGGAAGGGAGCGCCTTCAATTCCGGATCGCGCGTCAGATTTCCAAAGAGAATTACTTTATTGATGTACATATTGAATCAGTTTACAGGTGACAGTTTACAGTTTATAGAAGAATTTGCTACCTGTTTTGTTTGTGTATTCGTATTTAACCGTTCACTGTCAACTGTAGGTCGTCTACTCATTCTGTCGTTATGTCCTGAAGCGCTTTTTCAAGGTCCACTTCAGAAACAGGGGCGGCGCTTTCCTCGGTCGGAGCGCGGCGGGGCGCGGACTTGATGGTGTCTGTGCGTTTCACTTCGCGCAAGGTCGGTGCTTTCATTTTCGCACGCGTATCCTCGCGCACCGTCCTGAAAATGACAAAGCGCAGGAAGCTCGGGTCTTTCTTCAGCATCTCGGAAAGCGCGACGACGATTTCCATTCCAGCTTCAAATTTTATCCACCCGAAATATGCGCGGTCGTGCTCGACGCGCCTGTCCCCTTCTCGCGCCGACATTGCATAAGAAAGCTTCATCAACGAAGGCGCCCCCTCGGCAATGAATGAGCCCCCATCCTTTTCAATGGCACTGCGTATTTCTCCGACGATTTTTTCAATATTCTCCTCCTTCACGGTCGGGATGATGTGGTAGCCTATTTCGTATATGCGCGCCTCTTTCCTTGAGTCTTCAATGGACGTCGCAACGCTTAAATCTGCGTCCACCAGCGCTGTTTCTTCAGTAGTCATGTAGCGGGCACTTTAGCACGATTGCTAGCCACTAAGCAATAGTGGCCTAGAAATTAAAGACACGCCGGGCATTTGCCAATAATTGCTCGGAAACCCTATCCATATCTTCTCCCTTTATCATCGCAATGGTACGTACGACTTCGATGACATACGCGGGTTCGTTGCGTTTCCCGCGGTTAGGCACGGGCGTCACGTAGGGCGCATCGGTTTCGGAAAGAAGCATGTCGAGCGGGGCATTTTTAACGACCTCATCGTAATCGTGCGTGAACGTGATAACGCCGGTGAATGAGAGGGTGAAGCCGATATCAAGAAATTTCTTCGCGATACTCCAGTCTCCCGCGAAAAAGTGTACGTCGCCGCGGACTTTTGCATGCGCTTTGATTATTTCGAGCGCATCATCATAGGCATTCCCTCCGTCGCCAAGGCTATGGAGGGCAGGTCTTATATGGAGCATCAGTGGCTTGTTCAGCTTGTTTGCCAATTCTATCTGCTGGATAAAAGCGTCTTTCTGAACGGCTTTGGTACTTTCTTCAGAGCGGTAGTAATCAAGACCGCACTCGCCGACCGCGATGACGCGCGGACTCTTGCCGAGTGCCTCGTAGACAGCGGCGTCAAATACTTCCCCGCGCGATGTGAATCCTTCCTGTCCTCCCTTGCCCTTCGAATCCTCGGCGAAGGAGGGGCCAAGCTCTTTCACGTCGTGGTACGACTTCGTCGTGTGGACGGGATGAAGCCCGATAGTCGCATATACATTGTCGTATCTCTCCGCGAGCGCCACGGCAGCCGATGACGTGTCAAGTTGTGTTCCTACGACATTCATCCCGACTCCTGCGTCCTTCGCGCGCAAGATCGTCTGCTCGCGGTCATCCTTGTAGGCCGCGAAGTTCACGTGCGTATGTGCGTCGAAATACTTCATGACATTCTTACATTCTTAAGAATATGAGAGTGTTCATTCTTTGCGCGGGAAAAGATTCGCCGGTTTCTTATTCGCAAGCACCGCTCCCTTGATGAGCGTGTTCGCCTCCGGCATGAAGGGGTTCAACATCCGGGCGATCGCGTAGAGTCCTATCGCAAGTTCCGCGATTTGCGCACGTCCCTTTTCCGGATCTTCCTTCACCGTTTTGAACGGCTTCGTGTCGGTAATCTTCTGGTCGAGTTCCTGGATCTGCCCCCACACGAAATCAAGCGCGCGGTTGTATCCGTACGTATCGAGGGCATCCGCATATTCGGATGGAAACCCCTTCGGCTCCGGCCGCGAAATCGGCGCGGGCAGATGCATCTCCGCGAGCGCCATGATGCGTGCGGCGAGATTGCCGAGGCCGTTCGCGAGGTCGGCATTGTACGTCTCTTTGAATTTCTCCATCGTGAAGTCGCTATCCTCAAACGGATTTATATGCCGTGCGAGATAGTAGCGCAAGGCATCGGCACCGTACTCGTCGACGATAATCAATGGGTCGATGACATTGCCGAGAGATTTGCTCATTTTCTGCCCCCCGACATTTATGAATCCGTGAATGACTATCTGCTTGGTGGGCGGGAGTCCGGCAGACATGAGCATCGCCTGCCACATTGCCGCTTGCTGACGGATCTGGTCCTTCCCCGCCATTTGTATAGCATTTGGGCGTTCTTTTGTGCCCCAGAACTTCTCGAAATTCGTAATATCTTCGGGCCAACCGAGGGTCGAGATGTAGTTGATGAGTGCGTCGAACCAGACGTACATCACCTGGGTCTCGTCGCCGGGCACGGGGACACCCCACGGCATTTTTGATGCGAGCCGCGATATCGAGAAATCCTCCAATCCGCGCTCCACGAATGCTTTGATCTCGTTGAATCTGAAGTCCGGAGCAACAAGCGTCGGATTGTCTTTATACAATTTCAGCAGAGATTCCCGATATTTAGAGAACTTGAAGAAATAATTCTCTTCTTCGCGCACTTCTATCTCTAGATTCGGATGTGTCGGGCAACGGCCATTAACGAGCTCGGAGTCCGTCTTTTCTAGTTCACACCCGACACAATACTTGGTCTTGTAGAACTTCTTTTCGATGTCGCCATTTTTTGCGCAACGGTGCCAAAATTCTTGCGCGGCGGATTTGTGATGGCTGTCGGTCGTCCGTATGAAATGGAGGCCGGGATATAAATTCAGTTTCTCTTTCAATTTCTGGAATCTCGCCGCATATTCATCCACGTACTCTTGCGTGTCCACGCCTGCTTCCTGCGCTTTCCGATAGATCTTGAGTCCGTGTTCGTCGACTCCGGTGTTGAAGAACACCTCATCGCCTAATAGGCTCCGCCAGCGCGCGATGATGTCCGCCTGCACTATCTCGAGCGCGAAGCCGATGTGAGGGTCGGCGTTCACATACGGGAGCGTGGTCGTGAGGTAAAAATTCTTGCTCATGGAAACGCTAGAGCTCCACGTCGCCGGCAAATGCGCGTCTGCTCTCTATATCTTTCACCAATTCCTGAATCGTCCCCGCGGCGGGCACCGATAGCAAGATGCCGAGGAATCCGGCGAGTTTCGCTCCCACGATGAGTGCAAGGATGACGAGAAGTGGCGGCACACCGACCACGCGCGTCACGACGAGCGGATAAATGAGATGGTTCTCGAACTGCTGGGCGATGACATAGAGCGCCACGGTGAGGAATCCGAGCGTAGCGCCGCCGTCCACAAAACTGATGATGATCGCTGGAACGGCCGCGAGCGTGGGGCCGAACACGGGGATAATCTCGAACACGGCTGCAATAACGGCGAGGAGGAGCGCGTGCTTAACGCCCAAAATCGTGAGCCCGAGATAGACCAGGACGCCCATGATGACCGCGAGGAGGAGTTGTCCCTGCATCCACAGGCCGATCTTGTGCTGG
>MFLP01000025.1:24831-25003 GCA_001781555.1 Candidatus Kaiserbacteria bacterium RIFCSPHIGHO2_12_FULL_53_13
ATGCGAAGGAAATCATCCACGCCGGTTTCGAGGACGGCGAAATAGAAGGAAAAGACGATGATGAGTATGAAAGAGAACACGCCGCCGAATACAGCAGAGGCCGCGCTGAAAGCGCTTCCGAAGGCGCCGCCGAGATTGAGCGCGTCGCGAATGCTTGCCACTATGTCGTTCG
>MFLP01000026.1:0-962 GCA_001781555.1 Candidatus Kaiserbacteria bacterium RIFCSPHIGHO2_12_FULL_53_13
CCAATGGGATATTTTTCTCCTGCTGATGTTGGTCGCGCATTGAAAACACTAACGGGTAAGGAGTACGAGATTGCGCGCTTCGGTAGACACCTTAAAGATTTTTGCGAAGCTGACCGAGGACAAGTTCTAGTTCAGAAGGGATTCTCAAGGCGACACAAATATCGCTTTTCCAATCCTCTAATGCAGCCGTTTATTCTCATGAAGGGTTTGAGCGAGGGTAATATCACGACAGATCTTTTGAAAGAAAACTCTCTGCTCTAAACTCGGATGGGGATAAGAACACTTGTCGCTCAAATGACGTATACAATGCAAGCACATACGCACGGTAACAAACAATCTCCCTTGCGGGAGATTGTTTGCTTTTCCGACCATTGGTGAATCGATGACCTGCTCCACGCGCCTTGATACGATCTCCACGCATTTCGCACACCACCTCACTGCTCTGACCGGACTGCTCCTGCAATGTCTCAATGCTTGCGCACCGACAGATTCTAGGAACTGCTACCTGTGTGTCGGGGATTGCTCCCGTCCTCTTGATAGCGACCGACGCACGGTTAAGCACATCAGTAATTAGGATTATAAAGAACTCTTTTGCATGTCAATTTTGAGAAAATCCCCCGAAACGGTGAATATCCTGTGTATACACCTGTGCATAAGTGCGGAAAATACGCAATCACTGTACACTTGCAATGAATATCCCTTTTACCTATGGAAGAAATCCCTAAATTTGAGACCAGACAAAGCGCCAAGGAGGCGGCGGACAAAGAACATGAGGTGTTTCTTCGGGAAACAATTGCGAAGCTGGAGGAGGCTCTGGCCGAAGCAGAGCCACATCCGAAGAAAACTGAGGGGAAAGACACCGCACCTAAAGGCGATTCCGTATTATCTGACTTGTTCGACGAGCCGACCGTGTCACCGGAGGAAACAAAAGCGCAACGAATTGAGCGTAAGCTTGAAGAATA
>MFLP01000026.1:1014-18867 GCA_001781555.1 Candidatus Kaiserbacteria bacterium RIFCSPHIGHO2_12_FULL_53_13
TTGCGAGTCAGGAAGATGCTAAATCGCACGATACCCAGCGGGAACTGAATGGGCTAGACTCTTCATTATGTCAGGAATTGAGGATTTAAATCTGCAACGCAAAATGGAACAGCAGTTGCTTGTGGATCCGAAAGAAGCACGCATGGTAGACATTCTTGCAAAGAAGAAGGCGGAGCTGAGTAATCTGCGAGCTGAATTGCTTGAAAAACGTGAGGAATTATCACTGTATAGAGAAAATCCGGCTCGCAAACCAAAAGTTTTACAGGAGCTTGAGAGCAGTGTCCTATCTCACGAAGAAGCGATCGACATTGTGGGTGATGAACACGATAAACTTGCGGGTGAACGTGACACGTATCTGGAACAAAGGAAGGGTGCGGCGCATTAGAAACGGGAGCCGTGCTCCGTGGGACTGAATCGTTTATAATCCCGCCATGGGTGGACATAACAAATGGTCGCAGATAAAGCGACAGAAGGGTGCCAATGATTCCGCCAAAGCGCAGGTGTGGGGCAAGCTCTCGCGCCGTATCACCGTGGAATCCAAGAAAGCGGGCGGCGACGTGAACGCCGCGAATGTGCGCGCTGTCGTTGAGCGCGCCCGCAAGGAGAACATGCCGAAAGACGCCATCGACCGCGCCGTCGCCAAGGGCGTTTCGTCGGAAGCAGGGTCTCTCGAATCCATCACCTATGAGACATACGGCCCGGGTGGCGCTGCGATTTTGATAGAGGCATTGACCGACAGCCGCAACCGCACGGCGCAGGAGATAAAGCATCTCCTCTCCGAAAACGGCCTTGCTCTCGCCTCTCCCGGAAGCGCCACGTGGGCATTCGAGAAAACGCACGATGGGTACGAGCCGAAGACGACGGTGAAACTTTCAGATGTTGACCACACGAAGCTTATGGAAATACTGGAAAAAATCGACGCGCACGACGATGTGGAAGAAGTGTACACGAACGCCGAATAACCCGCGGCTGACAGCTTACAGCCGGGAGACCGGAGCAATGACGACGTGTCCGTTGCGCAGACCGCGCTGATCTTTCGCCAACCTCTCGCCAACTCAGAAATTCTCGCCCAATCCCTATACTTAACTCCAGGATTAAGTATAGGGATTTAATGAAACGCGTCGGATGAAGCACCTCTGGGAAGCGAGAGGGGTTTAACGGGACAGAAAGCCGACTATGACGGGGCTAGTTGAGAGAGTGCAACACGCGGGTTGACCCAAGCACGACGACGAGTTCTTTGAGAGCGCGGGGATCGTAAACGCACATGCGGACGCGTCCCCTCTTCTGCGTCGCGACCATTCCGGCGCGTTCGAGAATACGCACATGCGAAAGCGCCGCCGGGAGCGTGATGCGGAACGGTTCGGCCAATTTTGAAACCGACATCGCGCCCTCGCGGGCAAGCCGCGCCAGCATGCGGCGTCTTAGCGGCAAGCCGAGGGCATCCAGCATCAGCCGCGCGTTTTTGCGGGTGTCGCCGGGCGTGTATGTCTGCTGGCGTATCGTTTCCTCCATTACCCTTTGCGCAATAAGCTCCTTCACGCGTTCCTTCCGCTCTCTCACCCGGCGTATCCGCTGTGGATTCCAATACTTAATCATAAACTTAAGTATAGGGATTGAAGTGCGGGGGTCAAGCGGTATGCGGGTGCGCGGGTCTCAGGAGGTATACTTTCCGCATGAAAGTCCTCGCGATTGATCCCGGCTACGGAAGATGCGGTGTCGCAGTGCTGGAGCGCATCCAGGGTGGCAAAGAAATCGTCCTCTACTCTGATTGCATCGAAACGTCGGCAAAAGCGGACTTCCCCGCGCGGCTCGCTGAAGTTGCCTTGGAATGCCGGCGCCTCATCAAGAAGCACAAGCCCGATTCACTAGCGATGGAAAAACTGTATTTCAGCACGAATCAAAAAACCGTGATGCAGGTGGCCGAAGTGCGCGGAGCGTTGATAGGTGCGGCGGTCGAATCGGGAGTTCCCGTCTTTGAATACACCCCGGGGGAGATCAAAAGCGCCGCAGGAGGTTCCGGCAGGGCCGACAAGCGCCAAATCGCCACGATGCTTCACGCGCTAGTGAAAATAGAAAAGAACATACAATATGACGACGAATACGACGCGATAGCGGTGGGAGTCACGCACCTTGCACGGCATCGAAGTTAAGGGCTAATCCTCCTTTTTCTTATACTAGTCTTTTGCAAAAGACTAGTATAAGAAAAAGGCCGCGATGGAATAAATAAATGATCAGTGCCCGGCGAACATTCGTCCTTCTTTATCTGGAACAGTGAACATGCTGACCCCGAGTTCCGCCGCGCGCGCGAACACCTCATTGTCGCGTACGGAACCGGACGTAGCATAGATAGCCCTAATGCCGTCTTTCGCGAGGACCTCCACGCCGTCCGGGAACGGGAAATAGCTGTCGGAAACGGCGACTGCGCCTTTTGTATCATGTCCGTTCTCGTGCGCGAGCTGGAGCGCCAGCTTCGCGGAGCCAACGCGCTTCTGCTGGCCGACGGCGTTGCCGACGAGCATGCCGTCGCGCACGAGCGTCACGGTGTTGCTCGTGCTCGCCGAGCACACGGCGTATGCAAGCGACAGATCGGAAATAACTCTTTTCTTCTCGTTCCCGGAAAGAGCAGAGCCGTTATGCGCCGTCTTTGAGAAATCGGGAACGAACTGCGGTGGTGTCTGTTCAAGCACTACATCGCGCACGGACTTAACCTCGCGGTGAGACGAAAGACGGGCCGGGATTTTTGCGAGCGCTTTGTTCACGATGAAGTGCGTTGATTTGCTCTTGGCGCCTATGCTCTCTGTAATGCCTTTCTCGAATGACGGCGCCGCGATGGCGCTCAAGAACGGCATCTTTCCGCCGTTGCCTTCCGCGAGCGCCTCAGCGATTTTTTTCGTAAAAGGGAATGTGGCTATCAAGCATCCACCGAACGCCGCCTGCGGGTCTCCCTTCCAGACATCGCGCGCGACAGCCGCTGGGTCCTTACCGAATGCCGCCCCGCATGGGTTCCCGTGCTTCACGAGAGCCGCAAAATGCGGGAGTGCGCTTCCGATGTTTTTGCGATATGCGTTCGCAAAACGCTCGGCTACCTGGATAAGCCGCCCGAGGTCGGTGAGCGATATCCAGCTCGTCTCGACGCCCACGAACGTCTTTCCATCAAGGCGCTTGAACTTCTGTATCGCTAAGGGATCAGATGTGGGCGCATACGAAGACGTGGCGCTTTGGTGCGGATTCTCCCCGTATTTGAGTTTCGACTTCATTGGCTGAAGATTACACGCGAAAATGTTTTTAGCAAAGTCGCTTTTGTTGTACAATCCACCTAATATCCACTCCGAGATTTCTGTCTTATGCCACCACAATTCCGACACAGCGGGAGAAAACCGCGACATTCGAGTAAGTCTCTGTACGCGCTTCTGCGAGCTCCGCTCGCCCTGCTTGCCGTTGTCGCGATTTTTGGCGGAGGTATTCTTTTCGCGTGGGCGACGATATTGGCAATTCCCTCCATAGATAATTTCCAGAATCGCAAAGTCTCCGAATCGACAAAGATATATGACCGAACGAGGAACGTCCTCCTTTATGACGTCCACGGCACGATGCGCCGCACCGCAGTCCCCATCGAAGCCATATCCCTAAACATCAGGAACGCCACTGTCGCCATAGAAGACGCCGAGTTCTACCAGCACTTCGGCTTCCGCCCGCTCTCGTTCATGCGTGCAATGGCAGTCGACATCATTTCCGGAAGCTTCGCGCAGGGCGGTTCTACGATAACCCAGCAGGTCGTGAAGAACGCGCTCCTTACGCGGGACAAGACGATAATCCGAAAGATAAAGGAGATAATCCTCGCGATAAAGCTTGAGCGCGTGTATTCGAAAGACCAGATACTGGCAACATATCTCAACGAGACTTCCTACGGAGGCACAATATACGGCGTGCAGGAGGCGAGCCAGTATTTCTTCGGAGTGGATGCGAAGGATGTAGGGCTCGCGCAGGCAGCGTACCTGGCGGCACTTCCGCAAGCGCCGACGCGATACTCGCCATATGGCAACCATCGCGACCTGCTTGAGAAGCGCAAGAACCTCGTGCTTCTCAAAATGAAGGAAAATAACTTCATCAGCGCCGAAGAATACGACGCGGCGCTACAGGAAAAAGTCGAGTTCAAGGATGAAAAAGAGGCCGGGATAAAAGCGCCGCACTTCGTGTTCTACATACGCGAGTATCTGGAAGAGAAATACGGGCCCGACGCGGTGGAGAACGGCGGCCTTCAAGTTACGACCACCCTCGACTACGACCTGCAGAAAAAAGCGGAGGATGTCGTGTCGAAAGCCGCGCTCGAGAACGAAAAGAATTTCAATGCATCGAACGCGGGGCTCGTCGCAATAGACCCGAAATCCGGGCAGGTACTCGCGATGGTGGGTTCGCGCGGATATTTTGACGAGGAAATCGACGGCAAGGTGAACGTCGCTCTCGCGAACCGCCAGCCGGGGTCTTCTTTCAAGCCATTCGTGTACGCGACCGCGTTCGAGAAGGGATACACGCCCGAGACGATCGTGTTCGACCTGCAAACCCAGTTCTCGACCATCTGCGACGCTATGGACACCGCGAACGATACGCCGCCCTGCTACTCGCCCGGGAACTACGACCAGAAATTCCGCGGTCCGATGACCTTGCGCGACGCGCTCGCGCAGTCGGTGAACGTGGCATCGGTAAAGGTTCTCTACCTCGCTGGCATCGACGATTCGCTCAAGACCGCCGAAGACATGGGGATCACGACGCTCGAAGGGAAGGAGCGCTACGGGCTCACTCTCGTCCTCGGCGGCGGCGAGGTAAACCTCCTTGAAGAAACGTCGGCCTACGGCGTCTTCGGTAACGACGGCGTGAGGAATCCTCCGGTTGCTGTCCTGCGAGTCGAGGACAGCGCCCGGAATATCCTGGAGAGCTACGAGGAGCAGAGCGCACGCGTCCTCGACTCGCAGATCGCGCGGCAGGTAAACGACGTGCTCTCCGACAACGTGGCGCGCACTCCGGAGTTCGGCGCGGAATCGCCGATGTACTTCCCGAACGCGGATGTCGCCGCCAAGACCGGTACGACCAACGACTCGCGCGACGCATGGATAATCGGCTACACGCCCGCGATCGCGATAGGCACGTGGGCGGGGAACAATGACAACAGCCCGATGGTAAAAAAGATAGCCGCCTTCATCGTGGCGCCGATGTGGCATCAGGTGATGGCCTATGCGATCGAAAAGTATCCGTCGGAGCAATTCACGCCGCCGGCGCCCGACCCAGGGCTCGATTCGCTCCCGCCGGTTTTGCGGGGAAGCTGGAACACCGATCCTTCGCAAGGCATCCATGAAATCCTCTACTGGGTAAATAAGGGCAACCCGCGCGGTGGCCGCCCTTTGAGCCCGGCGATCGACCCGCAATTCGAACGCTGGGAATATCCAGTGAGACTATGGACGCAGGCGAACCTGGGACAGCTCTCGAGTGTCGCTACAGCGCCCGCGAAGACCGCATCCTACAGCGGTAAGTTCATCATCCTCTCTCCGCAGTCGGGGACAAGCGTCTCGCCGTTCGCTCCCATCGTCTTTTCTGCGTCGTATCCCAATCCTGAAAAAATTACTCGTGTTGCCTATTATCTGAACGGTGCTTTCGTGGGCGCTTCAACGAATCCTCCCTACACAGTGTCTATCTCCGCGTCCACGCGCGGACCGGTATCATTGCGCGCTGTCGCAGAGAGCGCCTCCGGGGACGAAGAGCGTACTATCTCGTTCACAATCCAGTGAAGACAAATTCGGGTTTATAGAACGGTCTTTTTAGAACCTGTCCATTGGCACTTGTCATCTGTTGAGAGGCATCACAAGATATGTGAAGCTCGCGTCAGAGACACCGCGGATGACGAGCGGTTTGCCAGCTCCGGAGAACCCCAGGACGATGCTGTCGGACGAGATAGAACTAATGCAATCCGACAAATAGCCGATGTGGAAATTTATATCTATATCTTCCCCGCTAATCGCCGCGTCAATTGAGTCTGACATCTCGCCCACGTCAGGGCTTTGTGCGGTCGCGGAGAAAATCTTGCGCTTCGGGTAAAGATGGAGCCCGACATGCTGGTCGTTCCCGGAAAACACGCGCGCCTTGCGCAGCATTTCTGCGAAATCATTTTTCAAGACAGTGGCCTCGGTAGTAAAGGCCTTCGGAATGATCTCCTGATAGTTGGGGAATGTTCCTTCAATTATGCGTGATATGAATCTGGCCCCGCCCGCGATGACCGCCAACTGGGAATCATCTGCAAGAAGCGACACTTCCTCGTCGGAGAGACGTTCGAGCACATAGATAAGTTCGCCTGCGTGTTTGAGAGGAATTAATATTTCTCCTCCGTCGTGCGCTACTTTTGTTTTCATTATTTTTTCCGCAAGGCGGAACGAGTCTGTCGCGGCACATACAAGTCTTGACGTCTTTATCGATATATAAACGCTCCCAAGCTCCGGCCTGATCATGGACGCCGATGCCGCATAGGAAACAGACTGTATGCATCGCATTAACATCTCGCGAGATAGAGAGATGCCTTTCTTATCCCCTCCAGCCGATGGTAGTAATGGAAATTCCTCATGCGGCACCGCTTTTATAAGCGTCCTCGTACCCCGAGACTCTATGACCAAATTTCCTCCTTCGGTTTTGAATACTATTTTTTCGCCGCTGATAGATCTTAATGTTTGGGAAAAAACAGAAGACGATACGGCAACAGACCCCTTCTCTTCAATATCCCCAGGTACGCATATCTCTATTCCAGCCTCTAAGTTCGTAGCCCGTACGCTAAATTCTTTCCCGGCATCCAGTAATATGCAAGAAAGTATAGGTAGTGATTCTTTTCTTCCGGTAATATGTTCGGAAATAATTGAAGCGTTTAATATTTTCTTTTTCGTAGTTGTGAACCTCATATATAAAAGTTATATATTAAATCTATTATTACTACTAGTAAGGTGGATTGTGTGTATAAGTGATTTTAATTCCGTTTAATATGGATATTTATAGTGGTGTGGGATGTTGAGTAAGTGTTAGTAGTTAACTATTGGAGTACTTAAGTTCTATTTTTGATTTTTTGTACTCTAACAACTCGAGGGTTTTCAGATAGCAATACACAGCGTGTCCACATCTTATGAATGAATGAGCGCGCGGATGTGCTCGAGCTCCTGTTCAAGCGCCGTATCGGTCTTTATCTCATGCTTTATCTTTTCACATGAGTGTATGACGGTCGTGTGGTCGCGTCCGCCTAATTTCTCCCCTATCGACGGATAAGAAACGCTGAATTCCTCGCGTAGCATATACATTATTATCTGCCGAGGTTTTACAACTTCCTTTTTACGGGTCTTTTCATAGATGCTTTTCTCCGGGATCTCATAATATTGGGCGATCCTGCGCACTACCTCCTCCACTGACACGCCCTTGTTGGGCTTCACATTGTGCTTCACAAGGGTCCGCACATCCGCAAGCGAAACCGCCTTGCCTTTGAGCTGCGATTTGCAGACGATCATATTTAATACGCCCTCGATCTCACGGATGTTGCCGCGCACGCTTTCGGCGATGTATTGGATTATGTCTTCGGGGATGCTAAAGCCGTGCTGTTCTATCTTGGCTTTTATGATAGCCGTTCTCGACTCAATGTCTGGCTCCGGAATTTCCGCTATCATGCCGGCCGCGAAGCGCCCCTTGAGACGCTCTTCAAACCCAGGCAGGAAATTGGGGTGCTTGTCGGAAGAAAAGACTATCTGCTTGTTGCTGTCATGCAGAGCGTTGAAAAGGTGGAACAATTCTTCCTGGGTTTTTTCCGTATTTGCGATGAATTGCACGTCGTCCATGATAAGAACGTCGTGGCTGCGGTACTGATCTTTGAAATTATTCGCGTGCCCGGCTCGAACCGCGTTGATGTAGTCGACGGCGAATCGTTCTGAAGTCACATACAGCACTTTTTTATTTGCGTGGGCCTTCTTGAAGTAATTCCCGACGGCTTGTATAAGGTGCGTCTTGCCATGCCCGGTCGAGCCGTAGATGAAGAGCGGATTGTATGCGAGACCGGGCCTCTCAAGGACTGCTTTTGCCGCCGCGTGCGCCAACTGGTTGAAAGGCCCCACGACGAACGTTTCGAATGTATAACGAGGATTCAGGTTGTCGCGCTTGTCTATGTAGAGGGCCTGGAGGTCAAGCGATGCATTCTCGGTGGGCTGCTGACGTCCTTGTTTGCGCTCGACGGCGGGGATTACCGAACGGTGTACCGTGTACTCGACGATACGCACGCTAGCGTCGAGACTGCGGAGGGCTTTCAGAATAAGCTTGTGGTGTTTCTCCATAAGCCACTCTTTGACTATTTTGCTGGGCACTGCGACATGTACCGTGCCTCCCTCCCTCCCGCCGATGTCGGTATTCCGGAACCAGGTGCGGAAGCTTGCCTCTGATGTACCGAGTTCTATCTGGACGAGAGCATTCTGCCAAAGTTCCCGGTTCGTCATCGAGGTTGTTTGCATGGCCAGTCATTATACGCGCCTCTTTCAACTCCGGAAGTGCCGCGCTTCTCGCCCCGCATGTTCACAAGATGGGGATAGTGTGGGGATAGCGATTCGCGCCCCGATGGTGTCTTGGGGTCGCTGTCTCCGCGTGCTCGCGGAGCGCTGACTCTCGGGCCGTCGCCCTGCGAGACACCCCAAGACACCATCGGGGCGCTCTCATGTGTTGGAAAAGAGGTTGGAAAAAGAGAAAATTCGGGGTATAGTGGCGCGATGAAACGAACGTATCAGCCGAAAAAGAGGAAACGCGCCAAGACGCACGGATTTCGTATCCGCTCCGCGAGCACGAGCGGGCGCGCGCTTTTAAAGCGCCGACGCCGGAAGCGCCGCGCGCGCCTCTCAGCATAAGTTTTTTCTTTTTTGATGGCAATAAAGCAGAGCATCTCCCGTTCTGACTTCAAGCTCATTGAGGGCGCGAATTTCCGCCGCGAGCACGGTGCGTTGTTCTCTGTTTCATTCGGCGTTCTTCCCAGCAAGAATAGCAGTGTCACGAAGGCAGCATGCGTCGTATCAAAAAAGACAGCAGCACGTGCGACAGACAGGAATCTCATCAAACGAAGATGTCGCGAGGCCGCGCGAGAGTGTCTAAGAGAAGTAAAACTGCCGCTCGCGCTCATATTCTATGCAAAACGTGCCGCGCACAGCGCGTCATACGCCGCCGTCAAAGAGGATATTGAACTGCTTATCAAGAAAGTATCGGGCGCGCGGAAATAGACGCGCGTCTAGTGCCCGCGCTGAATCCTGCTACAATGTCCGGAATGATATCAGTGGCTTTTCATACGGCCATCTACAACCCGCTTTACAACGGGCTCGTTTTTCTCGTTGATGCATTGCCTTCGCACGATGTGGGGCTTGCCGTCATCGCGCTAACGATAGTCGTGCGCGTTATCTTGTATCCCCTATCGCGCCGCGCGGTCATCGCGCAGGAGCAGATGAAAAAGATAGCTCCGCTCATTGAGGAACTCAAAGAAAAATATAAGAATGACCGCGAGCAGCAAGGGCGCGCCATATTCGAGCTCTACCGCGAGCATGATGTTCATCCATTCGCGAGCTTCGCGCTCATACTTGTCCAGCTGCCTATACTTTTTGCGTTGTACTGGGTGTTCGCTTTGGGAGGTTTGCCTGAAGTGAACATATCGCTTCTCTATTCTTTCGTGCCACAACCGACGGAAGTCAACATGGAATTTTTCGGTCTCATCAACATGGGGGGCAGGAGCTTGGTTTTAGCCCTGCTTGCGGCGGCGACACAGCTCGCGTACACGCGCCTTTCCATGGGAGCACCCAAGAAACATGTTCCTGCAAAGGTCCCGGCCTCCGGCAAGCAGAGCTTCGGTGCGGATATGGCAAGAAGTTTTGACATGCAGGCGCGCTACGTCATGCCTATCATAATAGGCGTTATTGCGTACACTATTCCGGCCGCGGCTCCACTATATTGGGTTACGAGCAATACCTTTATGATTATTCAGGAATATTTGGCTGGGCGCAGATTTCGTGCTACATAGAGAGAATGGAAGCCGCCATTCTCACGATACTTAACGAGCTGCTAGATGCCGTCGGGGTATCCCGCTCCGGCATTCTTAAAGACCAGATCGCGGGGCAGACGGTGTTTGCCATACAAGTGCAGGACGCGCGTCCTCTTATCGGTATGCACGGGGATACGGTCTATGCTATTGACCATCTTGTAAAGAAGATTGCGGAGAAACGCCTTGCCACCGCCTCCCGAAAAATGCAGTCTGAAGGACAATTGGGCAGTCCCGGGGAGGCACCAGATGTATCGGAGCCCGTCCGCGGCTTGCAATTCCTGGTGGATGTAAATGACTATCGCGCGAAACAGATAAAGGACCTTGAAACGAAAGCTCTCATGATGGCGGAGCGCGCGCGATCGTTCCAATACGATGTCGAGCTCTCGCCGATGAGCTCGTATGAACGTCTCATCATCCACACGGTGCTTGCCGATGCGCCGAACGTGAAAACCGAATCCCAAGGCGAGGGAAGAAATCGCAGGGTCGTTATCAAGTACGCCGCGTAACGCCACTTTTAAAACGTCACGTGCCAGTGCGGCGCGTTGCCATCGATGGTTTCGTCAAGGAAAGTGCCGACGCCGCTCATGTCGTACCTGTTGCCATTTGGAGATGCTATAGGCGGCAGGCTGTTATTTGTGATGAACCTGTTGAAATCCGGATTATACGCCTTGGAAAAATCCACGGAGCTCCCGCCGGGGCGATGTAAGGTGTTGGCGCTGTGGAGCCAGTATTCTGTCCCTCCGGTTATCCTGATGACACCGCAGCCGCAACGACTGGCGAGCGCCACGATCTTTTGGATGGCCTGGAACGATAAACCCCCCACATTAGTGCAATTCGTATCGCCGACTCTTTGGCACATGGGATGATTTACCTGGACGCCCGCCGCCGCGAGCATTCCCCTCGCGGTATTCTCGTCGAGCCTGTCCAAGTCGGAAACGCCGGGGCCTGCTACGGATACGCCCGGGGCAGCAACCGCAGGTATCGGCGTGAGAGCGATTTTCAGATTGAGGATATTCGGATTTATTTGGTAGAGGATGACATATACGCCGAGCAGAAGGAAAATCCCCAAGAAAACTTCGCGTATCATTTCCTTGGCCTTTTCTTTATTGCCCCACAGGTCCGTGCCCATATAGATGTAGCCGGCGTATCCAAGGCGTAAAACGGCCAGTATCGCCCCAGCGGAAATCGCGATCTTAAAGATGGTGTTGAGATATGTTGGAAGGTCTTGATTGGAATTATAGAGACTAGAGAGCTTATAAGATTGAGTGTAATCCGCGAGCGACACGAAAGTCCCGGCATATAAAATTCCCCGCGCGCGTTCTTTTAAAAAGCCAAGTAATTTTTTTACCCCGTTAGAAATAAGACGCGGATTAACAAATATCGATTTCCTGTCAAAGGGCTCCGTTTTTGTATTCATAGGCCTTCTTTATTTTCTAATGGGGTTCATTGTCGGGTAGTTGATGCGGAGTTCGCCGCCGTGCCTATGCGCAGGAGCCACAGAGTCTTGTCTTCCGCGTTCATGAACGCGATATTTTCCCCCTTGAGGTCGACAATGGGATTCTCCACGTCGAATGTCTCACTCGCTCCGCCATCAACAGGGATAAGCTCTACAGTATCTGCATTTGCATCGACGCGCCACCACGCATCCGCAGTATGCACGACGCCCCGGTACCAGTCATCAAGGAAGTTGGTACCCCGGAGTGATAACGGGACCGCGCAGTACGCAACAAGCGGGCCGGAGTCACCTGTCGTTTTTTTGGCCGATGTTCCGGAAGTCGATGGAGGCGCCCAGACGCATTTGTCCGCGACGGTTTTGAGAGGTAGAGAGGCTATTGCCGCATCATCTCTTGCTCTTACATAAAGTGCGAGCGAACCGTTCCGCGATTCTCCCAGGAGAAATGCCGTTGAAGACGTGCGTGGCAGGAACGTGAGACCTGGAACGTCTCGCGCCTGCGCCTTGAGAGCGCCGTCTTTCAATTCGTATGCAAATCCCGCGGCGTCATCTGCCGGATTCTGAATTAAGAAAATGCGTCCATCGGCAAGAACAACGGGCTTCCAGCCGGTAAGCGACGATGAGAACAGGCTTTTCTTTTTCGATCCGTCCCACAACGAGCGAATGATGTCCACTCCTCCCTGCGGATTTTCTATTGCATACAATAATTCTCGTGTTCCGGGGATAGGCGCGATGACATGCATGTTCCGCTCGAGCTGCTTGCCGACAAGTTCCGCCGAGCTTGTCGTAGCGGACGTATCGCCGGACGAGGAACGGGAGCTTGAAGTTGCGATAGTGCCCGAGAAGCTCGTTATAGCGCCTATCTCATCCAGAGAACGCAAGATAATGTCTTCGGCGCGGCCGAACACGGCCTCGTATGTTTTTGGAAATAGCTTGTTGGTAAGCCGCACGACGGTTCCATCCGCCGGGTCAGCCTCCAGTATTTGTCCGGTAGAGCGTTCCACGAAGCGAAGCCGCAGTGTTGCGCCGCTCCCGACAAAGCTCATCCCGGCGACGGGGGTCTTTGTGACATGCCAGAGTTGCTTTGGGGCGCTCCCCTTCCCGGTCCCCCACGTATCGGAGTCATTTATGAACGAAGAAATTCCGGAGACGATATTGTTGTAAGTGCTTCCTATCGCGTTTTGGAACGAAGCGGCGCCCGTATCGTATCCGCGCGCCGAATCGCTGCTTGTAATGGTCTGTGACTGCGAGCGCAGAAAAAAGTACCACCACAAAAGGCCGAGAAGAAGGAACACGACAGACGCCATCAGTATGTACCGTACGATTTTCGTTGTTGTAAGCATATGCCGAGATTATTTACTGCGCCGCTTGGAACGGTTCGGCCCCGAAAGAGCCTCCTCCAGCGGAAAAGGAAATACTCCACGTTCCGATGGATTGCATTAGCCAATTTGCCGCGTGGGTCAGCGAAAGCTCTATACGTGCGAGTCCGCTCGACTTCCCTGCATTGATAGTTATTTCATCAGGGCCCGCGCCGCTTGCGAGGACATCCTTTCCGTTCACCTGCCAAGCGTAAATAAGGCGCGGGTCGCTCGGGCTTTGTGCTTGCGCAAAATATGGGACTGCCGTAAAGGTCATTTCGGAGTCCGGAATGAACGCTTGCCCTCCGAGCGCCTGATGGTACATAGTTCCGAAGAGCGGGTGAACTTTGTAAAGCACAAGCACGGGTTCAATTGAAGGAACGCGGACGATAGTCTCTCCTTCAAACAGACCATCTAAGAACGCCGCATCGACTTGTATTATGTCGGCGCCGAAGAGCGCAGGGGAGGGCAGGTCTGCAGCGGATTTTCCTCTGCCAGAAACGGATCGCTGTATGACGCCGTTGCGCCTCCAGGTGTATATGATATCCCGCTCTGGTATGAGAGCGCCGCCAGGGGTCTGGAGACGCGCGAGCGCCTGGACCCGCATCATTGTTCCTGCAGATGGGAGTGCGCGTCCGCGGTAGAACGGAGGGACGTACGAATCCGATTCCCATAAAAGATCTATTTCCGAAGGACGGATGAATATTTCCCCGGAGTCGCTCGTGCCGTCTGCGGAGATCGCGGCGACGAACACGCCTGTCTCCGATCCGAGCGGCCCCGCAACCAGCGCCACCTCCTTAACTCCCGGACCCTGCGCTATCACCTCATTATTCGCATACCACGTGACGTCGCTTCGCTCGAGGTCTGTCTGCGAGCTTGCGGCAGAGAGGCGGACACTGTCTCCGGGAGCCGGGAGCCTCGGCTCCATTATTATGGAAATGCTGTTTCCCGAACTGACGAACGAGGATTGCGCATATGCAGGCGCACCGAGAAAAAAGACGAATAAGAACATGAGCGCGCATCGTACCCGCATGCGCGTATTATACCCCGTGATATATGAGCTCGCTTTCTTCTCCGCGCACCCTGGCCCACATGCGTAGTTCTGGCGTCGTGCTTTCAAGAGATATTTCTTACCGGGGATATTAAAGTGCCGTTCTTGCTTCGCCATCGTCCTCTGGCTTCTCCGGGGCGATCGAGACTGGAGCTACAGTGGCAGTAGCGCTGGGTGCGTGCTCTGTCGCGGGGGCTGTATCCGGGTTTATGTTCTCCGCGGCATCCGAGATTTCCTGCTTCGCTTTCTTGATCGCGAGTATTTGGGACGGGTCGGAGGTTATTATCTGGTCTTCGGTGTACGACGCGATGACTTTTATGGCGACATGTTTCAATCCTGCGAAGAATATCCCCTCTCCCACATCCGATTCCAGCAAAAGATACTTTTCCTCGTCAGACAGCTTAAACGTGCTTTGCACCAGGTCCACGGATGTCGGCGATTGCCGCAAGAGCATCTGTATAGAGGAGTTCGTTATCATAGGAATTCCGTAAGGAGAGCTCAAGAAGTCGGATACGTCCTGCGTTATCGTGGATATTCCCAGGAAATATTTTCGTCCGCGTTTCGCTATGGAGAAAAGGAAAGATGCCGTATCAGCGCTACGCATCATCCACCAGGCCTCATCGATGACGAGGAGACGCTTGCGCAGTTCCTTGCGGACCACGTTCCAGATGTGGTGCGTGATTATGTACATCGCGACCGGCTTCAGGTCGTCTTCCATGTCGCGCACGGAAAATACCACAAGTTTTTTGTTCATGTCCACGTTCGTCGGCCGGTTCATGAAACCCGCCCACGTGCCGCTCGTATACTTTGAAAGTCTTTGCACCAACGATTCGCTCCCCTCCATTCCCGAGAGCACGAGTTCGAAGTCGGATAAAAGCGGAGGCTCGATAGCCGCGAAGTTCGCTTCGGCAGTGATGTCTTTGAGCGCGTATGTCTCTGTTATCGCCTTGTCTATTATCGCGTCTTCTCCCGGAGTGAGGCCGCCTAGCATTATGCGGAAAAGGCCGACTAGCGTGATGATGTTGCTGCGCAATATATCGGCGGGATTCTCATCCTCGCGCGGAATCGCCAGGTCAAAGGGATTGATATGGTGTTCCGAGGAGAGCGAGATGTTGAAATAGCGCCCGCCGACGGTTTCGGCCAGATATTCATATTCGCGCTCCGGGTCGATGACGATGACTTCCGTGTCGAACATCAGAGAACGCAGTATCTCCAGTTTCGTCATATATGATTTTCCAGCGCCGGATTTTGCGAACGTCACCGAGTTGTAGTTCTCTAGGGAAAAACGGTCGAAGAGTATCAAGGATGAATTGTGGCGGTTGATGCCGTAGAGGATGCCTCGGTTCGAGGTAAGGTCGAAGGATATGAAAGGGAAGATGGACGATAGGGGCGCGGAGTTCAGTTTCGTATGGACGTCGAGCTCGTCTGTCGCAAGAGGGAGCACGCTTCGGAATCCCTGTTCCTGCTGGAAAAGCGCCGGACGGATGTAGACGAGCCGGGACTCCAGTACGGAGCGCACTTCGGATTCCACCTTGTCTATCTCCTCGCGCGTATTGCCGTAGATGGTCAGATACAAACCGACTTCGAATATTCGCTCCTGCGCCTGCTGAAGGTTGTCGCGCAGATGTTCGAGGTCGGAATAAGCGGTGTCCAGCATCGGGTCGCGGACCATGCCCTTCTGCTCGCGTGTCGTTATCTGGCTCTGCACCTCGGCGACCTTCTTTTGGAATTTGCGCAGCATTTCGTTGGTGTCCATCGGATGTATGAATATGGATATGTCGATGACCTTGTCCATGTTTATGATGGGCGCGAACCACCCCGTAGTGAGGAACCGCGGATATGAAATGACGAAAAAAGTCCGCGCTATCTTCTCGCCCAGGTCAAGCTCCCGGGAGCTTACTTTAAGAGCATGCGGAGCTATGACGTCCTGAAGATCCAGCACGCCGGCCTCATAGATCTCTTGAGGCAGTATAGGGAGGGCGGGAGCAGATGCCGCCGTGTTCTTCTTCTTAAATATATCGGTAAAAGCCATAGGAATAATTTACAGTTTACAGTTCACAGTCGACAGAAAGTTTATGAATTTGTGTTTTTTCATTTTGCATTGCGCTGTTATCCGTCAACTATTCACTGCCGACTGTTCAAGCGTCATCGGTTTTCCTTCTTCGCCAGGGTTGAACATTTTGTAGAGAAGTTCTATCGCCTCTTCGGTGCCTAGCTGTACCGTTCGAACACCCGTGCGGACAAGTCCCTGCTGTACGACGGAAATGCGCTGTTCAAGCTGTGTTACTTGCTCGCCGAACGCCTGGTTCGCCTCCGCCGATGATTTTTTTTGCCTGTTCCACGGAAGGAATGACGGGCCCTTTCCGCCGATAGCCGCTCCGGAAGAATATGGCACCACAACGAAGAAGTTCTTTGTCATGATATTCGCCGCCTCGGTAAAACTCTTGATGAATTCTATATACTCCCGTATCTGAATGCGCATCAAATCGTCGAGCTGTTCCTTATACGCGACCTCCAGAGTTGCGACATAAGGACGTATATCAAGCATGCGCGACTGAACGAATATCTGCACGGAGAAGTCGAGCGAGTTAAGGAAGCTCTGGAACTGCGAGATGAAAGCAGTTTGCTCGTCTTCCGACTTGAGCGCAAAATTCAGTGAAGACGCCAGAAGGACCGCGCGGAGGCTGCCGTCCTTGAGTACGACGACCCCGTCGCGCACTTCGCGCACGGGGACGAAGTCCTGTGTCGATCTCTTGCTTGCGGGCGTGTTTTGCAGGTTGGGCATATAGAAGAACAGGTTACAGGCTCCAGGTTATAGGTAATAGGAAGGTGTTTAATTCAGTGCGGAGGCCAGGATGTTTTTGCATTTTCATACTTTTATTTCCAACATGTGCATCTGTTCTATATAGCCATGTCGCGCGCTTCGAGCGGAACTCTCCCAGCGCCGTCTTCCGGATTCTCTGCGGCTGCCATTCGCTCTTTGACATCCAAGCTCCACGCAAGCTCATGCAGTTTGCTGTCGGAAAGCTTTGGAACGTATACAAGGGATTCTTTCTGCGCCCGGATATCTTTCTGTATTCTGCCGGGCTGTCCCATTTTCTTTTGCTTATTGCTCCAGAGATACAGCTTGGCTCTTATTAAAAAGAGGAACCCGTGCTCTAGCGCGCTTATGAAAGGTCGCCCGTTCCATTGCAGGAAAGCGAGCGATGCGCTGAGCCCTGCCGTCGCTAATATCAAAGGTCCTGCAACGAAGACCGGCAACACCCTCCAAAATATGTAGCATGCGCCCGCGCCGCCCGCGACGTACACGAATTGCTTGAATGTAAGCGGCCCGAAAATCTTGTCCTCGACCTCGATGAACTGCGGAACCTGGAATTGCATGATGCAATTATACAATGCTTATTGCGTCGGGTTTACGCTTAAGACGAATATCTAGCTTACCTGCTCGCGGTATGGGTCGCCCTCAATGTCCTTGCGCTCATGGCTTTTTTCCTGCGGCGCGTACAACGGCGACACAGGCGCTCGCTGTGCCTTTTCCATCGGCGGCGGTGCAGGAGGCGTTGCGGGTGTCGCGGCTAAAACGTTCTGCGGAACAGAATATTCGCTCGGTGCCATACCCCGCACATCGCTTAAAGGGACTTTCGTGCCCTCTTTCTCCTCGGTCTCCGTTCCCCTTCCGGATTCGAGAGGCGCTCCGAGCGCGCTCTCGAGTTTCGCGCGTATCGGCTCGAAAACTATTCCCGCAATATCCGAAGCAAGAACCCGCGCCGTTTCCGCGTCAACCCCGACTTCGCTCATGATGTTTTCTTCCAGCTTATCTATGGGCTCAAGGCCGATAAGCGAGAGCATCACCTCGTTCTCAAGCGTCTGCCACTGGTCCAAATGAAGTTTGTGCCTGTCTGCAAGCTCACGC
>MFLP01000027.1 GCA_001781555.1 Candidatus Kaiserbacteria bacterium RIFCSPHIGHO2_12_FULL_53_13
GCCCGAAAGCGATTGAGAGCATAAATTTGCCTTGTGGCGTGGGTTCAAACCAAAAAGTCGGAAATTTGAGCGCAACCACCTTAGCGATGTCGATAAGATAGATAATACGCCCGCCATCAACGCTGTTGCGCGCAAGACGATCGGGATGCCACGCCACAATTCCATTGGCTTTCCCTTTTTCTATGAGCGAGAGCATTTGATTAAAGATAGGTCGCCCCGGCTCTTTCGCCGTTTGCGACTCGATAAAAGTATCCACGATCTCCAAATGCTCTCGCTCTGCAAATTCTTTCAACTCGTGTATCTGCGCCTCGATAGACAAAATCTGCCTGTTCGGCTCGTCGGTAGATTTTCGCGCGTAGAGAAAGAATTTGTTCATATAGAAAAAGGGGAAGTTATGCTCTTAATCGCTTTGAAATTGTCGCCTGTCGGCTCACAAAACTTTGTTTTGAATGATGTATTCATCATGGAACCCCCACCTGCGCGCTCGCGCGCTTTTTGCCACTCCGAAAAAATCCTTTGCCATCCTTGCCGAATTTCCATACGGCGCGCGAAGCGCGCCCCTTGGTTCCAAAAATTCCGAAGGGTATCTAAGTTTGCTGGGGGACTTGGAATCGAACCAAGATTCACAGCTTCAAAGGCTGCTGTCCTACCGTTAGACGATCCCCCAATATTTACATTATAGCTTTCTTAGGCCGTGCCGCTAGAGATCGCGATACGCCTTATCGCGCTTAGTAATTGCTACGATAACAATTTTATCGGCAACGATTTCAAAGATAATCCTGAAATCACCGACCCGGAACCGATACCCTGCATACCCGGAAAGCGGCTGGGCGAATTCCAATGGATCTGTTTGGGCCGCATAGAAATCGACTTTCGCGGCTATACGCTCACGCGTCTTCGCTGGCAATTCCGAGAGTTGCTCAAACGCCGCCTGCGTGTAATGCAACTCCATGATCTAGCGGATCTTAAGTCCGAGTCTGCGATACACTTCCTCAGCCGGAATAGTCCTGCCCCGACGAATGTCCTCGTGCCCGCGCTCAATCATCTGGCCGAGCACGTCGATTTCCATGCGGTTATCCACGTACGCTCTCAAGGCAAGATTCAAGACCGCGCTCAACGTCATGCCTTGCCCGCGCGCCTTTTTCATCGCTGCCGCTTTCAGCTTCTTGTCCGTATTGAATATTACTTTCGTTGTCATATGCATGCAGTATATACCGCGTATATATGACGTCAAGCGACAGCTTTTACAAATACAAATTCTTTCCGGGTTCGGTCGGAATGAATGTCGCTTCAAAGGCCCACCTCACCGTTTGGTCGATTTCTTCCTCAGAAAGTATCTCGTGCTTGCGCAGAAATTCGAGTTCCTTGATCAAAGTGGTCTTAAGCATCGACGGATTATCGGTATTGATACAGAACTTTACTCCGGAATCATACAGCGTACGGATTACCTCTTTCAGATGCGCCGCATCTTTTATAAATCCGACGCGCATGTTGGATGTGGGACAAAGGCAGAGCGTGAGATTCTTTTCCCGGACTGTTTTCAAGAGACTGGGCGATGTGTACGCGCGGAAGCCGTGATTAACGCGATCAAGCGGCAGGGCTTTAAGCACGTGCTCCATTTCTTCCGCGCTTCCATCTTCTCCCGTGTGCACTGTCGTTTTTAATCCTGCCTCGCGCGCCGTTTTATAAAGCGCGAAGTAATCTTCATAGCGGAAGTCGGCGGAGTTCGGACCTGCGATGTCGATGCCCACGATGCCGCGGTTTTTATACTTGATGGCTTTCTTGACTATTATCTCGTTCGTCGCGAACGGCAAACGGCGGTCGAGCAGAAGAATAATGCCGGCACGCACATTCGGGAATTCCGCCAGCCCTTTTTCCATTCCGCGCAAAGTCGCAAGGATTATCTGGTCTAGGTCGCGCTCCCCGCCCCTGTTGCGGAACATAGGATTGAACGACGGCTCAAGAAGCGTGATGTTATTCGCTCGATATGCCCCGCCCAATACTTCATAGACAGCGCGCTCCATCGCGATAGGCGAGGACTGTATGAGTTCCGTCCATTTGAAAAGCTCATGATAATCTTCCCACGAAACCTCTGTCTTCTTTCCAAGCGTAATGAGCTCGTAAAATTCCCAATAATCTTTTGATGGGAGCCGTATGCCCTGTTCGTGCGCAATGCTCCAAAGTATGTCCGGCCTGACTGACTGACCAAGATGAAAATGGAGTTCAGCGAGTTCTTTTCTCTGTATCTTTGAAAAAGTCTCCATAAAGACAAGGTCTAGGCGATTTTCGCAGTTTTCTCACCCATGTCTATGACGGCAAGTTCAAGCGGCAGATGCGGCACGGCGGCGTAGGCCATTTGAGCGTAGGCATCCAAAAGACAGCGCAGCGTGTCGGAAGTAACGCCGGGATCCTTTGAAAGCTCTTTTGCGAGCGCTAGGTCGGATTCGGTGAGCTCACGCGCGAGCGATTCGACGATTTCCGGCGCGAAGCGTAGAAGGAGCACGACGCGCATGCGATGTATGAGAAGTTTCGTGAGCACGCGCGGCTCCATGTTCTCCGACACAGCTTGCCGTATTGTCCCGAGTGCAGTCGAGGGATCCTTTTTTGCGATTGCCATGAGAAGCTGACGCACGAGCTCGGCGCGCGGTGCGCCGGATACATCTTCCACTTCCTTCACCTCTATTTTCTTGTTCTCCGAGACCGCGAGCACTTTCTGGAGGATTCCCAGTGCATCACGGAACGACCCTTCGGCGAGGAGCGCCATGAGCTCGGCGGCGGAGCGTTCGAGCGAATACCCTTCCTTCTTCGCCACGTCGGACACGATTTGCGCGAGAACCTCACGCGTAGGTTGTTTGAAACTGTATATTTCGCAGCGCGATTGTATCGTCTCCGGGATTTTGTCGCGCTCGGTCGTCGCGAGGACGAAGATGCAGTGCGCGGGCGGCTCTTCAAGCGTCTTCAGGAAAGCATTCCATGCGTCTTTCGTGAGCATGTGCGCCTCGTCAATGATGTAAAACTTGTAGGGAGACTCGAACGGCATCGCATATACGCCCTCGCGTAATTCTCGTATCTCGTCAATTCCGCGATTCGACGCGGCGTCCATCTCGTAGAGATCCTTATTAGATACGCCTATCTCGCGCGCAAGTATGCGTGCTACTGATGTCTTTCCCGTCCCTCTACTGCCGGAAAAAAGATACGCGTGTGCGATTTTCTTGTTTTTTATGGCACCCGTTAGAACGCGCACGACATGCTCCTGCCCGCGGACCTCTCCGAATGTCTGCGGCCTATAAGCGCGATAGAGCGTCGCGTGGCGGGTGTCCTTGGTCATCCCGTTAGAAATAGGACGCGGACGGTCAAGTCCCGCCACCCTACTTGGCTATTGCTTATAAACACGACCCTCGCAGCATATATCAATTTCGCGCGTCCGCGATTTCTAACGGGACTCATACTTGCATTATAGCATCAGCGATTATCGCCTGCGCTTCCTTGGCCGTTTCGGTCCCCATGAGCCGCATCCGCAACTCTTTCGCATCGTGCCAGCCGCTCACGTATGCTTTGAAGTGCTTTTTCATGCTGGCATAGTTCACGACCTCGCCGAGGAGTTCTTCGAACAACTTGAGATGTTCGAGCAATGCGGAGAGTTTTTCATGCGGAGTTGGCCGATATACCGATATATCGGTATATTCAGACTCTGGATGCCCTCTCCTGATGCCATTGAAAAGCCAGGGGTTGCCGTAGATGGCGCGGCCGAGCATGACGCCGTCGCAGCCCGCGACGGCGGCTTTCGCGCGCGCATCGGAGAGATTGCTGACGTCGCCGTTCCCCACGATGAGCGTCTCCGACTTGGCCGCATCGCGGATAAGCACGGCGCGCGCGACGGTGTCCCAGCGCGCCGGCACGTCGGACATCTCTTTGCGCGTGCGCGCGTGGACGGTGATGGCGGCCGGCTGTTCCGCCAAGAGTTCGAGGAGCCAGGTATCGAGCTCGTCCTCCGTGTAGCCGGTGCGGGTCTTCACGGAGACCGGGAGACCGGCGCTCTGCGCCGCGCGTATAAGCTCACGTGCAAGTTTGGGGTTCTTGATAAGCGCCGCGCCGCATCCTGATTTCTCGACTGCCCTGTCCGGACAACCCATGTTTATATCAATGCCGTCGAACCCGAGTTCTCTCATCATGCGTGCGGCCTTTTCCATGCGCTCGGGCGCGGCAGTAAAAAGTTGAACGACGATGGGACGTTCTGTTTCCGAGAACGCGAGTTTCGCGCGCAAACGCTTCTGCCCTGCTTCATTGGCGAATACCAGTCCGTCCGCCGAAGTGAATTCAGTGAACATAACGTCCGGCCCGCCTGCGCGGAACGCTTCGGCGGGTAAACTTCCCTTAGAACCCACTCCTATATCGCGTCCCCCATATTTCGAGTATTTCGCAATCAACCGCCGAAATGCAGCATCTGTGACGTCTTCCATGGGCGCCAGAGCGAAAAACGGCCGCGGCAGTTTTGTCCAAAAACTACTCATGTCGAGCACAGTACCATTACTTTTTGAATTTATAGTACACGCGATTCCCGAAGCGCATATCAATATAATCGAGTTCATCGACTTTCCCCAGAATAGGGTCCGCCGACAGGGCGAGCTGCAGATTTCGCACGAGCGCGCCCGCATCGTTTTCGAGAGATGCGCGGAGCGCGAACCCTTCGGAGAATGAAACTGAAAAATCTTGTTCATCGATAACCGACACTCCGTTTGGCGCATAACCCGCCTGCCGCAGGCGCTTGAATAACTCCAAAATATCGCTTAGATGGCCTGGCAAGAATGTTTGCCCTACCGGCGACTTTGCAGTGCCGTCCGATCCGTCCAACTGCAAACCTCCCCGGAATACCATTGATGCGCCTGGTGTCGTAGTTGAAGACGGAGCGAAAATGAAGCCGCTATCATCCATAAGGTAGCACTCTTCTTCAAGAGAGCACCACCGTGCAAAAGGCTGCCGCTCCACGATCGTAATTCTGATCGCTTGGGCGAGAAGCGAGCTGCGCGAAATGTCCGCAGAACGAATGCGCGGGAAATAACTCGTGACGCTCTTCGATATGTCGTCGCGCGGATACAGGAAGATGTTGTCGCGCGAAAGTAACGGATACGACCCGTCGTAGAGTTTGGCCTCTACGTATGCGCGCACGAGCTTTTGCGGAACATCATTCGTCCCGGTTATTGAAATGCTGTTAATCGTGAATTGCGGCAAATATGAGAGCGAGCTTAGTCCCTTCACGGCCCCAACGACCAAGACGGCAAGTATGAATACGGCGAGGGCTTGTAATTTGCGGCGGCGGGCGCGAAGCGGAGATTTGCGGTTCTGCGATAATACCGTGCGCGAGACGCGCGCGTGCACGCGCGCGGCGTCCCTTGCACGCCACCTCCGCAGGTCAATGACTTTTCCCGATCGTCCCGTACTAAATTTTGCCATAGCTTCTACATCAACAGCTCGAATGTCCGTGATGCATATCTCCCGCACGAGTTGCGGCGTATCGCGAAAACCCCTCTCAGCATCTGAATGCCAAAATTAGTTACGGGATATGACATCTTTTCCCATATACCCCCGGAGCACCTCCGGGATTGCAATCGAACCATCCTCCCTCTGATAATTTTCGACTATCTGCGTCAGAATGCGCGGCATCGCGAGCGCGGTGTTGTTGAGCGAATGCGCATAACGCACTACCCCCTCCGGATCACGGTAGCGGATATTGAGCCGTCGCGTCTGGAAGTCGTGGAAATATGAAGACGAGTGGGTCTCGCGATAATTCTTTTCAGTGGGCATCCAGGCCTCAATGTCATACTTCTTCACTTGCCCCAACCCAAGATCCGCTCCGCAATTTATGACGACGCGATATGGAAGTTTCAACTCCTGCAAGAGCGCCTCTGCATTTTTCGTAAGTTCTTCGTGATGTTTTACGGATTCCTCATGATTCGCCTCGCACAGAACTACTTGTTCGTATTTCACGAATTCGTGGATGCGGAAGATGCCTTTCGTATCCCTGCCGTGGCTTCCCGCTTCGCGCCGGAAGCACGGGCTGAATGCGAAGAACTTTATCGGAAGATCTTTCTTCTCCAGGATCTCGTCCATGTAGTATCCCATCGTCGCGACTTCCGCCGTGCCCGCGAGGTAATCGCCGTCCTGCGTCTTGTAGAGGTCGTCCTCGCTCTGCGGGAGATACCCCGTGCCGACGAATGGCTCGCGGCGTACGAGCGACGGCACTATCATCGGAGTGAATCCGCGGTCCACGAATCGATCTTGGACGAATCGTTCGAGCGCCCACACGAGGCGCGCGCCGTCGTTCTTCAAGAAGTAGCCGCGGAAGCCCGCGACCTTGGCACCCCTCTCGTAATCCGCCATGTCGTGCATGAGCATGAGTTCGACATGGCTCTTCGGCTCGAAGTCGAACGCGGGCTTCTCGCCCCCTCGGCCGTCGCCACGGGCAGGCCACGTCCGCACTTCCCTGTTGTCCGCATCCGATTCGCCATCAGGCACCGAGATATCGGGGACGTTGGGCACGGCGACCATGAGCGCGCGCCAATCCTTGAGGATGTCTTGGAGCGATTCCTCTTCGAGTTTGAGCGTCTCCTTCAGCGTCTGCATGCGCGCGATAACTTCTTGCCGCTCCGTGTCGCTTTTCGCGCTTGCGATCGCGTCCGAAGCGATATTCTGTTCGGCGCGCTTCGCGTCGATCGAGGCCTGGAGTTCGCGGCGCTTCGCGTCGAGTTCGAGAAGCCTCTCGATGTCGACTTTGACGCGTTTCTTCGCGGCGCCCGCGACGACGATGTCCTTGTTCTCCCTGATGAATTTTATGTCCAACATATAAACAGATTATAGGTGCTAGGTTTTAGGTTATAGATAAAAGGCAATAGGGAACGCAAAGTCGAGCACAGAATAATATTAGCACACTAAAAAAGAAGAAAGCCACGTTCCGGTCCTATACGGAAGTGGCTTTCTAGAGTTTTTTGGGAAAAGATCATGGTTGTTTTTCCGCTCTACTTGGCGAATTTGAAGAACTTTGCTGCCCACCGGTATGCCCAAGGATTCATACCGAGGATGCAGATGATCACGGCAACGACTGTCGATGGTAGGCCTACAGCTTCGAGAATCAGCCATGCGCCGAAAATCAAAAAAAGTACTGCGGCTATGTACATGACTTGACGACGCGGCACGTTCTTGCCCGCGAGTTTGAATAATCCGACAGCGACCAGATTTGCGAGAACGAGACCGAGGGCAGACCCAAGCCAGTCGATGACCCAGCTACCGCCCTGCGTGGTTGCTGCAACAGTGATGAACTGCGTGCGGTCGGCCATCTCCGCAATAAAGAAAACGACGAACGAGTCGACAATAATGCCAAATCGACTCGGTTTCTTTTCGAAGTCGTCTTCTTCACGTGCCTCCTTGATGGACCACCATACAAGCCAGAAAAAGAGTGCCGCACCGATGAGCTTTATCGCCCATTCAGGTAGCCACGTCTTAGCGGCAACGCCGATGATGATTCCTATAAGTGGCACCGCGAAGCAAGCCGGTATCACACCAATAAGAACGGGCCTTACCGCATAGACAGTGGTGAGCCAGAGGCACACCAACATTGTCTTGTCGCCAATCTCACCCAGAAACACCGCTCCGAGTACCGCGAGAAACTCGTTCAACATCGCACACCTCCGATTTTGTTTGTGAGTCAAAGGAACGGGCGAAATGCCCAAATCCCGAACTGCCTGGGTACCATGCCCCAATCTAAGCCAATTTACAGTGTAGCACCAAAGAGCCATCCTGTCAAGGTCAGATTTCTGGCCCAGCTTTAAGCGTCTTTTCCTACAGACTACGCACTACTAACTACTTACTAGTCTTATATACTCACTATCTTCCCCACCATAATACCTATGAAAATGGCGATACCCGCGAGAAAAGCCATTCTTAGGCCTCGGCTCAGTATTCCGGTACGCGACATCTTGCCGCTTGCTGAGCCGAGAATAAAGAGTGCGAGAATTGAAACGACAATGGAAACCACTACGGCATTTTCGCTCTCAATAAATATGTAAGGCGCGATCGGGATGAGACCGGCGAGAATGAAGGAGAAAAACATCACGATACTGCCCATTATGGATTGTTTGAAACCGAGCATTTTGTGCGAGACATATTCCTGTACGCCCTCCTCCGAAAGAAAACTGCCAACGGCCATAGAGAATCCTTCTACGAAGATATAGACGATGCCGGTGAGCAGAATTATGCTGCGCGGCGTGTGAATGGAAATGCCCGCGAGCAGGCCGACGGTCGAAACCAAGCTGTCTTCCACGCCGAAAATGATATTTCTGATATACATTGCTTTTTTGCTATCCATAGTTTTGATTTTACCACGTTGTTATCCCGCCCATTCGCTCTGCTACAGCACTCCCTGTTTCGATTTTCATTCTAGTATTTTGCAAAATGCTAGAATAGAAAATGAAGTCGTTTCTTTAGTTACTTGTATTAAGTTAATTGATAATCGCAGAATGTCCTCCGGCCACAAATGTGATATCCACACCTTCTTTCAGAATTTCCGGGTTGACACCAAGATTATTTGCTGTATACCAGTACTACTTGCGGATAAAAACGGAAGCGAAAAGACATCAAAAGTGAAACAGCAAAAATTTGCAGGAAAAATTTTAATCGTAGGATTCGGAAGCATTGGACAAGGAGTCCTCCCGCTTCTTCTTCGGCATCTCACAGTGCCGGCAACGGATATAACTATCGTTACCGCCGACAAACGCGGCAGAGCGGTGGCGAAAGAATTCGGGGTACGCTTCATCCTTGAGCCGCTTACGCCGGACAACTACGAAAAGATCGTCTTGTCGCACATCGGTCGCGGAGATTTTCTGCTCAACGTCTCCGTCGCGGTTTCTTCGACCGACCTCATCAAGCTCTGCCAGGAGAACGGAATATTGTATCTGGACACGGTGGTAGAGCCATGGGCGGGATACTACACCGATTCCTCGCTTTCGATGTCCGAGCGCTCCAATTACGCGCTACGCGAGAAAGCTCTCGCTCTGCGCACGCTTCCGATTTCCGGCCCGCGTCCGACAGCCGTTGTCGCGCACGGCGCAAACCCGGGCCTCGTATCCCATTTCGTAAAAGAAGCACTTTTGCTTATTGCAAAAGACACCGGGGAAAAGATAACCGAGCCGAAGACCCGCGAGGAGTGGGCGCAACTTTCACAGAAACTCGGCGTGAAAGTCATTCATATCGCGGAGCGCGATACGCAGGCGCCTAAGAAACCCAAGATGATGGACGAGTTCGTGAACACATGGTCCGTGGACGGCTTTTATTCGGAGGGTTGCCAGCCGTCCGAGATGGGTTGGGGCACGCATGAAAAGCACATGCCGGAAAAGGGGCGCAAGCATGATTTCGGGTGCGGAGCGGCGATTTATCTGGAACAGCCCGGACTCGCGACCCAGGTGCGCAGCTGGACCCCGATTTCCGGCCCGCAATACGGCTGGGTCATCACGCACAATGAATCTATCTCGATCGCCGATTATCTTACTGTGAGAAACGGGGGTAACCGCGTTGCGTACCGGCCAACGGTCCACTACGCGTATCACCCCTGCGACGGCGCCGTCTTGTCTCTTATCGAGACCGCCGAGCGCGGCGGTACCTTGCAAAACATCTCACGGCTTATAAGCGGAGAGATACTGACCGGCGGCGTCGACGAGCTTGGAGTGCTTCTCATGGGACATAAGAAAAACGCTTTGTGGTACGGCTCGCGTCTCTCGATTGATGAGGCACGCACACTCGCTCCGCACAACAACGCGACAGGGCTGCAGGTTTGCGCCGGCATCTTGGGCGCGATGATATGGGCGATACGGAATCCTTCAGCGGGAATATTGGATGCGGACGAGATAGACCACCGCACCGTGATGGAAGCCGCGCGTCCGTATTTGGGGAAAATGCTAGCGGAATACACGGACTGGACTCCTTTAAGCGGGCGCGGAGAACTGTTCCCTGAAAAGCTGGACTTGAAGGATCCGTGGCAGTTCAATAACTTCCTGGTCGACTAGCGAGCAGGGTAGGCATGCGCTGCGCTCGAAGCGCGGCGTGATAGAATTATCTCCAATGTCCGACATTTCCATACTTCCAAAAAAAGATTTTCCCCCGCTTCTCAACGAAATACCAGACCCTCCGAAGAAGTTGTATGTGCGCGGCACTCTACCGAGCACGGATTTGCACTGGCTTGCAGTGGTTGGCTCGCGCGCGATGAGTTCATACGGGCGGCAAGCGTGCGAGTACCTCATCGGCGGTTTGCGCGGATACCCAATAGTCATCGTTTCCGGCTTGGCATACGGAGTGGATGCGGCGGCGCACAAAGCCGCCCTTGAAGCCGGATTGCCGACCGTTGCGGTGCCCGGCTCGGGACTTGATTGGAGTGTTTTATATCCGCGCGCGAACACAGGCCTCGCGCGCGAGATATTGAAAGCGGGCGGCGCTCTTCTTTCTGAATTCGAGCCCGGCATGAAGGCGACCGATTACACATTCCCCCAGAGGAATAGGATAATGGCGGGTCTTGCGCAGGCAACTCTCGTCATTGAAGCAAAAGAAAAATCCGGTTCGCTTATAACTGCGCGGCTCGTGGCGGATTACAACCGCGAGCTTCTTGTGGTTCCCGGCTCTATCTTCAGCGCCGAGAGCCGCGGCACGCATCAATTTTTGAAGCTCGGCGCAACACCTGTGACAGGGCCTGAGGATATTTTGGTGGCGCTTGGAATATCTGTAAAAGAGAAAGGGAAAGTAAGGCAAAAAGACCTGTCTCCAAGTGAACTACGCGTGCTTGAAATAGTCGCGGACCCACTTCCGCGCGACTTGTTGATAGAGACTCTCAAAATGCCGATTTCAGATGCAAACATTCTTCTCACTACAATGGAAATCAAGGGTCTTATTTTGGAAGAACTCGGCGTAGTCCGAGTTCGATGATGCGCACATCGAATACATTGATATGGGATCCCAAGGTTTAGTTGAACAAATATTTAGATCGGCTGACATTATAATTAACGGTAGTCGTCCATGGGATATACAAGTACATAACAAGGGTCTTTACGATCGCGTGTTGGCAAAAGGAACACTTGGTATCGGAGAATCATATGTGGATGGGTGGTGGGATTGCGAACAGCTTGATGAACTAGTAAGCAGAGCAATTAGATTTGGAGGAGATAAGCGTATGGCTCTGAGCTTCTCTGGTACTTTGCGTGTTATCCAGGCAAAGTTATTCAATCTCCAGACAGAGCCACGATCTAAAAAAGTAGCGAGAGAACATTATGATCTGGGCAACGATCTTTATATGGCATTTCTCGATCCATACAATCAATATACGTGCGGTTATTTCAAAGACACAGAGGATTTAAATGTGGCACAGGAACAAAAACTCGACCTTATTTGTCGCAAATTAGAATTGAGACCAGCTGACAAGATGCTTGATATAGGTTGCGGATGGGGTGGGTTTGCAAAATGGGCAGCCTCACATTATGGATGTCATGTGACAGGAATAAGTATTTCCGATGAACAGATAACCTATGCAAAAGAATTTACCGGAGGTCTTCCAGTTGAAATCGTAAAAGCTGATTACCGAGAACTTAAAGGCCAATACGACAAGATTCTTATATGTGGAATGATCGAACATGTAGGGCACAAGAATTACAGAACAATAATGGAAGTCGTTAAAAAGCATCTATTACCAAATGGGCTTTTCCTACTGCAGACTATTGGACGTAATGAATCTAAAACAATTGGGTTTGATCCGTGGATGGAGAAGTATGTTTTTCCAAATTCTGCTATTCCTTCACTTCAGCAGATTGCAAAGGCGAGTGAGAACTTGTTTGTTATGGAGGACCTGCACAACTTTGGTTCATATTACGATAAAACGCTTTTATTGTGGTGGAAGAACTTTGATAAAACGTGGCCAAGATTTAAGGATGAATATGGGGATAGATTCTATAGAATGTTTCGCTATTACATTTTAGCCTGCGCCGGAACATTTCGAGCCCGAAAGAACTTATTGTGGCATATCGTATTTACTCATATAGAAAAACTAGGTCAGTATAAATCTGTGAGATAGAAAAACATGCCGAGCTTGACATGTGCTAGTGTGTTGGGATATCAATGCGTGCTTACGCAACAAATATGAAACTTGTCATTGTTGAATCGCCGGCCAAAGCGAAGACCATCGAGAAGTATCTCGGCGAGGGGTTCGTCGTGCGCGCCTCTGTGGGACACATTCGTGATCTGCCGAAAAGCAACAAAGACGCCGTAGACATCGAGGGCGGGTATGTGCCGCGCTACGTCGTCGTTAAAGAAAAACAAAAGATCATTGACGAGTTGCAGTCGGCAGCAAAACACGCTGATGAAGTGATACTGGCCACAGACCCGGACCGCGAGGGTGAGGCGATCGCGTGGCATCTGGCTGAAACGATAGGGCTCAAGAAAGCTAAGCGCATCGTCTTTCATGAGATAACCGAGCGGGCCGTGCAGGAAGCCCTGGCGCATCCGCGGCTGATAGATGACAACCTGCGGCGCGCCCAGGAGGCGCGCCGCGTTTTGGACCGCCTTTTTGGTTATGATCTTTCAGGATTAATTTGGAAAAAGGTCCGCTATGGTCTTTCGGCTGGACGCGTGCAATCCCCCGCCCTGCGCATCCTAATGGAACGCGAGCGGGAGATACGCGCTTTTGTGCCCGAGAAATTCTGGGTGGTAAGCGCCGAGTTGAAAACGAAAAAAGGAGGCAAGTTTACCGCCATCTGCACGGAAGAGCCTAAAGCCCAGAAAGAAGCCGAGAGAATCTTGAAGGCCGTAAAAGAAAGCCCGTGGAGCGTAAAGAGTGTCGAAGAGAGCGAGCAATCCCGCTCTCCACGCGCGCCATTCACTACCTCCACGCTTCAACAGGCGGCGTCAACGCGACTTGGATTTTCTCCATCGCGGACAATGGGAATCGCACAGAAACTTTACGAGGCCGGGCATATCACGTACATGCGCACTGACAGCACGAATGTTGCAAAAGAGGCGCAGGAAAATCTGCTCTCTGTCGCACTCAGTGAATTCGGAAAAGAGTATGTCTCCCCGCGAGTTTACAAGACTAAATCCAAGAGCGCGCAGGAAGCTCATGAAGCTGTCCGGCCTACAGATTCGAGCAAAAGGAGTGTAGGCGCGAATGAAGAGCAAAAGAAGCTCTATGAACTTATTCGAGCCAGGGCTCTCGCAAGTCAAATGTCCGATGCACGCATTCTGCGCACAAAGATAGTTGCGAACATTTCGGGACCAACTATTTCTGACTTTACTGCAAACGGCTCCCGGATAATTTTCGACGGCTGGCTGGCCGCAGACCCCGACGCACGCGGCGAGGATGTCGAGCTTCCAAAGGTTGCTGCGGCCGATACGCTCACGCTCGTCAATGCACAGTCTGAAGGAAAAGAGACGCAGCCGCCTAGCCGCTACTCCGAAGCGGGGCTCGTGAAAGAATTGGAAAAACGCGGCATTGGCCGCCCTTCGACATATGCTTCAATAATAAAGACGCTCGAAGACCGAGGCTATGTAGAAAAACAAGGACGGACATTGTTGCCTACATATACGGGGGATGTCGTGTCTTCGTTCATCGAAACGAACTTTTCTGAATACATAAGCGATACTTTCACTGCCGAAATGGAAGACGAGCTTGATGAAATCGCCGATGGAAAGCGCGAGTACGCAAAAACGCTTAAGAGTTTCTATACTCCGTTCCAAAGGGCAGTAAAAAGCAAGGAGAAAATACCTAAGATAACGAATATGGGCGACGTGCCCAAAGAATTCCCCTGCCCCTTATGCTCAGGCAAAATGGTCTACAAGCTCTCGAAAACGGGGCGCTTCATGAGTTGCGAGCGTTTCCCAGAGTGCCTCGGCGCACGCAAAGAAGACGGGAGCGAGATCGCGCCTCCCAAAGATATCGGCGAAGCGTGTCCGGAATGCAAGGGCGGCAAACTCATGGAACGCGAGGGGCGCTTCGGTAGATTCATCGCTTGCAGTAATTATCCGAAGTGCAAATTCGTTAGGAAAGACGCGGCAGAAGAAGCGCGTGGCAAAACCGGCGTCGCATGTCCTCTCTGCAAGAACGGCGAGATGGTGGAACGCCGCGGGCGATTCGGCGTCTTTTTCTCTTGTTCGAATTACCCTGCATGTAAAAACGCCATCAAAGCACGGCCCACAGGGCGCATCTGCTCCGATTGCGGCTCTTTGATGATGGAAGGGACGAAGACGATTCCTGAACGTTGCAGCAACAAGACGTGCCCGAATCACAACCCGCACAAGCTCGGCAAGACCAAATAACGGCGACAGGAAATGTTGCGTGTCGCGCCAGCCGAGCGTATCATCGACACATGGAATCGGCACGTCCGCTAAAAGACATCCTGGACGCAATGGCGAGCAAAGACCCTGAAAGCATCGCGTTGGTGACCAAGGCATACGAATTTACGCAAACCGCCCACAAGGAGCAAAAGCGCTACTCTGGCGAACCGTATTTCATCCACCCTGCCGAAGTCGGCTTCCTTCTCGCGACTGCGGGGACAGACCCCAAGGCGATAGCGGCAGGCTTTTTGCACGACACAATCGAAGACGCCGGGGTAAAACCCAAGACGATAGAAGATCTTTTCGGGCCGGAAGTGCTGTCTCTCGTTGAAGGCGTCACGAAGCTCGGTACTCTGCGCTATCGCGGAATGGAGCGCCACACGGAGTCTCTGCGCAAACTTTTCGCCGCGACCGCGCAGGACATACGAGTGCTCATCATCAAGCTTATGGACCGCTTACACAATGCGCGCACTCTCGAACACGTGCCAAAAGACGAAAAACGCAAGCGCATCGCGTTTGAGACATTGGAGATATACGCGCCCATAGCAGACAGGCTCGGTATGAGCGTGGCGAAAAATGAGCTGGAAGATGCCGCATTCCGGTTCGCATATCCGAAAGAATACGAAAAGACAAGAGAGCTCCTGAAAGAGCGCAGACAGGAGAACGAGAAGCGCTTGGAAAAGACAGAGAAAGACCTGAAGCGTGCGCTTGCCGAGTCGGGGCTCCGAAAATTCCGCATAGAGTCACGTAAGAAAGGCATCTACAGCCTCTTCCGCAAGCTTGAACGCAAGGACTGGGATATCGGTAAGATCTACGACATCAGAGCTCTACGCGTGATCTTCGACACTGTCGCGGACTGCTACACGGCGCTTGGCATCGTCCACGCTCAGTGGAGGCCGGTACCCGGCAAAATAAAGGATTACATCGCTTTCCCAAAACCGAACGGATATCAGAGCATTCACACGACTATTTACACAGGGGACGGCGGTGCTTTGGAGATACAGCTGCGTACTGAGGCAATGCATCGTGAGGCACTTTATGGCATAGCCTCACACCTCACCTACAAGGAATTCCAAGACGGCTCCTCCCAAGAAAAGAGCTCCGGCGGCGGGCTTCTATGGATAAAACAATTTTTCCCGCGACTTCTAAAAAGCAAAGCGCTTACATCTTCGCAGGGAGATACGTCCGAGCAAACGGGGAAAGATTCCGGCGGTGTGCCTAAATGGATAAAGGAACTTGCGCATGCGCACAATGAGGCCGAAAAATCGGAAGAGTATATGGACACTTTGAAAACCGATTTCTTCAGTCATCGCGTGTTCGTATTCACCCCACGAGGCGACGTCATTGATCTACCACTGGACGCGACGCCGATTGATTTCGCGTACGCCGTTCACTCTGATCTCGGAAATAAGATGTCAGGCGCCCGTGTAAACGGCAAAATGGTTTCTATCGATACCTCTCTGCACAACGGCGACATGGTAGAGATAATAACGAAATCCTCCGCTCATCCGTCGCAAAAATGGCACGATATAGCAAAAACTAACATGGCCAAAAAGCATATTCGCGCGGCTCTTGCGGCGGCGCAAAAGAAGCGTTAGACCGTAAAATTCCTTATCGAATAGAGATCGTCCTCTTGCTCTTCCTTCTTTGGCGACGTATCTATCGGGATAGCGGCGGTGCCTTCCGGACTTTCTTCTGCAAGCGCAGGAGCGGGACCGCTTGGCGAAAATCGCGGGACATCTTCTTTATCTTTGGAGTTCTCGGCATCGGCGCGCGCAGGGACTCCTTGCTCATTTTGACGACTGAAGATCTCCCGTATATGCGCGAGGTCGTCGACGGAGAAGAAGTCTATGAGCACCTTGCCGCCCTGGTCTTTCTTCTCGATGCGGACGCGCGTGCCGAGCTTTTCGGTAAGCTCGCGTTCAAGAAGCAAGAGTTCCGGCGTCAGGTCGGACTTTCTCACGCGCTCGGTGGCTATGCGTCTTGCCACCTGTTCCGCATCGCGAACAGTGAGCCGCCTGGTTATTATTTCTTGGAAAACAGTTCGCTGCATCTCGCTTCTATCGATAAGCATGAGAAGAGGGCGTGTATGACCTTCACTTATTTCCCCTGCCGCCAAAGCGTCCTGCATATCCTGGGGCAAAGAAAGAATGCGAAGGGTGTTCGAGACATACTCGCGGCTTTTCCCTACGCGCTTCCCGATCTCGGTATGCTTCAGACCGAATTCAGTTACAAGGCGCTGGAACGCCCGCGCGCGGTCTATCGCGCTCAAGTCTTCGCGCTGGAGATTCTCGATGATGGCAAGCTCGAGCTTCATCCTGTCATCGTCTTCCCCGCTTCTTATGACGACTGGCACCTGCACGAGACCGGCGAGCTTCGCCGCGCGCAATCTGCGTTCACCGGCGATGAGTTCGTACTCGACGAAAATCCCCTCGCCCGGACGCTCGATTTCCTTGCGCGTAACCGTAAGCGGCTGAAGTACTCCATATTGCCGGATGGATTCCGCGAGCGACGCAAGCGCCGCTTCGTCGAACGTGCGGCGCGGCTGGAAAGGATTCGGCTTGATGCGTTCAATTTCAACCCAAAATATCGAATCGCCGTAGTAACCGTTGTGTGCCATGCGGAAAATTATATCACGCGTGATTGAATTTGTTTTCCAGGCGAAAACGCCGTACACTTGGAACCTAGGCCGGAGTGGCGGAATGGTATACGCGCACGACTCAAAATCGTGTCTCGAAAGGGATGAGGGTTCGAGTCCCTCCTCCGGCACCAGACAAGAGACAAGGTCGGTTTCGGATTGGCGTTCGGTCGCCGCCGCGACCGAACGCCAAGGGTTTTCGGGCACGCCGCGCGCTTCGCGCGCGTGGAGGGTGAGGTTCGAGCCGAAGATTTTTTGGAGGGAGGATTTTTTGGAGGGAAGGTCTTTGGATTGTGCCGCTTCGTCCAATAACGAAGCGTCCTTTAGCCATGCTCGCATGGGTTCGAGCCACACGGCGGAATTCCGTTCTAAGCGTAGGATATTCTCCTGCGCCGACTTCTTTGTGGACATCAACTCACGTTTACGCGATAGATACTCCTCGCGCTCAATATCTTGCTCCACAAAGAGGTCGGTGAGGCGGGCAATTTTGCCGTCCAAGTCGGCAATCTTTGCCCGCATCACTTGAACGGACGCCGCCGCGCTTTGAGTGGCGTCAGCCGCGTCTTTCGTAGCCATACGCTCTAGTTCTTCTGCCCAATGGCGCGGCAAGTGGAAGCGAGACAGCAACTCGGAGAGTTGTGTATCGAGCGTTTCCTCGCGGATGTATTCCCCCGCACACGGACCGCGCTTTTTGGTACACCGATAGTAAACGTATCGGTGGACGTTTCCATTTTTTTGATATTTAAATTTCTCCTCGCAAGTGATTGCACAACCACACTCTCCACACTTCAACAATCCGCAAAATGCCTGTGGTTGTTTGGTCGGTTTCTGCACTTTGCCGCGCAAGGCAAGAACTTTTTGCACTCGGTCAAAAAGCTCTTTGGCGATAATCGGCGTATGCTTCCCCTCATACATTTCACCCGCGTAGCGAAAGTGGCCGTAGTAAAACGAATTCGTGAGAATGAGTTTTGCTTGGTCTTTTTTGAGCGGCCGGAGGCCGCTATTTTTCCACCGCTTTGTTGCTTTGGTGGCAATGCCGTTTTCAAACAGAAAACGTGAGACTTCTTCAAGCCGCGATTTGTTCTCTGCATACAATTCAAACGCTGCACGAACGATTGTTGATTTCTTTCTGTCCACAACTATTGTCTTCGTGCGCGGGTCGTTCAAGTAGCCAAGCGGAGCTTGGCCTGGGTAGATACCCTGCCGCGCTTTCTGTCGCAAGCCGCGCGCGGTATTCACGCTCAAATCGCGCACATACTGATTGGCCATACCAAACTCGACCGACATCATGAGTACGTTGTCGGCCGAATAATACGCGCGGTCGTGCGTTTGAATATGTGCGATAGTGCCGTTTTGCAAAAACCAGCTAATCTGCCCGCCGTCCACCGGATTGCGGGCGAGACGGTCTAATTTCCAACAAACCACGCCGCGCGCGTCTCCGCGCTGAATACGGAGCATCATGTCGTTGAAAATGGGACGGCCGGGCATTTTCGCGGATTGCTTTTCAACAAATTCGGCGGCGATTTCCAAATTATTTTCTCGCGCA
>MFLP01000028.1 GCA_001781555.1 Candidatus Kaiserbacteria bacterium RIFCSPHIGHO2_12_FULL_53_13
AGCCGCTATGCACCAGAAGCGGTAAGGGATAAACTGCCGCGTGATACGGTTCCAGAGAACTGATGAAAAGAAAACCAGCGACAAACTAATTACCGCACCGAGGACGAAAGCAAGAAAAATCGCTACTGTTCCATATACGGCACCGAGGAGCCAGCCTATGCCAAGCGCAAGCTTTACATCTCCGAAACCCATCCATCGACCCTTCGATGTGAACCAGAGAATAAAAAGCGGCAACGCCGTGAAAGGCCCGGCGAGAGCTCGAACTAAGATATCCGACATGTTCAAGTTGCCCGCCGTGCCCGTGAACGAATAGAAAAATGCAAGCGCCCCGAATCCGAATACCCAGAGATCCGGGATAATGGTGTGGCGCATATCATAGACCGCTATGCAAATAAGAATGGCGGCGATAAGAAACCCTAAGATGCGCATTAAAAAAGAGAGCGGCGAAACGCCGATGAACATAAAGAGTACCGACGTCAATATCTCGACGAGAGGATATTGAACGGAGATCCTGCCGCGACATGTGCGGCATTTCCCACCGAGCCATATCCAAGAAAATACCGGGACGAGATCGAACCAGCGGATCTCGTTCCCGCACGACATACAAATGCTTCTTCCGCCGAGCGCGCGCACTCCGTTCCTAAGGATTACTACGTTCAAAAAACTCCCGATGATAAGTCCGAACGCGCCGTACGCGAAAATACCGGTCACGGAGGCATTATCGCACGAAACCCCGCGCTCTTCGCGCGGGGTTTCGTTGCCACTACCTATCCCCTCTTACCTTTTTAACTTTTAGGGCTTGACGTCGTATATGGCATCCGCACTTGTGCTCGTAAAGTCGAGGTTAGACGTGTTGTTCACGGTCCCCACGCAAACAGTGCCTGCAGCGGCGTCCGAATCATTATTGAGTGCACTGTTGCTCGTCACTTCCAGGGTTGCGCCCAAATGATAAGAAGCACAGGCGCTGCCTACCAGCAAGGGAGCATACTTATAGCAACTTGCTTGCGTGCCGTCGGTACACGATGTTGTAGAACTCGGGTCGATAGGAACCACCGATATGTATCCGTTCGTTACGAGATTCGCCGTAGAGAGCGCCAGTGGGTAGCCGCCAGTGGCATCGTAATAGAGTTCAAGCGCAAGCTGTAATTGCTTGACGTCGGAAACACGTCGCGCATCGCGGCCCTTTTGCCGCGCGCTGTTGAGCGAGGCCAAGACGACCGACGAAAGAATGCCGATTATCGCGATGACCACCAAGAGTTCAATGAGGGTAAAGCCCTTATTCCTTGTCTCTTTTGAGATATCATCCATACTCCCGTTCAACGCCTTAAGTCGTCGTGCATCCACTTTGTGTGCATGTGATGGTCTTACCGTCACCCGTAGCGACAAAACTAAACGATGTCCCTAGCGTTGTCGTCCACGCAGTCGTATAAGACCATGAGCCGGATGCAGGAAGCGCCGGCCATGTATAAGCCGTGCCGCTATCAGTGCATGCTGCGCCGCCAGCCGTTGGCGCGGTGCCTGACACCGGAGTTATCGCAATACTCTCATTAAGACAAATCGTTAATGCCGTACTGAATGACTTCAGTGTCTGTTGCGCCGATGCAACTCTTCCTTTTACTCGCGCGCTGTTGAGCGAGGCGAGGACGACCGACGACAGGATGCCGATTATCGCGATTACGACAAGAAGTTCGATCAACGTGAAGCCGCCTTTCCTTATACTTTTCCCCATATGAACCTGATGCTAATTCAACGCTTTAGGTCGTCGTACACGAAGTCTCCGAGCACGTTATCGTCTTGCTATCACCCGTTGCAATGAGACTGAATGATATGCCTGTAGTTTGTGTGGAGGCCGCGGAATATACCCAATTGGTCGGCAATGCCGAGTACGCAGTGGGGCTGCTGGCGCAAAGCGCCGCACCTCCGCCGTTGTTCGTCGCGGTAGGTATCGAGATAGCCAATCCGTCATTGAGGCACATCGCGGCCGCGGTTTGCAATCCCTTCATAGTGCTCTGCGCGGCGGCAACTCTTCCCTTCACACGCGCGCTGTTGAGCGAGGCCAAGACGACCGACGACAAGATGCCGATAATAGCAATGACCACCAAGAGCTCAATGAGGGTAAAGCCGCGTTTATAAGATGTTTTCATAATACACAACTAATTATTATTAACCGTTAATCAATCGTCATTTCTGCGACTTGCATTACATTGTATACCCCTTCATCGGAAGTGGAAGAAGGGGTGTGGATAGTCAGGAATCGCAAGACAGGCAGGCTTTCGGAAGCTCTCGTAAGCCGGTGGCCCGAGAGTGAGCGCTCCGCCACAAGGCGGAAACAGCGACCCCGAAAGCCTGCCTGTCTTGCTCAAAAATTTGGGAAAGGAAATTAGAATCCAGAAGCAATATTATAGATAGGAATAAGAACGGCGGTCAGAAGTACGGAGACTCCCACTGCAAGAACCACTATCATGAGGGGTTCTATGAGTCCGACGAGCGTATCAATAGAATTGCTTACTTCGCGGCGATAAAACCGTGCCATCGTATCCAGCATGCTTCCCATATTTCCAGTCTCCTCGCCTATCTTGAGCATCGCGACGACTATTCCGGGAATTTCCGGATGACGCCTCAATGCTTCTGAGACCGGCATACCGCCCTTTATATCAGCTGCTGCTACCGTCAGAACATTTTTGTACACTGCATCGCCAACCACAGTTCCAGTCAGTTCGATCCCGCGCAGGATCTGGATACCGCTTTTTAGCATCGTGGAAAGATTGTCGGCAAGCCGCGAAAGAAAAAGTTTCTGGAAGATGCTCCCGAGATAAGGGGTCTTGAGCCGCAGGTGGGAAAAGTACATTCGCCCGGTCTCTGTACGGCCATAGCGTATCAGAAATACGGCGCCTATCGCTATGAGGATCACTATCAGAAGTATGTACTTTGAAAGAAAGTCGCTCATCCCTATGACCACTCTCGTATATATCGGGATATCCTGGCCCGTTTCGGCTAGCATTATGGATAGGTGCGGTATGACCAAGGTCATCATAAGGACCATTACGATGAAGAACGTAAGCATGATGAAAGCCGGATATATTAGCGCATTGCGGGCTTTCTGGGTGATCTCATAATTGCGGTCCAGATAGTCGGCAAGGAAAGAGAAGGTCTCGTCCAGCTTTCCCGCTTCTTCCCCGGCGCGCACCATGTTGACATAAAACTCCGAGAACACATCCGGATGCCGAGAGAGAGAAGCGGAGATGGTATTGCCGCTCTGGATGTCGTCAGCCACTGTATTTAATTTTCCCGCAAGCTTAGCCGTGCGCGCTTCGGAGGCCAAGAGACGGAAGGCGCGGAGCGCGGAAACTTGCGCCTCAAAGAGGGTGGTGATCTGACGCGACAGTATCACTACATCGCTGTTTTTAATGCGATCAAAAAACGGCATCTTAGTTCCGGAGGAAATAGGCGCATCTGCAGGTTCTATTTTGGAGATGATGAGACCGCGCCGCTGAAGCGCGACTATGGCTACGTCAACATTAACAGCATCGATGGTGCCTTCGCGCTCATTTCCATCGGCATCCAGTGCGGTATATGAAAAAAGTGCCATGGTTTCCTAAAGTAGCCTCTGCAGCACGTTAGGGTTGAGGGAATACTGATAGGCGCTCTCAACGGTGATCTCGCCGCGCGCTACAAGCTCCGAAAGCGAGTGGTTCATGTCTATCATACCTTCCTCGGAGCCGGTTTCTATCACGACATTAAGTTCGTGGGTGCGCTTTTCGCGGATGAGATTCGCGACTGCCTTGTTATTGATGAGAAGCTCATATGCGGGGATTAATCCGCCGGAGATCCTCGGTATAAGCCTCTGCGAAAAGATACCGGCCATCGAAGATGAGAGCTGCAGGCGGATCTGATCCTGCTGCGAAGCTTGGAAGGTGTCGATTATCCTGTCGATCGTCTGTGCGGCGTTATTAGTGTGGAGAGTGGAGAACACCAAATGCCCCGTTTCAGCGGCGGTCACTGCAGCTGCCATCGTCTCTGGTCCGCGCATCTCTCCGACCATCAAAACATCAATGTCTTGGCGGAACGCGGACTGGAGCGCGGTCGGAAAATCTTTCGTGTCGATGTTCACTTCGCGCTGTTCAATGAGCGACAGTTTGGGTTCATATATGTATTCTATGGGATCCTCTATCGTAAGAATATGCTCCATGCGCTCTGTGTTGATTATCTCTATCATTGACGAGAGCGTCGTCGTCTTCCCCGAGCCGACCGGGCCAACGACGAGGAAAAATCCCTGCGACTTGCGCGCGAAAGTAGATAGGATGTCGGGCAGGTTCAACTCGGTGAGCGTGCGGATCTGTTTTGGTATGAGGCGCAGAGAGATGCCGATATTCCCGCGCTGAAAGAACGCGTTGCCGCGGAAGCGGAGTCCATCCGGCGTCTCGTAAGCAAAGTCAACTTCCTGACTGGCAAGAAAGCGTTTCTCATATTCTGGCGTGACAAGGGCTTTCAAAAATCCAAGAGTGTCGTCTCGCGTTAAAACCGGTTCTTTCAGCATCGGGGACAGGGCGCCCGAGACGCGGATAGTAGGATGCGCGCCTACGGAGAAATGCGCGTCGGACGCGCCTTCATGCACCAGGACATTTATATATTTCTTGAGCTGCAGAGCGTAATCAGTCATACCCTATATTATGCCTTATGGCGGCGCGTGATCTCATCACCCACTATGTAGACAACTTCCGATGGTATCATGCTCGCCTTAACGATAAGACGGTCGGCGCCGAGTTCGACGGCTTTTGCCTTCATGGTGTCGTCGCTCTCATTCGTGAGTGCTATGCGCAAGGCGCCGGCCCCGAGCTTTTCTTTCCGGAGAGCATCCAGAAAAAAGAACCCGTCGTGCTCCGGCATCACCAGGTCAAATACGATCGCATCCGGCATGAAACCGCCCCGGAGCACCTGCAGAGCGTCGTTGGCCGAAAGACATGCCTGCACCGAGTACCCCTGTCCCGTGAACTTCATGCTGTACATATCGACTAGGAACTTGTCGTCATCTACCAATAGAATATTTCTTTTCGTTGTTTCAATCATATTTTTCTCCTGAGGGTTTATCCTTGCCCTCTCCTCCTTCTGCTTCATCTCCCGCGAGAAGCAGAGTGCTAAAGGTATTCACCTCGGAAAACGGAATCTTTTTATCAAACGCTTTTATCATAGCATCCTCCCGCATAGTGAGCATTCCCTGCGCGCGCGCGGAATCCCACAGGCGCGATTCGACTGGATTCTCAAGGACGATGCGCTCGATCTCTTTCGACATCTCAAGGACTTCGAACACAGCCAGTCGTCCGCGCATCCCGGTGGGACACGTCGGGGTTCGCATGGCTTCATACGCCATCTTTGGTATCTCGAATCGATATTGAGGCGGCAGGGTTGCCATCTGCGCCTCTATGCTTTTCCTGTCACTTGCCGTGATTTCCATCTCTTTTCCAGCGTCGGGACACAGCTTGCGCACGAGCCGCTGTGCCATCGAGAGGATGAGGACTGGTGGTATAAGATAGGGCTCAACTCCCATGTCTATAAGGCGCGGTATAGTTCCTACCGCGTCATTGGTGTGTATAGTCGAGAGTACGAGATGTCCGGTGAGTGCAGCCTGAAAGGCGAGCTTCGCGGTTTCGGAGTCGCGTATCTCGCCCACCATAATTACGTCCGGGTCCTGACGAAGCGTTGTGCGCAGACCGGTCGCGAAAGAGTACCCTATCTCGGGACGCACCTGCGATTGAGTGACGCCGTCGACGAAGTACTCTATCGGGTCCTCAAGTGAAATAACATTTTTACGCTCGCGATCGACCTCCGATAGTATGGAGTAGAGCGTCGTGGACTTTCCTGAACCAGTGGGGCCTGATATGAGAATTAGACCGTGCGGTTGACGTATCGTTCTCTGAAGTATATCGAGGCTGCGTTTTGTAAGACCGATCTGGTCGAGCGGTATGAATCCCTGGTCACGGTCGAGAATACGGATAACTATCTTCTCGCCATTGTATGCAGGAAAGGTGGAGACGCGGAAGTCTATCGGCCTGTTGTCTATTGAGGCGGAAAAACGCCCGTCTTGCGGTTTCCGCTGTTCGTCAAGCCGCATGGAGGCCAACACCTTTATGCGTGCCACGAGCGCGCGGTGCGTACTCATCGGAAGAATAACGCTGGTGTGCAGTTCCCCGTCGACGCGGTATCGCACGCGCACGCCCGTGGGCAAGGGTTCGATGTGCACGTCTGAGGCCTTGCCGTCTATCGCATAACGCAGGATCGTGGAGACTATCTTTATGGCTGGAGCATCTTCCTGTATTTTGAGCGACGACGCATCACCGTCTGCATGCCCTATCGTCGGGTCTTCCAGGTCCAAAGAGGTCTGTTCGGCTTCTTTTGAGACCGGCTGCCTTTTTTGTTCTGTTTCCAGATCGGAGACGGCACGGTCCACCTCGCCGCCCAACCCGCGATACATCTTCAGCACGCGCTCGAAATCTTCTTTCGATATATGGAACACCTTGAAGGGCATGCCGGTGTTGCGAGCGATAAAATTCAGCGCGTCTACCCCGCCTAAATTTTCGGGGTCGACCATCCCAACTTCAAGAACGCCGTCCGTGACGGCGAGCGGGACAAGCTTGTAGTGCTCGGCGGATTCTTCAGGAACGAATCGAAGTACATCGTACGCGACTTTCGTGTCGCCAAGCGCCCGCAAGGGAACTTCCGCGGCGGCGGCCGGAGGACTAGAGATATCTCTGCTTTGCGGCACATTCGTCATATCCGATAAGCGTCCCTAGCGCGCGCTCTATCACTGGCTCACAGATTTAAAGAGCTTGGCGTTCCCGCCGCCGGTTTCCGACGAGACAGAGCCGCCGGAAATGGGGGCGAACGGATCAGGCCGTCCCATCGGCTCCGGAACGATCTGAGTGCTGAAATCCCTCAAACCGCGGAACGTTGTGTCAGAAAAGATCGTCCCGGATAGCGAGACAGAGCGTAAGGCAAGCAGTGTCGCGACAAGGTCTTTTTCCATGGAGTCATTAGAGCCGCCTGCGTTCTGCGTCGTGAGGAGTGACGTCGGCTGCGAACTTCCTGAGAACCCATACCAGACAAACCCTGCGAGGATCAGCCCCAAGGCGACCAATGTCAATTTATTGTGAGATAGAAAGTTCATATTGTATTTTCTTAATGAATGCGGGTGATGTGGAAGAAGGTGCTCTTTTAATTTGATCAAAAATTACTTCAGCCAATAAGTCCTGATGGCAATGTCATATCGGTAGTAAGGCTCGGATGAGATCGCACCCTGTGCCCCTTGTGAAGTCTTGGCGCTTGAAGCTTCGGGCGCGACAGAAAGAGAAACGATATCGACTATCCTCAGGCTTGATTCCAGGTCTTCCATGAATTTCACGAAATTCGCATACGTGCTGCGCGTTGAGAACCTTAAAGTAAGCGAGTCGTATCTCTGCTTTCCTGCCGTTATAGAGCCGATGATGGTCTTGTCGGCGTTCTCGCTCGCCGGGCTGCTGATGATGACGTTCTGCAGAGCCATGCCGAAATTCCCGGCTAGATTGTCCAGGTCGAGGATAAGACGGACGTTATCAACATGGTCCGGGAGCAGTTTATGGAGCCGGTCGAGGTCGGCAGGATTGAAGGCGTTATAGCGCACGAGAAGCGACTGCTTTAACTTCTGAAGTTCGGTCGTCTTATCAAGTGCCTGGTCGTATTGATCCATCTGCTGTTGAAGCACCTGAACGTTGCTATAGGCCGGCTGCGTGTAGATGAAAAATATGCCGCCAGCGACTATGAGACCGATTATTGAAAGGATGCTGCGGATCATAATTATTGTTGTTGCGGCACTGGCACAAAGGACGTACCGGAACCGGAGGAAGATGGGGGTTGCGCGGACGATTGCATCTGCTGCGCCTGCGGAGAGGGAGACGAGGCAGGAGCAGGAGAGGAAACAGGCGTTGCCGCTTCAGTTCCGCTTGTTTGCATCCCGGCTGACTGCGCATAGAGTATTGAGGAGGGATTTATCCGCGCGGAAAGACTGAAGTGAACTCCGTCGAGCTCACGATCAATGTTAGAAAAAATAGGACTCGTGACAATGCCGTTCCTGCTGAACAGGTCCGCCTGCAGAGCGACGGAATTTACGCTTTCCGCGACACCATCCATTCTGATAGTAATGTTCTGCGGATCAACGGCCTCTAAATCGAGTGAGCGGAATGACACGGTCGACAAAGTCACTTGTTCCAGCATGTGCAGGAAAACCGATGGCGCAATGTGGCTGCCGAGAATCTGGTCGGCATCGCGCATCCTGTCGTCAAGCCTGGTCAATTGCAAAATGAGTGCAGGCTCGAATGCGGCTTTCGCTCGCTCTAGTTGAGTCACTTTGCTCTTGCTGCTGGTTTCAAGGAATTGCTGGTATAGAAAGGCCCCCACCCCCAATACGAGCGAGGCTACGAACAGTACGATAGAGATTAGCGTTAAGATGTCCAGAAAACTTCCTGAAAGCGCGCGCTGCACCCCAGAAGACTGCGATGTATCGTGCGGTATGAAAGAGGATTTAATGCCTGGTTCCATATGTTAAAAAGTGTTTTCTTCGCTCATCACATTTATCTTTGCTTGAGCTTTCGCAAGGCAAGACCGACTGAAACCGCAAATCCAGGACCGATCTGCTTCAGGACATCCAGCAAAAAAGCTGGCGCTTCAGTCCGGGCGAATGGATCCGCTATTTCAATATCCGCGTGCAACGACTGCTTAGCATGTTCTGCGAGGCCTGGGAGCGACGCTCCGCCGCCTGTAAGCAGAACGTGCGACACATTTTTGTTGTATCGCTGCCCGTAGCTTAATAGTACCCGGTCTATCTCCGAAAACACACGTGTGAGTGTTGATAACAATGCTTCCTTTATGCGTTCGTTCTCGTCTGCGCCATAAGCGCTCGATTCCACAAGCCCGCGTTCTCGCTTCACCCGCTCCGCTTTCTCGAATTCCCATGAGAGCGAGCGCGCCAGGGTCTCCGTCATGTGCTGACCTCCGGAGGTCACGAGGTGGGTGAGGCGTACCACTCCTTTCTCGACGATATACATTTTCGTAGTTGCCGCACCCAGATCAACGACCAATACCGGCGCAATACCGTGTCCCATGGAAGAGCGCGTCGCGCTGAAGATCTCGATTTCATAGAAATTTATATTCAGTCCCGCCGTCGTTGCGACAGTTTGATAGTTCTTCAAGACATCATTGTGGATAGCGACAAGAAGAACTTCCTGGCCCTTAGCGCGAAGCGGGCTGGGTTCTTCTACTTGATCAAACGCGCTTTTCTCATCGCTGTCCGGCGGAATGACGAACCAGTCCAGCGTGACTTCCGAAACGGGGATAGGAATGTACTTGCGCGCCTCTATAGGAATTATTCGCTTTAGCGCATCTTCATCAACTTTCGGCAGGTCCAATACCGACACGAGAGACGCAGAAAATGGTATGGAAAGTCCGCCTTCGCGCGCAGTGACGTTGGCCTCCCGCATAAGATCAATTAGCGCTTCGGCGATCTTTTCCGGCGGAAGCTTTACCGCTTTCCCGATAGCGACGGCGCCATAAGGGCCGAGAGCGATCTCCCCGTACGTTTCAAGTACCGCTGTTCCGCGCGAGGCCCGCAACTGAACTATCTTCGCCGAGCTGGCTCCTATATCTATCCCCAAAACGCTTCCTTCTGCCTTTCCTTTGAACGCAGACCTGAACTGCCGCGCGATATCGCCGAGAGAGAACGCCATTATGAAATTATACCATGCCCATATCACTAACTTTGGCATTTTATGCGAATATATTTTCCCAAATCATCTGTTTCTGCGCGAAGTAAAGAAAAAATGCTGAAAACATATGCGGCGCAAAGCGAGCAATGCCAAAGTTCAGTGTGGGGTCATGCCGCTCCTGCAGAAGCGGCGCATGTAGCTACTATAATTGGTCGATCTTAGCGGCAAGAATGAAATCATTCTCCGAAAGCCCCTTGATGGCATGCGTCGAGAGCTCAACGACGACTTTGCCGAAAGACACATGCAGGTCGGGGTGGTGTCCCTCACGTTCGGCAACAGGAGTTACCTTGTTCGCGAACGCCATCGCCTCGACGAAATTACTGAACTTGAACTGCTTTATCAGCCATTTCGCATCTTCGCCGAGCGCCCAGCCATTCACCTGCTTCAAAAGCGCGCTCGCTTCGGCACGATTGAGCGGAGCCGCTCCTCCTTCGCACGCGACGCATTTCTTTTGAGCTAAATCCATCGGCCAAGTGTAGCACGTCCGCAGGGTACAATAAAAAGATGGGAATAATTGACATTTTTTCCGAAGGCCTCGATGCGATAGCGGATGCCATACTTCCCCGCCGTGCGCGAAGTGTGCGAACGCAAGCGCACGCGCCAGAAGACATCCCCGTGTCCACACATCAGCGTGAGGTGCAAGGGAAACATATCGCGACGCTTATGGATTACCGGGACAGAATAGTCGAAGATCTTATCCGCTCTCTCAAGTACGACGGCTCCGGGCACGCAGCACAACTTTGTGCAGATGTGCTTGCGGATTTCTTGCGCGAAGAGATAGCATCGGCGCGTTCGTTTTCCGCGCGCGAAATTCTCTTGGTGCCCGTGCCGCTTCACAAGAGCCGCGAGCGCGAGCGTGGATTCAATCAGATAGAACTCGTGCTGAAACGGCTCTCGCAGGAATTCCACGATGGCACGCTGTCGAAAGTCATGCCTGATGCGCTCTCGCGCATCCGCGCGACGCAACAGCAGACGCATCTCTCACGTGATGAGCGCATAAAAAATGTCGAGGGCGCATTTCAGGTCGCGCATAACAACAATGTACGCGACGTGCACGTTTTTCTCATTGATGACGTCACTACGACGGGCGCCACGCTCGTGAACGCCGCGGAGCCGCTCGAAGCGCTCGGGGCGACGGTCTCTCTCCTCGCCCTCGCGCGGGCGTGAGAATTGACAAAGCATCTCCAGCGTGCTATCGTCGCGGCACTCGGTGCTTTGAGACCGGGCATCAACCGCTGAGGAGCACATCTTGAAGAAATCGATCTTTGCAATACTCGTAACGGCGCTGACGCTGTTCGGATGTTCCGGGGAAGTGGAGAACTTGCGTTGGGCGAGCTTCCAGAAGGACAGTACCATCGCGAAGCTCAACGCCGACCTGGGGGCAGCACAGAAGGCCCTCGCACTTCGGCAGGCGATCGACAACGCCGAAGTCGTCGGGAAACAGGTGCCACGGACAGCCGGTTTTCGCCACACTTCCGGGTGCAATTCCGTGCCCGCGAACCTGGCGAGAGAACCGGGATTCGCCGAGTTCCGGATGCAGATGGTTCCGGCGTATGTCCGGTCCTGCCGCACGACCACCCTCGAGATGGCGACCGAGCGAAAGCTCGAAGCGAGGAAGCTCGCCGCCGCGAAACATCGGCAACAACTCGCGCTCGCAAAGCAGCGGAAACGCTAGCGCAGAACATCGCGCGAAAAGGGGGCCCCTGTGGCTCCCTTTCCTTATGTATAGAAATCACGCAATATGAAAAAAGAAACATCGTGTGCTATTGTTGTGCGGGTTCTGTACAAGCTAACCACTCTGCAAGACGGAGTGGTGATCCGACCCGACGGAGCTTCGCTTCATCGGGTCCACGGAGAGGTGGCAGAGCGGTCGAATGCAGCATCCTGCTAAGATGCTGACCGGGAAACTGGTCCGAGGGTTCGAATCCCTCCCTCTCCGCCTTCGCCCGACGTAGCCTTGGCGAAGTCGGGATTCGCCTCGGCTTCGCGGGCTTCGGCGGACGCAGTCCGCTAGGTCGCTAAGGAGACTTTCGTGAAGCTGTATGCATTACGTATATATTCTTGAATGCGCAGATGGAAAACCGTATACCGGTTGTACGGACGATCTTAAAGAGCGGATCGAACGGCACAAGAAAGGCCATGTTCCCGCAACAAAAAATCGCAGACCAATAGAATTATTTTCGTACACTGCCTTTGCGAACAAATACAAAGCTTTCGAATTCGAGAAATATCTGAAGTCTGGCTCTGGCCGAGTCTTTATTAAACGACATTTAACGTAACAGCTCCCTCCCTCTCCGCAGATTGAAACTTCCAGTTCAGAAAGGGCGGTTGCACGCTCCGCGTGCGTGGTGGCTTGAAACTGCATCGTACGCCCCGATTGAGTGCCAATGCTGAATCCCGCCACGCGCGGAGTATCGCTCGCCCCGCCCTCTCGCCTTGCCGCAGGATTGACGCAAGTGGAAGCAGGGAAAGCGGCTCAAAAAACCACAAGCGTACTTGTCCAGGATAGAACGAGGCGAGCGCGGCGTGGATGCGGTAGAGTTGGGAGAGTTGGCGAAGGTATACGGTAAATCGCTCAATTATTTTATAAAACAATAACTTTATGAAAAACCAAAGAGGATTCGTGAGCGCCGCGATTTTGATAGCGATAGTGCTTGGTCTGATTGTCGTCGGAGGCGGCGCGTATTTTGTCATACAACAGAATCCGACTTCACAATCTGTTTCTGAAAATCAACAAAATAACTTTTTGCCTGACAACACGTTGCCCACAAAAAATACTACCGCAAATCAACCATCGAATACGCAACCTGTTCCATCTGCTCAAAAAGAAAATCCTCCGAAGTCTCAAAATTCGCAGACATATTCAAAAATATATACCAATGATGAGTTCGGTATTTCTCTCGCTCATCCTGATGACTGGCAATGTAAAACATATAAAACGAACAGTGCACATCCGGACTGGTTTCAAACCACTTGCGAACATAACGGCGTTTGGGAAAACGATCCTAATCTTGCTATTTCTGTCCCTTTTGTTGCGGAAGATCACGATCTCTGGGTTAAGGTGCGTGAAGCAACGATTACCGGTCAGAATTCTTCAAGTGTAAAGAAAACGGTATATCGTTCGGCTGGCTTTGGCGGGAGCATAGGCATGGTTGAGTATATTTTCAGCGGTTCTGCAAGTGCGAAAAGCTACGGCGCCTACACGTTATATGGTTCTGAAAAACCCTATAAAACCGCAGAGGAAGCCGAGGGTATTCTTGATGCTGTTGTTAAAACAATAGCGGTTAAGTCGCCAACAAATTCAACTTCGCAGACCGCGCCAAATCTGAACACTGTCGCTATCAAAATTACCGTACCAAATGGTGGGGAAACTCTCAAAATTGGCAACACTGTTCGCGTGTCGTGGGAAGCACAAAATGTTTCCAGTAAATATGTCGGACTTCGGTTGGAAGTTTGGCAAATTTCAGGCGACAAGCCAATCATTGATTCTTCTGGTCAATGCTCGAATTGTACTAGTGGCGCTATGATTACTTTATCAAACCCTGTTTCAAGCGATGGACTGGCGAACGGAGCAGGAAGCGTAGATTGGAAGGTGGGGGAAAAACTTTATCCACTACACACTCCGCCCGGACCCGGCAATAACTACGTTCTTATGGCAGTGGCTGAACGAGGAAATACAGACGCGGAAGCCGCGGAGTGTCGCCAAAAAAATCCAAGTTCAGTTATGTGTGGAAAACCTTGGACAGTAGAACTTGGCAGAGATTACAGCGATCGAGTTTTCTCAATCACGAACTGAATTTCACAGGGAGCCATCCCCGCAGTTTTATACTGTTCCTCAAAAACGGCGGGGATGATTGCGCGCGCATGGGTGGGTTTGGGGCAAGCGTATACAGATTTGCGTCTCGCCATTCCTTAAAGAATTTTGTATGGCGAGGCACCATTTGTATTTGAATCACGCCTCTTCCTTTTTCCTAAAAGGAAGCCGCCCCTCGCCTTTGCCGCCCATTCCTTTTTTCAAATTCCCCCCCGCAAAAAAATCAGAATGGAGAGGAGCGGCAAGGCGAGAGGGCGGGACGCGCGGTACTCCGCGCGTGGCGGGATTCAGCATTGGCACTCAATCGGGGCGTACGATGCAGTTTCAAGCCACCACGCACGCGGAGCGTGCGAAGTCAGGGCTTCCGCTCGAAAAAGGTTCGCGCAAAGGATATGATTACACCGCCAATAGTTTTGGAAAGTGACAGTAAAAATTCCCTTATTTTGCGCTACATTTCAAAACCGAAAAATGATAAAATGTAAGAACCCTGAAGGGATTCGAACCACAATGAATATTCTCTATAAAATATTTGCTCTAGTGTACAGCGCTTTAATGCATCGGCTAGAGAAGAAAATAGGCTATCGCCTCACCTTTACAGCTATTCCTGAAACTTGGATCAACGGTTGGATGATTTTTGATATGGAAAAATCGTGGGCGAAGCATGGCATGAAAGCACAAGGTGTTAATTACTTTACGGTCGGCGCACTCGTTGACGGAACATCTTCCCGATTCCTAAGAAATGAAAAGCAGTACCAATCGTGGCTCGGAGCATATCTGGCAAAATTCAGACAGAGTAAGGATTTTACCTTGCAAGACCACTTTGATCTTGCCGTTGCTGACCAAAAGAACTGGTTAGGGGACTTCGGTGACCCCCATCCTTATTATGAGATGCCCGAAACCAATGCGTATGATCCGGAGCCTATAAATATAAGCGGCTATTCTGGAAAACTATATTGGTTTTCTGGGGGTTCATCTCACACTGACGTTGGTAGTAAGAGTAAGAATTTCCGCAATCGGATACTCATGGCTCTTATGGCATCAATGTTTAATAATTCCAATCCGATGCTAAAATTAAAGAGTCGGAATTTCCTTCCTCAAATTATAGAGACTGAATATGAGAAAGTTCTTCTGAAAGGATTTGTGGCTATAATAGAACTTGCAAAAGATACAAAAATTGTATTCTACGGCAATGGCACATCTCTTCTTGATAAAGATGGAAAAGAAACTAAAGATTACACTTCTATTCTCAAACAGGATATATTGACAGCCTTTCGATCAGCTAAAATAGAGAAAATTTAATTTTAATGAATATCAACATGACGAAATCAAAGCACACAAAGAAAACTTCCTTTATCTCGTCAGAACATCTGGCGGAGCTTCGTCGTGCAACCCTTATAGCCTCTGCTGGCGCATCTACACGTCTTGAGGGCTCAAAGCTCTCGGATAAAGAAGTGGAGCAAATAGCTAATATTGTTTTTGGGCGAAAGCAGGAATCTCAAACAAGCTAGGATTTTCTTTGTAGAGTCGTCTTAGATTCCGTATCATTTTATCAACTTTCCTGAAATTAAGTCGCTTCGGTTCTAATTTCGGGACATCGTCCCCGCCAGTAGTTTTGAAAAATGAGCAGGTAAAAGTCCTTATTTTATCGCACATTTTAAAAACGAAATTTATAAAAATGGTCGAACCCGCAAGGGATTCGAACCGAGTAAATTATGAAAATTTTTAGAAATGGTTTAGCAACGGGATTAGTTCTTCAACTTGCAGTGGGGCCAGTTTTCTTTTTTATTACCAACCTAACATTACAAGGAACTATCTTTAATGGTTTAGCTGGAGTATTAGCGGTTACTATCGTTGATTATTTCTACATCACACTGGCAATTTTGGGCGTAGGAAAATTATTAGAGAATAAAAAAGTTAAGAAGATTTTTGGAATTGCCAGCTCGATTGTATTAGTCGTATTCGGATTGATTATCATTAAAGATATTACGGGTGGTGCATCATCGACTACTAGCATCGCCTCGATGACTTTAATATCGAGTTTCGTCTCAGTCTTCCTACTTACTATTTCTAGTCCAATGACAATCGTTTTCTTTACAAGTTTATTTACAGCCAAAGCTCTTGAGTACAACTATCAGAAAAAAGAATTAATTATATTCGGACTTGGAACTGGGTTTGCAACGCTTTTATTTATGGGACTATCGACAATTATATTCTCACTAATAAAAGGAAGCATTCCTGTATTACTGATCCAAATACTAAACTTGGCTGTGGGTTGTTTGCTTATTGGATATGGCGGAATCAGATTAGTTAAGAGTAGTCGATTGTAGCGGATATGGCTGTAAATTCACTTTATGCAAATGGAAGTTGGAAAAACTCACACTTCCATCGCATATTCTTAACTTTAGTAGATTTTTTGAGCAAAAACAGGGATCTCGAACCATTCAGGATTTTCTCTGTAAATTCTCCTTAATTTCTGTATGCTTCTATCAAGATTGTTAAAGTTTAGCCGTCTCATCGATTCAAACTTCCGGAAATCGCCACCGCAATGATTTGCAAGGATGCTCCGGGAGAGCATCCGCGCAATTCATCGTTGCGAGAAAGAGGGAGGAATTCGAAAAGACGAAGCGGGGTACCTGTCGAGTGCGACGGGTCGCGAGTCGCGGACACGACCAAAAACGAGCGGCGGCGAGTTTTTGAGTTGCGGAAGAAAAGCGTACTCGCGGTCCCTCCCTTTCCGCCATATGTCTGAATCCGAACGGAGGATGTATAATTCCAACATCGCATGAAAAACGGCAGAAATAACTCGGGCTTCCTGTTCTTGCAGGATATCGCGCTTGTCGCGATCAGCATTCTGGTCGCCGTCATACTCATCCAGACGCAGGTCTTGTCCAATGTCCTCACCGCTACAAAAGAATCGGAAATGATCGGGAGCTTCGTCGCGGGGACGTTCTTCACCTCCATCTTCACCACCGCCCCGGCAATCGCAGCCCTTGGCGAGATCGCTCATGCGAACTCTGTACTATTTACCGCGCTTTTCGGCGCCTTGGGAGCAGTGGTCGGGGATATGGTCATCTTTCGGTTCATGCGCGACAGGTTCTCGAAGCACCTCCTCACCCTCATCGGCCACAAAGGAGGTGTCGCCCGCCTGAAAGCGCTTTTTAAATTGCGGCTTTTCAAGTGGTTGACGTTCCTCGTCGGCGGCCTCATCATAGCATCGCCGCTCCCCGACGAGCTCGGCATCAGTCTTCTCGGGTTCTCGAAAACCCGCCTTTCACTTTTCATCCCGCTGTCTTTCACGTTCAATTTCCTGGGTATACTTATTATCGGTATGATCGCTAAATCGATGTTCTGAAAAATCGCCCCCGAAAAAATATGAATGCCAAGAAATCACAATTCTACTTCCTTCTGCTCATCCTCGCGGGAACTCTCATCCTGTCATTCTTCATCGTGCGTCCGTTCCTATCTTCCATAATCGTGGCGTCTGTCTTCGCCGTCATGTTCCAGCCGCTCCATCGGAGAATGCTCGGCTTTACGCGGAACAGGCAGGGGTTGGCCGCTCTCTCAACGACCGCCATCATCGTCATATTCATCGTTGTGCCGCTTACTCTCATAGGAATACAGATACTAGATGAATCACGGCAGGTGTACCTCTCTCTATCAGCAGGCGACGCAAGGGACAGCGTGATAAATACTTTCAAGATCCTGACCGACAGCCTTCAGGGAATATTTCCTGGCATGCAGGAGGTGTCTCTCGACATCGATCAGTACTTCAGGTCCGGGCTTGAATGGCTGCTTCAGCATCTCGGCGGTGTCTTCTCGAGTGTCGCGAAAATAATAGGAAACTTGTTCATATTCCTACTTGTTCTCTACTCCATGCTCAAAGACGGCGTGAAGCTGAAGGGCGCCATCGTCGCCTTGAGCCCGCTCCCCGATACTGATGACACGGCGATATTCGACCGTCTTGAACTCGCGGTAAATTCGGTCGTCAAAGGCAGCCTCACCATCGCATTCATCCAGGGAGTGCTCGTCGCGGTCGGTTTTTCCATCTTCGGCGTCCCGAACGCCGTCCTCTGGGGAACGGTCGCCACGGTGGCGGCCTTGATACCGGGCATTGGCACGGCCTTGGTCCTCACGCCTGCGATCGCATTCCTCTATTTGAGCGGTGATGTGTTCCCCGCCCTGGGTCTCCTCGTGTGGGGAGTGGCCGCAGTAGGGCTCATCGATAATTTCCTGGGACCGAAGCTCGTCGGGCGCGGAATGCGCCTGCATTCGCTCATCGTCCTCCTTTCAATCTTCGGCGGCATCGCGCTGTTCGGTCCGATCGGATTCCTGCTCGGGCCGCTTACCATGAGCCTTGCTTTCGCACTCCTCGACATCTACACGTCTTCGCAAAGAGTAGCTTGAGAAATGTGCCGCGCGTTTCTTCCGGCCCATTCGCTTCACGCGGGAAGCGCGAACTTCAGCATGAACCAGAAGTGGCTGAAACTGCCAAGCATCACGAACAAGTGGAATATGTCGTGGAACGTGTACCACCGCCCTAGCGAAGTGCGGGTATCGAGTGCGAAAAAAATGACTCCCGCCGTGTAGAATATCCCGCCGGCAAGGAGCCAGAGGATTCCTTCAAGCGACAGGGCGTCTTTGAGAGGAACGAGGGCGATAACGACGAGCCACCCCATG
>MFLP01000029.1:0-2562 GCA_001781555.1 Candidatus Kaiserbacteria bacterium RIFCSPHIGHO2_12_FULL_53_13
AGGTCATCGATTCACCAATGGTCGGAAAAGCAAACAATCTCCCGCAAGGGAGATTGTTTGTTACCGTGCGTACTAGCGAGGTTCATTGTATACGTCATTTGAGCGAGAGGTGTTCTTATCCCCACATTACCGGATCAATCAATACTCAGATCTGAGAAGTCCATTGCCTTAATGTTTATAGGCCCCCCCGCCCTTTTCTCATTTGAAATAATCTCTTGTTCTGTCGGGAAGAAAGTTTTGTGAACGAGCGGAAGTGAGACATACTCACGGTCTTTTTTTCGCCTCGTTTGTTTTCTTGTCGGATTTTTCCTCATATCTTTTTTATGTTTATTTCTTGCTTGTAGTAAGATTTTCTCTTAATCCAAACAAAACCCTCATTCTTAGATATTATAGCAACATCTATCGGTCCACCAACAGTCTCTGCATCCATAGAAATTCTGCGTTTAAAGGAGGTGAGATTAACCAATGATTCAGCCATCATAGCCAGCTCGTCCTTTGGGAGGACGCCCACGATCCCGACTATTTTCGAGATGAAGTTACGGTACTTATATTGCTGCATATTTTGGTTGTATGCAGTATGAAGATTAGCAACTTTCTTTTCGAAAAGCTTTCGCGCCTTGCTCTTTTGGAGTATGGTGCCGAATGTAAGCGACGTAGTAAAATCGTTCGGAAGCGAATCAGTAATCTTTTTGAGCTCCCTTTTTGATCGTTGTTCAAAATCAGGATGCACACCTTCAATAAATGACCCCACCATTTCTTTCTGCGCGAATGCTTTGATTATGGCATCGTTCCCATGGTCGATAGGCGAATAGTCTTCCTTGTACTTCAGTATATTATTGAGCATCGTTTCAATTTCGTAATCAACTATACTGGAGAAATATTCTTTCTCCCCATAACCGCCTATCACTATGCCTGAAACATATTGTGTGTTAAACAGTCGTCGGTAAGTAATCGAAGCAAGGATAAACGCGATCTTGTTTTTTTGTGCTACTGATAACAATAATTTTCCCAAGAAGACTTTTATTTGTTGTCGATAATAGAGCCGGAATTTTCTACGGAGTACTCTAAATTTTGCATCTGAGACCGATTTAATAAGTGGAGCGGACTGCCACTTACTATAGTGCGAATCTATAATTTTTGCGGTTATTGCGACTATTTCTGCCTGAGAAAGCTTGCCTTTCTTTGAAAAAAGGTCATCACACGCTGATTTGATTTCTTGCAACAGCGAATATAAATAACTCTTTACGAGAAATCTATATTGTTCATTTTGTTGTGAAGCAGGAAACAATCCAGGACTAGTTGCTAAAAACCGGAGAAAGTGTTCACCATACTCTCGAAGTGTACCGAATTTCCGGCTTCCGATTTTAATTCGATATGCCCCTATTATAGTTTCCCAAGGTATTCCAAGGAAATTGGCACCTCCGTAAATCATCAAACCGATTGGGTGATGGTCTGAGAGACAAAAAATCTTATGTACAGAGGTAAAGATTTTTGCGCCATCGCCGATTGTTACTGCACTATCGGCCGCCAATGCAACAGCGTGCTTATTTAATATCGAGATTTCAGCCGTCATAGCATTACTTTATCAGCGTTTGCTGCTCTTTCGGTCCGTCCGCTCCGATGTGCTCGTAGCCCTTTTTCGTGACGACGCGGCCGCGGGGAGTGCGGTCGAGGAGACCGAGTTGCATGAGGTAGGGCTCGTGCACTTCCTCGATAGTATCTTCTTCTTCTGAAAGGGAAGCGGCGATCGTTTTCAACCCCACAGGCCCGCCGCCGAATTTCTCGACGATGATGGAGAGAATGTCGCGGTCGGTCTGATTAAGGCCGCCTTCGTCTATCTCCAAGAGTGCGAGCGCCTTCTTCACGGTCTTCAGGTTGAGCGGCTCCTCATTTACTTCGGCGAAATCGCGCGCACGTTTCAAAAGGTAATTCGCCGTGCGCGGCGTCGCCCGGCTGCGGCTCGCGATTTCGTGGACGGATTCGTCGTCTGAATTAATGTTGAGGATTTTTGCCGAGCGCTTGAGGATTTCCGCGATTTCCGCATCGGTATAGTATTGAAGACGGAACGTGCCGCCCGAAAAACGCGAGCGCAGAGGGGCGCTTAGCATGGAGATGCGCGTCGTCGCGGCGATGAGCGTGAACGGCGGGAGCTCCAATTGCACGGTGCGTGCCGCGGGGCCCTTGCCAATGACGATATCGAGCACGCCGGACTCCATCGCGGGGTAGAGGACCTCCTCGATGGTGCGATTGAGCCGGTGTATCTCGTCGATGAAGAGCACGTCGCCGGGCGAGAGGTTGGTGAGGATGGAGGCGAGGTCGCCCACGCGCTCGATCGCGGGGCCCGACGTCGCGCGCAGGGACGCGCCGATTTCTTTTGTCATCAAATGCGCAAGCGTCGTTTTCCCCAAGCCCGGTGGGCCGTAGAGAAGAACGTGCTCAGGCTGATGGTTGCGGCCTTTTGCGGCCGTGAGGAGTATTCGCAGATTCTCTTTTATGCCCTCCTGCCCGACATATTCTTCCCAAGAAACGGGACGAAGCGCCTGGTCAAGCGAGCGCGGACTT
>MFLP01000029.1:2623-2729 GCA_001781555.1 Candidatus Kaiserbacteria bacterium RIFCSPHIGHO2_12_FULL_53_13
AGGTGGAGCGGCTCAAGTGATTCGCACTGTATTCACGATAGCACCCCCATATGAATGTACAACTGGAAGATAAATTAAAACGCCCTGCGACCACTGCAGGGCATTT
>MFLP01000029.1:2761-3025 GCA_001781555.1 Candidatus Kaiserbacteria bacterium RIFCSPHIGHO2_12_FULL_53_13
CGCCAACCCACCGGTAGACTCCGTAGGTAAGGACAGCCCCCGCAATGAGAGTGAACACCACCACCCCTGGACTGGGTTTCTCTCCCTTTGAAAGCTCGTATCTTGCTCCTGCGGCAAACAGCAGGGCAAACAACAGGGCGAAGAACACGGAGGCCAGGATTGGCTTCGGGAACAGCGTCGCGAGTTCGTACATTTGATTCTCCTCCAGGTAGTGAGACAGGGGCACCACTACTGTGCATAATGACATTCTCTATTGGCCCTGTC
>MFLP01000029.1:3135-6403 GCA_001781555.1 Candidatus Kaiserbacteria bacterium RIFCSPHIGHO2_12_FULL_53_13
TCTTGCGCCATGCGCCGTATTTTCTGATGCTTGGCCGCTTTCCATATATCCCGCTCGCTTGAAGTGGTGCGCACCGCCGTTTCTATTTCCTGATCCATGAGGACAACCTCCACGACCGCAGTACGCCCCTTGTATCCTATGCCGCCGCATTTTGTGCATCCCTTCGCGGCCCACATGGTGTCGTGATTCTCCGGCAGTTCATCGGCGTGCGGGATATTTTTGAGCATAGCGGCTACGATTTTCGCATCATCTCCCTGTATCGGACGCGCCTCGCGGCAATTGGGGCACAGTCGCCGCACGAGGCGCTGTGCCATCGCGACAGTCACCGCAGCTCCTAAGATATCCGGATTCACCCCCATTTCTATGAGGCGAGGAAATGTGCCGGCGGCGTCGTTCGTGTGCAGAGTTGAGAAAACGAGGTGCCCGGTTAAAGACGCCTGCACGGCGGTCGAGGCGACTTCATTGTCGCGGATCTCGCCGACCATGATGACGTCCGGGTCTTGTCGCAGGGTGGAGCGAAGTCCAAGCGCGAACGTGTAGTCCTTGGAGACCTGCGTCTGCACGATGCCGGGCAAGTGATATTCTATCGGGTCTTCAATGGTGACTATTTTTATTTCGGGCTTATAGACCTGGCGCAAGAACGCGTAGAGCGTCGTCGTTTTTCCAGAACCGGTAGGGCCGGTGTTCAATATCATTCCGTTCGGCTTCGCGATTTCGTGATTGAAAATATCCATAAGGTATTTATCGAAGCCGAGCACTTCCATTGAGAGCGCCAAAGTCGAAGGGTCCAGAATACGCATCACGATAGTTTCGGCATATGCGCCCGGCAAAACGGATGTGCGTATCTCGATCTCTTTTTCATTTACTTGTATCGAGAAGCGTCCGTCCTGCGCGGCATTCTTTATATTGAGCTTTAGTCCGGAGAGGAGCTTGATGCGCGACGAAATGAGGGCGTAAATAACCCTGTCGAAGGTGAGGACTTCGATAAGGACGCCATCCAGCCGATAGCGCATGCGCACGCTTTCCTCTTCCGGCTCGAGGTGCACGTCGGAAACGCCGAGCGAGAGCGCTCCCGCCATTATTATTTCCAAAATGCGCGAGACGCGGTGCGTATCTTTGCTGACAACATTCCTCCCGACATGTTCGCGCAAGTCGTCTATGGTCTTGAGCTCCGAAATCATCTGCTGAATAGTCTCGTTCGAGAGCGTAAGAACGCCGGCTTCCGTTTCTGTGGCGTATGAAAGGTCGTGGTACCTGTCCCACGCGTGCTCGAGCGATGCGCGCGAGACGATGTAGCGCTCAACCCGGTATCCTAGGCGCTCGAGATTCTGTATCGCGCGCATCGCGTCTTCGCGCTCCGGCGAGCGCATCGCGACCATGATGCGCTTATTTATTTTTCTGAACGCCGCGATCTCGGAAGCCCGCGCATCGGCTTCGGGTATGAGGCGCAGGGCGTCTGTGTCGACGGATTTAACCGTGAGGTCTACGTATTCGACTTTGTATTTCCCGGCGAGTATTTCCGCAAGCTGCTCCTCCTCGCGCGCCCGCAGTTCGTGCAAGCGCTCGTCCTGCTTCCGTTCGTTGAATTGCGTCATCGTCCCTATTGTAGCGCATTCTCGCCGTGATATTCTGACAACGACGGATTGCCCGCGATCTGCTCTATATATGGGGAAAAAAGCGACACATAGCAAGCAAAAAAGGGTCGTGCTTCTGGACGCGCACGCGATCATCCACCGCGCGTACCACGCGCTTCCGGAGTTCTCGTCATCCAAAGGCGAGCCGACCGGCGCCTTGTACGGTCTTGTAACGATGATAAATAAGATAGCCGACGACCTGAAACCCGATTATGTCGCGGCCTGCTTCGACTTGCCGGAGCCGACGCACCGGCACGAGGCATACAAGGGCTATAAAGCGACGCGCGCGAAGACGGAAGATGCGCTCGTCGCACAACTCATCCGGTCGCGCGAGGTGTTCAAGGCCTTTGGAATTCCGATTTACGAGATACCAAAGTTTGAAGCGGATGACCTTTTGGGAACGATAGTGCACCAGCTTTCGAAGCGCCCTGATATCGAGACGGTGATAGCATCGGGCGACCTCGACACTCTGCAACTTGTGAACGGAGCGCGCGTGAAGGTGTATACGCTCCGCAAAGGATTGAACGACACGGTCATATACGACGAAGATGCCGTACGGGAGCGTTTCGGATTCGGCCCGGAACACATCGCCGACTACAAAGGACTGCGCGGCGACCCGTCGGACAACATAAAAGGCATTGCCGGCATTGGGGAAAAGACCGCGTCCGACTTGATAATCAAGTTCGGCTCGGTTAAAGACATTTACCGCGTTTTACGGAAAAGCCCGGATGAATTTGAAAAACAAGGAATCAAGCCTCGCATCGTGAAGCTGCTCGCTGAAGGAGAAAAGGACGCGGAGTTCTCAAAAATGCTTGCGACGATACGCACGGACGCGCCGGTCTCGTTCGTTCTTCCCGAAAAAGAATGGCGCATTGAAGATAATCTGCAGAACATTCTTTCTCTATGCGACGAACTGGAGTTCCGTTCTCTTAAAGAGCGGCTGCATGGCGCGTTCCGCGCGAAAGCCGCGCCGGAAGCGCATGACGAGAGCGAGGAGAACGTCGACCAAGACGTTCTTAAAGAAACTGCTATCGCGCTTTGGCTCCTGCATTCCGAGATGACTAGCCCGACCTTGGCGGATATTTTGCGCTACGCGAAGAGCGAGGACCTCAACGCGGCTGGAAAAATCATTTTTGCGGAACTTAAAAAGACCGGCCGCCTGCAAGAGGTGTATGAACACATCGAGATGCCACTTATTGCCGTTGTAGAGCGCATGAATGACACCGGCATTTTTCTGGACGCGCCGTATCTTGAAAAACTCGCGAGGGAGTATAAGGAGGAGCTCGGGAAAATTTCCGCGCGGATATTCCGCGCGGCGGGGCGCGAGTTCAACGTGAGCTCGCCGAAACAGCTCGGTGCCGTTCTGTTCGATGAGCTTAAGATATCTTTGCCCAAGCAGAAGAAGACGGCCGGCGGCGCGCGCACGAGGCGCGAAGACGAGCTCGCGAAGATGGCGCCGCTTCATCCGATAATCGCAGACGTGCTCGCGTATCGCGAGCTTCATAAATTACTCTCCACATATATAGAGAAAATGCCTGATATGGTGGCGAAGGACGGACGGCTTCATGCGCAATTTTTGCAAGCCGGGACGACAACGGGGCGCATGGCCTCCGAGAACCCTAATTTGCAGAATA
>MFLP01000029.1:6585-8714 GCA_001781555.1 Candidatus Kaiserbacteria bacterium RIFCSPHIGHO2_12_FULL_53_13
GGCGGCGTCACCCGTGACGAAGCGGCAGCGTTCCTCGCCGAGTACTTCAAGAAGTTCACGGGTTTGGCACTTTGGATCGAGCGCACAAAACTCGACGCCGCACGGAAAGGATTCACGGAGACATTCTTCGGGCGCCGCCGCTACTTCTCGGGGTTCAATTCACCTTTGCCGAATCTGCGCGCGCAGGCGGAGCGCATGGCGGTGAACGCGCCCTTGCAGGGGACGCAAGCCGACATTATCAAGCTCGCGATGGTGCGGGCGGACGCGTTCATTGAGAAAAACGGTTGGCGCGAGAAAGCGAAGCTGGTCCTCCAGGTGCATGATGAACTGGTCTACGAACTTGCGGAAAAAGAATCCGAGCATATCGCCCGCGAATTACGCCACATAATGGAATCGATCGTGCCTAAGAGCGAACTTCACGGTGTCCCAATAGTGGCGGAGATCAGCATGGGGAAGAATTGGGGTGATATGAAGAAGCTACGCACCGCGTGATCTTCGGGGTCGCTGTCTCCGCGTACTCGCGGAGCGCTCACGCTCGGCCCGCCGGCCTGCGCGAGACCCCAAAGATCACGCCGCGCTCCGCCGGAATTGGGTATGGTACAGTTTCTCCATGCTGTATTTCTACAGTGGCACTGATAGGGAGAAAGCCCGCGCGGAGATGGGGAAGACAATCAAGCGCGTGTCCGGCAAAGGCGTTTCCGTCGTTCGCATCACCGATGTGAACACGGCACATGACCTGAGATCGGCGCTTCAAGGTGCAGGAATGTTCGGAGAGAGCCGCGCAATAGTTCTCGAAGGTTTGAGCGGGAACGAAGAGATGTTCGAGAACATGCTCGCGTCGCTTGAAAAGATGGGCAAGTCGGAAGAGACCTTTTTTATTTTTGAGGAAAAACTAAACGCTGAAACCAGGAAGACGATAGAAAAGTATGCTGAAAAATCGGAGCGGTATGATGCGCCCAAACAAAAAGAGAGAACGAGCATTTTTTCTCTTGCGAACGCACTTAAGCGCGCCGACAAGAAAGCGCTGTGGGTGGGATATCAACGGGAGCTGATGCAGGGCAACGCTCCGGAAGCCATTCATGGCGTTCTTTTTTGGGGCGTCAAACAGATGATTCTCGCCGCGCGTGAAAATAGCGCGGAACGTATTCGAGCGGCGAAGCTCGTGGCGGAACTTGCGGAACTCCCGCATGAGGCGCGGCGGAACAATATGCCGCTTGAATATGCGCTTGAACGATTTGTGCTCTCCATAGCGTGATATTATTTAGGCCATGAGGTCATTGTTCCCGACCGTAAGCGTGAGAAGGACTTTGTCTCTCGTCATTCTTGCTTCGCTCATCTTATTTTTGCTCGCGCCGTCAGTCTCATTGGCGGTGACTCAAACTGAGTCTTCGGGCCAGGGGTTTTCCTCCATCGGATCCGGAGGTAGCTCTGCCGGAGGTAGCTCCGCTGCGGGCACCGGGTTATTATCGACCCCAAATCCGGATTCTGCGGCTCAGTGTATAACTTGGCCCTACTCCGGTCCGTGCCAGGCTACTATTTTGGGCGTACCTGCCGGAGGAGGTATTTGTGTAGCCAACGGTGTATGTCAGGCGACATGGACGTTGGGTATCAATGGCACAATAATCGGCGCAGGTCTCGGCGTTGTCGCCAACATCATCACAGGCGCCATCAGCAACGCGATGAGGCCCAATACTTCTGGAGGTATAAATATCTCGACTGGTCAAACCGGCTGTCCATCCGGACGCTATCCGGTATCGGATGTCTCCCGCCTTTCAGAGCCTTGTGCTTACTATGTGCCTCCGACCACGACTCCTCCGGACGGATGTGATTTGTACAGAATGGCTTTAGGACTTTGCGAAGATCCAACGACGACACCAGCTAACGATAAAACCAACGCCTCGCTCTCGGTGACGCCGAATTCCGGCGCGGTACCTTTACCCGTCACATTCACGGTCACTGACACATCCACCGGATGCCCTAAATCCCCGATAATTCTTTCGTCAGGGGACGGGACGGCGCCCATCACTGCGTTTGGAGCGACGAACTCCTGCGCCGCCCGCGCACCGGCCGTCTTCAACTACACGTACGGAACCGCGGGAACATTCCAAGCAACGGTGAAGAACCAAACC
>MFLP01000029.1:8740-9104 GCA_001781555.1 Candidatus Kaiserbacteria bacterium RIFCSPHIGHO2_12_FULL_53_13
GCGCACCGGCCGTCTTCAACTACACGTACGGAACCGCGGGAACATTCCAAGCAACGGTGAAGAACCAAACCACGCAGAGTATTTTGCAATCCGCCACTGTTTCCGTGACAGGAGAGGCGACCGCCACCGACGCATCGCTCACAGTGACGCCCAACTCCGGGTCGGCGCCGCTTCCAGTAACATTTACCGTTACCGACACGTCAACCGGATGCCCGCGGGCGCCGATAGCCCTCTCGTCCGGAGACGGAGCCGCCTCCATCGTCGCATTTCCGGCGACGAACTCCTGCGCCGCCCGCGCACCGGCCGTCTTCAACTACACGTACGGAACCGCGGGAACATTCCAAGCAACGGTGAAGAACCAAAC
>MFLP01000029.1:9203-9603 GCA_001781555.1 Candidatus Kaiserbacteria bacterium RIFCSPHIGHO2_12_FULL_53_13
GCAAGCGCGATAAACGTTTCGCTTTCCGTGTCGCCATCTTCCGGGACCGCGCCTCTCTCGGTCACCTTTACTGTTACTGACACTTCTCCTCCCGACGCGTCTCCCTCTTGCAGAAGGCCTGCAATAATTCTTTCGTCGGGAGACGGAGCAACTTCGATCACGGCATTGCCGGCGGCTACATGCGCAGCGCGTACACCGGCCGTCTTCAACTACACGTACGGAACAGCAGGGACCTTTCAGGCGGCAGTCGTGAATCAAGAGACGCAGAAAACGATACAGACCGCGACCATCATAGTTGCAGAGGGCGCCATTCAAAGCGAAACTCCCGTAAATGTGAGCAGTTCGCTGTTGAATCTTGTAAGCAACTTAAATACCCAGCAAACCTCAAATACTTCAGGCG
>MFLP01000029.1:9617-9846 GCA_001781555.1 Candidatus Kaiserbacteria bacterium RIFCSPHIGHO2_12_FULL_53_13
CCTCAGACGGTTTACACGCAGTCCGGCAATACCGCTAACATACAGATGACGGCAAGCGGCGCTACGATTATTTCCGGAGGCGTGCGCGACGCAACGAAGAACACCGGAAGCTCGGCATTCTTCGGGGCTGATACGCAGACAGGAGTCGCAGCGCAGAACCTGGTGGAGCGCATGTGTCTCGTACGGCCGTGGCAGAATCCGCTCATCGCGTCGCGCATCCAGCCCTCTA
>MFLP01000029.1:9899-14059 GCA_001781555.1 Candidatus Kaiserbacteria bacterium RIFCSPHIGHO2_12_FULL_53_13
TGCAGCCGCAATATGGGCGACGCCCGCTTCCGTTCCTCTCGGTTCGCGCACGGCGATATTCTGGAATTCCAAAGGGGTTGCATCGTGCATAGTTACGAGCCCGGACGGGAGCTTCAATGACCGCCGCCTTTCCGGGAGCGCATCAACCGTTCCTTTAACAGGTGCGACCGTCTTTTCCATTTCCTGCCTTACACAAGACGGTTCGCCGGTGACGAATTACGTGAAGGTGAATATATCATCCTAGTCCCCCCACGGAGAACTGGGAAACCCACGGTTTTCCCATTCCTTCCTCCACGGGAAACTCGCGTCTTCTTACAGAAGCCGTATACCTTGTGGACTTTTTCTTCGCAGGCTCGAAAAGGTCTCCCAAGGTCTTGCGCTGCTCCTTAATCCGCAGCTCACCCGACCCCTTCCCACTCCCGGGGGTCCACTCACTGCGTTCGTGTCCCCCCGGGAGGAATCGGACCTCCGTCAACTGCTTAAAAGGCAGCTGCTCTACCATTGAGCTACGAGGGGTTAACTCAATGTTATATCAGATTGAGATTTAATTTCCTATCTGCTCAAAGAGGCAGGTCGAAAGCGAAAGCGCCCGCACCGGTCACGATGAGCGAGAGGCATAGCACGAGAGCAAGAAGTGCCGTTCCTCGTGAGACAGGCCGCAATCGCGGAAGCAATAACCATGCACAGATTATAAAAGTGCCCGCGATAGCCCCGACCTGCGTCCATGCCCCGGCAAAGATGATGATGGCGGTAACTGTCTCCACTGTGGCGAGCCAGATGTTGCCCTGTGCTCCGGAAAAATGCTTGCGCGCCGCAAGGCCAAGCGTGAGCGCGAGCGCTATGCGGATAAGGAACGCTGAAAAAGGCGCTAGGAACAAAATGCTCGGTAGGGTAGAAAGCATGGAAATAGTATACAGTGGACGGTGCACAGTGAACAAGACGTTATGGGACATAAGATAGCAGTACTGCTCCACAACATCCGGAGCGCGCATAATGTCGGCTCCATTTTCCGCACGGCCGATGCGGCCGGCGTCTCGCGTATCTATTTATCGGGATACACTCCGAAGCCGACGGATCGTTTCGGTAGGGCGCAGAAAGAGATAAAAAAGACCGCTCTTGGAGCGGAGACGTTCCTTCCGTGGGAACATAACGCCGCCCCCGATGCATTTATAACTGAGATGAAGAAGAAGGACTGGTCTATCGTCGGCGTTGAACAAGACGCACGCGCCGTAGATTATCGGAAATTCAAGCCGAGAAAGCCGACGCTTTTTATTTTCGGCAACGAAGTCCTCGGGCTTTCAAAAGAATTGCGCGCTAAATGCGACGAGCTCATTGAAATCCCGATGCGCGGCAGGAAAGAATCGCTCAATGTATCCGTAGCCGCAGGCGTCATCTTATTCGCCTGCGGTTCTCCTAATACCTGAAACCTATAACTTAAAACCTGTCTCTAATACGTAAGGACATCCACCGTACGCCCCTCGCCGTCGAGAAGTCGTATTATGTCGTGAGTGTTGCGCCATAGCTCGGTGTCCGACTCGAGATATATGCGCCAAGAACCTGTAATGAAAGAGGGACGGAAACGATTCTTCAGGACGCACCCGTTGTATGAAAGCGTATTTAGAGCGAATGACCGGCAATCTGAAGATATGTTTCCCGGTATATTTTGAAGCGGAGACGTGCAGGAGGGAATCGTCTGCAGGAAATCGAAACACGTTTCCCCGTAGATGCGCAGATTTTCCGGCGTTAATGGAAGCGAAGATGCAGGCGTTGGGCAGGAGTTTGAAAGCGACGGGGAAAAATTCTGCAGCTGCTCCAGATAGCCCGTGCAGATGTTTTCCCGGAAAGATGTGCCGACGGGCGACATTCCCGAATTGATGATGGCGGATGCGCCCGGCGGGAGTTGGATGGAATCTCGGTCGTTCACGACGCCCATCATAAAGGACGAAGCGGCGGTTGGTATATAAGCGCGTATGCCCGTGTAAACGCTCTGAAGCGACCAACCGTCCATATCAATGGGCGCGGTATTCCTGGAATCGGCGCTAACCGCAATATATTCGCGGGGAGGTATGTTCTCTTTTGCCCCGTATGCTTCCGTTATAAGAACTTGCCCTCTCACTGGCGAGGGGTCGCCGAAAGTCTTCGCCTCCGCGGCTTCAGCACTCAGCGCATCGTACTCTGATACAAGCGACGCGTATCTCTCTTGAAGACCCTGGCCGTCGCCGCCGTCTCCGGCTGCCGTTCCCGCCTCTGATATATCAGGCCCCGCGGGAAACTCGGGCTGCCATGGAAGCCCTGGTATTGAACCGGAAAATTCGCCACGGAAGAAGATCACGTCGAAGATGTTGGTGAAAGATTTGGACGTGTCGCGCACCTTGCCGATGCCTCCGGTCCATATCCACACCGCGATGAAGGCTATTATAAGGCACGCGAGAAGCCAGAGCAGGATTGTCTTTATCATACGAGTAAGCGCATTATACCTCTTGCGATCGCAGGAGCTTCTTCAACTCTTCACGAGCGACTTCCACGTCGTTCCACGGCATCTTGACGCCTCCCGGGCCGGCAATCGGGTCGATACCTTTGCCAGTGATGAGGACCGCGTCTCCCGTGCGCGCGAGCTCGATACCACGGCGTATGGCCGCGCGCCGGTCCATGATGACCTCGGGCTCCGTGCGCATGCCCCTGCGTATCGACGCGATTATCGTTTCAGGGTTCTCATCATACGGATCGTCGTTCGTGAGGATCACATGCGCGCAGTTCTCTTCGGCGACTTTCCCCATGACGGGGCGTTTCCATGTGTCGCGTCCGCCGCCGGCGGAGCCCAGGATGCAGATCTTCTTGCGTGCGCCGTACGCTTTGCAGAGCGCTTCCAGGGAATCAGGCGTGTGCGCGTAATCGACGACGACGATGAAATCTTGCCCCTCCTCGATGCGCTCGGCCCGTCCTGGGATGCAGTCGATCTTCGCGAGCGCGGACGCGATCGCGTGCGGCTTGATGTTGAACGCCCGCGCGAGGACCGCCGCCGCGACGGCGTTCTTGAGCGAGAACTCGCCGGGCATGCGCACGGCGATATCGAGACCGTCGAAGCGGAAGCGCCCGCCGTTCTCGTCGGCCGACCACGGCGCGTATGTGGAAAGCGAGAAGGGAAGCGCGTGTTCGACGGGGAGCGTGAGGTAGCGGGTGCTCTGCGCATCGTCGGCGTTCGCTACGACGATGCGCGGGCGCTTGTGCGAGCGGACGAGTCCGCGCCCGATCTCGAATTTCGCGTCCGCATACGCTTCATATGAACCGTGCGATTCGAGGTGCTCCGGTGCGAGGTTCGTGAAGATAAGCGCGTTCAGATCGATGAATCGGTGCCGGTGCTGGCGCGCGCCTTCCGACGTCATCTCTATGATGGCCGCAATGCATCCCGCCTTCACGGCGTCGTAGAGGAACTTCTGGAGGAAGAATCTGCCCGGCATCGAACGGCCCACCGCATTCGAGTTCGATGCGCTCCCGATCTTGGTGCGGATCGAATTATTGAGTGCCGTCATGGAGCCGGTCTCCTCGAAGATCGCGTTTACGAGTTCGGTCGTGCTCGTCTTTCCTTTCGTCCCCGTGACCCCGATGACAATGAGGTTGCGCGAGGGGTAGCCGTAGTAGACCGCGCCGAGGAATGCGAGTGAGAGATGATACACGGAGAGCGCGCGGCTCAGGATGGGCGCCGGGACGACGGTTCGTATCACACGCTTCACGCTCGCCAACATCCTCATGTTCGATGTTTCCCAAGGAGCTTGAGTGCTTCGCGCAGGCGCTCGTTGGTGCCTTCGATAATCTGCGGCACTTTGCGCAATGCCTCGCGCGCCTCGCTCTGCGTGTATCCCAAGGCGCGCATCGCACTCAATGCCTCTTCGTCGCCGCGCAGGGCCTGTGCGCCGTCTTCGTCGCCGAGCCCTATCTTGTCTTTGAGTTCGAGAACGATCTTCTCGGCTGTCTTTTTGCCGATGCCGGAGACGTTGGTGAGGTACGTGGTGTTGCCCTGCGAGATGGCCGAGCGCAGGGAGGCGACGGACGCGACGTCAAGGATGGCAAGCGCGGATTTCGGGCCGATGCCGGAGACGGTGAGCAGGAGCTCGAAGACGCGCACCTCGCTTTCCTCGGCGAATCCATACAAATCGAGCGCG
>MFLP01000030.1:0-576 GCA_001781555.1 Candidatus Kaiserbacteria bacterium RIFCSPHIGHO2_12_FULL_53_13
CCGTTTACGACATTCCGGTAGAGACAGAGAACATGATAGCGGAGGTAAAGCTGGCCTCGATGGGCAATTCTATAGATATTTTGACTCCCGAGCAGAAAAAATACCTCGAGAGCTGGCAGCACGGCACTTGAGGACCTTGAATTTCAGGGCAAGATAGAACGTGGACCGCAACCACAGGTCAATAAAGGGACGATTATGGGGCTCAACAGAGCCATATTTTGGCTATGCAAGGTATTGACAATCAGGTCGTGATGTGCTAATATTGCGTGTGTAGGAGATAATGCTCCTGCAAACCATGAATACAGCGATTACAACGGCCTTGATGGGCTTTTTTCTTTTGTCCGGAGCCAGCCAGACAGGCACTTTTGGACAATCCATTCAAACAGCACTTGCGGCTTCTGTGCCGCAGGAACACATCGTGATGATAACGGGATATAACGCCGTACCGGAACAAACCGACGGGAATCCGCACATGACGGCAAGCGGGGCATATGCGAATCCGGATATCGTGGCGGCGCGTTCCGTAGATCTCGCCGACGAACTGCCGTTCGGCACCGTCATAAAGATCGAGCAGAG
>MFLP01000030.1:596-16123 GCA_001781555.1 Candidatus Kaiserbacteria bacterium RIFCSPHIGHO2_12_FULL_53_13
CGTGCGGTTTCTCCGCTGCGGAACCGTTCATCGGGTACCGGGTCATCGCGGACTCGATGCATCCGCGAAAGCGGGACCAGATAGATATTTTGTTCGACTCGGACGTGTCGAAGCGCGTCGGCGGCAGGATAATAAATCCGGCAGCCGTGCTCGGCGTCTGCAAGGACATCACGATACGCGTCGTCGGGTACGTAGATATACGCACGATGCCGAGAAGTCAAACGGAGCTGGTCGCTCGGGTCGGCATGGCCACGCTCGCATTGAAGAAGTAGTTATTGCTATACTTGAACGATGAAAGCGTGCGGCGTCATTGAGGTAATCACACCGAAGAAATTCGTTTTGAACGGACTGTGGTTCGGGCCCCGACGGCCGAAGAGGGCGATTGTGTGGGTGCACGGCCTCGGCAGTTCCGCTTTCAGCCAGCTTGGGATTGTTGACCATCTGGCAGATACGGATACCGCGGTCATCACCTTCAATAATCGTGGATTTGGAACAATCAATAGCGTGAAAAGAAGAATTGGCAACACGTCGAAATCAATATCAGTCGGTACAGCTCATGAAATATTTACAGATTCTGTCGATGACATTCAAGGAGCAATAGATTTTGTCCGCAGAGCAGGTGTGAAAAATATATACCTTGCCGGACATTCGACCGGATGCCAGAAATCCATATATTGGGCGAGTAAGAAGGGGGGTCGAGGAGTGAAGGGGATCATCCTGCTTGCACCTATAAGCGATTACTCGACACACATCATGCTTCAAGGGAAGCGCCGGGTGGCGCGCGCGACTATAGTCGCGCGCGCTCTTGTGCGAGGAGGAAAAAAGCATGAAATGTTGCCGGCACATATCTGGTACCAGGAATTTGACGCACAGAGATTTTTAAGTTTGAGCACGCCCGATAGTGTCGAAGAGATTTTTTCATACGCACAACCTAAGAAAAATCCGCGCATTTTGAAAACGGTGAAGGTGCCGCTCCTCGTTCTCCTTGGCGAAAAAGATGAATACGGCGACCGGCCGGCCGAAGGAATCGCGGAGTGGTTCAAGATGCACGTGCAGGCGAGAAAATCCGATATCCGCATCATCCCCGGCGCCCCGCACAGTTTCGCTGATTCGGAGCAGAGAGTGGCGACGACGATGCGAAGATGGATCGCGTCGCTTTAACCCCATCCGACTGGAAATCACGCCGTATTTTGTGCTAAACTGCCGCCATGAAAGAAAGCGGCATTCACGTCCTCCTCGCTCCTGAACAGCTGGGCCAACTCTGGGGAATCCCGCTCACCAACACCCTCCTCACGAGCTGGATCGTCATCGCGCTCCTCATCAGCATCGCGCTCCTTGTCGGGCGAAAACTCCAATTGACGCCCGGCAAGCTCCAGACGTTCCTCGAGATGCTCGTCTCATTCGTATACGATTACATCACGGAAACCTTGGAAAGCAGGACATGGGCGCGGCGCATGTTCCCGCTCCTCATGACCATCTTCCTCTTCATCGCGGTCTCGAACCTGCTCGAGTTCACGCCGGGCATCGGCTCGATCGGCATTTTCCACGGGGATGAATTTCTCCCGCTCTTTAGGAGCGTCAACACTGACCTCAACGTCACGCTCGCACTCGCTATCATCGCCGTTTTTACTATCGAGATCGCAGGCATCGTCGCCGTCGGGTTCTTCCGCTACGCGGGGAAGTTCCTCAATTTCTCGTCGCCTCTGAATTTCGTCGTCGGCATCATCGAACTCGTGAGCGAATTGTCGCGCTTCGTTTCGTTCTCGTTCCGTCTATTCGGCAACATTTTCGCGGGCGAAGTCCTGCTTGCCGTCGCCGCGTTCTTCGTTCCGTATGTGCTCCCGGTGCCTCTCATGAGCTTCGAGCTCTTCATAGGCGTCGTGCAGGCGGCGGTCTTTGCGCTTCTCACGCTCTTCTTCATCAAACTCGCCATCGCCGAACCGCACGGGAGCCACTAGCCGCATTCAAGGCGTGGCATCCGTGCGGCTCTGTGATAGAGTGAAGCCGTTGTTTATCATTTTTTATTAATCTAAAAAAACATACGTATGGACGTTGATTCGGCACGGTTGATCGGTATGGGCATTGCCGCAGGATTGGGCGTGCTCGGTCCCGGCATCGGCATCGGTCTCATCGGCGGACGCGCTATGGATGCTATCGGACGCAATCCGGACGCATCGGGCAAGATCGTCTCCAACATGATCCTCGCGATCGTGTTCACGGAGGCCTTGGGCATCTTGGCGCTCGTCGTTTCATTCATTATAAAGTTCGTATAGGGCACACGCATGAGTGAGTTTTTCGCGGCATTCGGGATAGATTGGAAGCTTCTCTTGATACAGGGAGTCAACTTCGGCCTGCTCCTTTTCGTCTTGTGGAAGTTCCTCTACGGGCCGCTCCTCAAGATCATCGATGAACGGCGCGAGAAAATCGCCGAGGGAGTCCGCACGGCGGAACTCGCGGCGCAGCGTCTCGCGGAGGCGAAAGCGGAAGGCGATAGAATGGTAGGCACTGCCGCGCGCGAGGCCGAAGGCCTAGTCGCGAACGCGCGCACCAAGGCGCAGAGCAAAGGCCTCGAGATCGTGAAGGCCGCGGAAGGCCGCGCCGACGCAATAGTGAGCGATGCAGAGGCGCGCGCCGAAGAAGCGAAGCGCCAAGCGCTCCTTGAGAGCGAGCGCGAGATCACGCGCGCAGCGATGCTAGCGGCAGAGAAAATACTCAATAGCAAATCCGCATAATCTATATGACCGCAGAAGCGTACGCACAAGCACTCTGGCAGACGATACAAAGGGGAACTGCGCCCAAAAAGGCAATCGCGTCGCTCCATGCGCTTCTCGTGAGGCACGGACGCATCGCGCTCCTGCCGCGGGTCGGACGCGCGTTCACGCGCATCGCTCTGCGCGAAGCGAAGCGCACTGATATAACGCTCTCGGTCGCTCGCCTGAAAGACACAAGGGCGGCAAAGCAAAGCGTCAAGAAACTCGTATCCGAACTGCGCGTGGAAGCGTCTGACGTGAAGACCGCCGTCGATGAACATCTGATCGGCGGTTGGCGTCTGGAAGGCCGTGGTACTCTCGTCGATGCAAGCTACAAGAAGCACTTACTTTCCCTGTACGAGAACGTCATAGGAAAATAATAAGCGCAGCGAATATATTTCCCATGACCCAGCACTTTCTTTGTCTTTTTATTGAAAGTAAGTAAAATCCACTACAAACTCTCCAAATATTATGAAGCAGAATCTGATCTTAGAAAGTGCTGGGTGTAAGTTATTCCTAACTCGCTCCGCTCGTAAGAAAAACTAACATGCAGAATCCGATCGTAGAGAAGATAATAAAAGAGATAGAGCACTTCGCGCCAAAAGCGGAGGCCATCCATGTCGGGCGCGTCACTGCCGTGGGCGACGGCGTCGTCGCCATCGACGGGCTCTCGAAGGCAGTAATGAGCGAGATCGTCCAATTTGAAGAAACGGCGCAGAAGACGCTCTCGAAGGCGATGGACGTAAGCGGTTCTCTCTACGGTCTTGTTTTAAACCTTGAAGAAGACGGCGTGCGCGCGATCGTACTCGGAGATTCCGCGCGCGTTGCTGAAGGGATGACAGTGAAATCAAGCGGGCGCATCCTTTCCGTTCCCTCCGGCGAGGAACTCCTCGGGAGAGTCGTGAACGCTCTCGGAGAACCAGTTGACGGCAAAGGCCCTTTTTCAAATATGACCATGATGCCGGTCGAGCGTGAGGCATCCGGCGTCATCGACCGCAGATCGGTTTCCGTCCCGCTTCAGACGGGCATCAAGGCCATCGACTCGATGATCCCGATCGGCCGCGGCCAGCGCGAGCTCTTGATCGGCGACCGCTCGACGGGGAAGACCACTATCGCGATCGACACCATCATCAACCAGCGCAACGAGCCGGAAGGCACGCGTCCCATCTGCATCTACGTCGCCATCGGCCAGAAGGAATCGAAGACGGCCCGCATCGTCGCCCAGCTTACGGAGGCGGGGGCGATGGGGTACACCATCATCGTGGACGCTCCGGCGTCGGCTCCGGCGGCGCTTCAGTTCCTGGCACCGTTTTCGGGAGTGGCGATGGGTGAGTATTTCATGGATCAGGGACGTGACGTCCTCATTATCTACGATGACCTCTCGAAACAGGCGACCGCTTATCGCCAGCTCTCGCTCCTCCTCCGGCGTCCGCCTGGACGCGAGGCCTACCCGGGCGACATTTTCTATTTGCACTCGCGTCTCCTTGAGCGCGCGGCGCGCCTCTCTGAAGAGAAAGGCGGCGGAAGCATCACGGCGCTCCCCATCATCGAGACGCAGGAAGGCGACGTGTCCGCCTACATCCCGACCAACGTCATTTCCATCACCGACGGTCAGATATTCCTCATGGCGGAACTCTTCAACAAGGGCGTGCGTCCCGCTATAGACGTCGGCATCTCGGTGTCGCGCGTCGGTTCGAGCGCCCAGACGAAGGCGATGAAATCGGTCGCAGGCGGCCTCAAGCTCGAGCTCGCGCAATTCCGCGAACTCGAAGCGTTCATGCAGTTCGCGCAGGATCTCGACAAGGTGACGGCGCAGCGCATTGAATCCGGTCTGCGCATGGTTGAGGTCCTGAAGCAGAAGAACGGAGCGCCTCTGCCGCTTGAGATGCAGGTCGCCGTCCTCTACGCCGCAGGGCATACATTCTTCGCCGACGTGGCGGTTTCGAAAGTGCCCGATGTCGAGAAACAGCTCGTATCTTTCCTAGACGGTCAGTATGGCAAGGCGCTCGCCGAGATAAAGAAGACAGGTGTGGTCTCGGAAAACATGAAGAAGACCCTTAACAAAGCGCTGGAAGAATTCCGCCTCGCGCATCCTGAGTTGTTCAACGCGGCGAAATAGTCCTTCGACTTCGCTCAGGATGTAAGAGTTTCTAACTCGCTCAGCTCGTAAGAATCTCTAACATGGCCTCTCTCAAGAACATCAAACTGAAGATTTTGTCGGTCAAGAAGACCTCGACCGTCACGCACGCGATGGAGGCGGTCTCCGCGGTGAAGATGCGCAAATCGCAGGAACGCGCGCTTTCCGGCCGCATGTACGCCGCGACCGCTCTCTCCGTCCTTGAGCGCATCTCTGGAACGACCGACGTGCGCAGCAACGCGCTCATGCAGGAGCGGGAAGGGAAGACGTGCTTCGTCATCGTCACGAGCGACAAGGGACTCGCCGGTTCCTTGAATAGCGGCGTGGTGCGATTGGCCGAGCAAGAAATATTGCGCTGCGATCTTGAGAAAAAAGACATCATCGTCATCGCTATCGGCCGCCGAGGCGGTGATTATTTCGCATCGCGCGGGTATGACGTGCGCATCAAGCACGAGAACATGAGCGACGGCGTTTCGGAGGAAGAGATGCGCACAGTGACCGACAAAGTGCTTGAGCGGCACGCGGCAGGAGAGATCGGGAATTGCACCGTCATCTATACCAACTTCCTCTCGACGTTCGAACAGCAGCCGACTACGCGGCAGATAGTTCCCATCACCGCGGCGATGATGGAGCAGATGGTCGCGAACATACGCCCGGCGCGCGGGAAGTATGCGCCGCTTTCGGCCATGGAACGTGTCCCTGCGCCGAAGGCCTACACCATCGAACCGGATGCCGGAAGCGTGCTCGCTCTTCTTCTGCCGAAACTTCTCAACATCGCCGTTTTTCATGCGCTTCTTGAATCGAAAGCATCCGAGCACTCCGCTCGCATGGTCGCTATGAAGAATGCGACCGACAAGGCGCGGGACATGTCGAAGACGCTCACGCGCACCTTTAACAAAGTACGCCAAGCCGCGATCACTCGCGAAGTCTCTGAAATTACTAGCGGCATCGAAGCGATGCGTTAGCGATATGAAACAGGAGAGGCCGGGAGTCGGTATCGGAGTGTATGTCCGCAAAAACGGCAAGGTCTTGATAGGGAAGCGGAAGAGCAAGCATGGAGCAGGAACATGGTGCGCGCTCGGAGGTCATTTGGAGATGGGGGAATCATGGGAGGAATGCGCACTGCGCGAGGTACGGGAAGAAGCAGGGATAGAAATAGAGAACTTGCATTTAGGGAACGTATCGAATGACATTTTCCCCGATGGGAAGCATTACATCACCTTAAATCTTGTCGCGGACTGGAAATCAGGCGAACCGCGCCTAATGGAACCGGATAAATTTGAAGAAGTATGGCAATGGTTCGAACTAGATAAACTTCCGAAGCCGCTTTTTTTATCAGCTAGAAATTTTTTTGAAAGCGGGTATAATCTCTTCAACGTATGAGTACAGGAACTGTAGTTCAAGTCATCGGCCCCGTCGTAGACGTGCGTTTCGATGAAGGCCTTCCGGCGATCAAGCATGCGCTCAAGGTCAAGCACAAGGGCACGACGCTCGTCCTCGAAGTCGTTCAGCATCTGGGACTTAATCGCGCTCGCTGCATCGCAATGAGCGATACCGCGGGACTTGCACGCGAGGCGGAGGCGATGGACACGGGCAAGCCCATTTCCGTTCCCGTGGGAGAAGCGGTTCTCGGCAGGATGTTCAATGTCGTGGGCGAGCCCATCGACGGCAAGGAAGCGATGGACAAGAATGTCGCGCGCCTGCCCATCCATCAGGACCCGCCGCATTTCACCCGCCAGAGCACGAAAGCGGAAGTATTCGAGACGGGCATTAAAGCCATCGACCTCATGACGCCGTTCATCAAAGGCGGCAAAGTCGGCCTCTTCGGCGGCGCGGGCGTGGGGAAAACCGTCCTCATCCAGGAACTCATCCACAACGTCGCAAGCGAGCACGGCGGCTATTCTGTCTTCGCGGGCGTGGGCGAGCGCGTGCGCGAAGGCAACGACCTCTACCACGAAATGAAGGATTCGGGCGTGCTCGAGAAGACGGCGCTCGTATTCGGCCAGATGAACGAAGTGCCGGGCGCCCGCGCCCGCGTGGCGCTCTCCGGCCTCACGATGGCAGAGGCGTTCCGCGACGAAGGCGGCAAGGACGTGCTTTTCTTTATGGACAACGTGTTCCGGTTCGTACAGGCAGGCTCCGAAGTGTCATCGCTCCTTGGCCGCGTGCCGTCGGCCGTGGGCTACCAGCCGACCTTGGCCGAGGAAATGGGCCTCCTACAAGAGCGAATCACATCCACTAAAGAAGGCTCTATTACCTCCGTACAGGCGATTTATGTGCCCGCAGACGACCTTACGGACCCAGCGCCTGCGACGACATTCTCGCACCTCGATTCCACCATCGTGCTCTCACGCGCGCTCGCATCTCTCGGAATTTATCCGGCTATTGATCCGCTCGAATCCGGTTCTTCAGCACTTACGCCGGAGATCGTCGGCGAGGAGCATTACGCGACGGCGAACGAAACGCGCCGCGTATTACAACGCTACAAGGACTTGCAGGACATCATCGCCATTCTCGGCATCGAGGAGCTTTCCGATGACGACAAACGCCTCGTCTACCGCGCGCGTAAAATACAGAGGTTTCTCTCCCAACCATTCTCGGTCGCGGAAGTGTTCACGGGTGCCGCTGGCAAGTATGTGCCGCTTTCAGAGACTGTGCGCGGCTTCCGCGAGATATTGGATGGCGCGCACGACGAACTGAACGAGCAGGCGTTCTACATGAAAGGCGGCATCAACGAAGTGACCGCATAGACACGCTTCGAACACGCAATCGCATGAGCGACGCACACACATTCCATCTTGTCGTCTCGAGCGTGGGAGAGACGTTCTTCGACGGCCCGGTCGTTTCGGCGACATTCCCCGGTTCGGAAGGCGAACTCACGATACTCGCGGGCCATGAACCGCTTGTCACGACGCTCAAGCGAGGAACCATCACGGCGCGGCTTGCGGGCGGCGAAACGAAGCAGTTCCAGAACGAGAACGGCATTCTTGAGTGCTCGGGAAGCAGGGTCGTCGTCCTCTTGTAGAGAGTGTGTCTAAAAACCCCAGCTACTTCGTTGCGGAGCCTCTACGGGCTTCTCACCGTATGCTCGATACGTCTCGAAGCCCGTTTTCTCCGCGCCTCGCATCTCGTATTTTTAGACACACTCTGATCTTCATATGATGCCGGACAAGAAATTCCAGCGGCGCGTGGAAGATTTCGTCTGCGAGCATTGCGGGGCGCGGGTCGTCGGCAGCGGATACACGAATCACTGCCCGCGTTGCCTCTGGAGCAAACATGTCGATGTGAATCCCGGCGACCGGGCCGCGGGGTGCGGAGGGCTCATGGAACCCGCCGCCCTGGAGGGCTCGACTCCCGTGTATGATATCGTCCACCGATGCACACGATGTGGAGAACAGCGCAGGAATAAGGCCGACAAATATGATGATATGAATGTCCTGCTTTCTATTGCCGGTAAAGCGTCGTAGCTCTAGTAAAGCGGCGGGGTTGCGTGAATACCGGGAATATGGAACCATTGCGCAATGGCTGATGGCGATTCTGGCAACGGCGGCGAAGATGGCGGCGGACATGTTCCTACCAGAGAGATATGGCCATTAGTTCCGCACTATTATGGCGATTTTGTCAGGCAATTAATGCTTGGCGGTGCGGCGCTGATGCTTTTCGGCGCTCCTTTTTATGGCGACTCTCTCCGCACGGAGCTTCCATTTGAAGTATTCGGGGCGTTAGTACTTGTAAGTTTAGCCGCGGTCATAAATCCTCGTAATAAATCCGTGCTTACTGCGACAGCGATCGCGACCGGTGTCGGGATGGCTGTTTACCAGACATGGGCGCTATACGGATATGAGCAGATCACGCCGGTCGCTTTTGTGCTTCGTGAAGCGCTCGCGATATTGTTCATGTTCGCTTTTTACTTCAGTGTGAAGACAGTGCGGGCTATGATCCTGCATCAGATCGGTAAACGCGATTCGGTAGATGAGTTTAAAGAAGAATTGGAAAAATGGGAATCTGATGATGAGGACGATAAAGAAAATAATTCAAAACCAAGATTTTCCGATAAGGCAGGGGATTAGAAAAATGCCCCACACCAGCACGGGCACCATACGCTATCGTCCCTATATTGACGGACTCCGCGGTCTTGCCGTGATTGCCGTCGTGCTCTACCACGCCCGACTTCTAGGCGTTCATGGCGGCTTTGTCGGAGTTGATGTCTTTTTCGTCATATCCGGCTTTCTCATTACATCCATCATTCTTCGGGACTTGGACGCCGGGACATTCTCTTTGATTGGATTTTGGGAGCGTCGTGTACGACGTATCATACCGGCGCTGTTCATCGTGATGGCATGCACCTCTGTCGCCGCTTATTTTCTGATCTTGTATCCTCCGGATTACCACCATCTGGGGAATGCCATCATCGCGCAGAGCGTGTTCGCATCGAACATTCTATTCTTGCTGACAGACAATTATTTCGACAAGCTTTCGAGATATTCGCCTCTCTTGCACACATGGTCGCTCTCGGTCGAAGAGCAGTTCTACATACTTTTCCCAATCATTGTTCTTCTCTGTATGTGGGCCGTACGGCGCAGCGGCCTTTTATCTCGTTTCAATCTTTCTGAAAGACATGCAATACGCGCAGAAGTATCGCAATGGAATAGACGGCGACTTCTGCTGGCGGTCGTCGCCACACTCGGGGCTCTGTCTTTTCTCGCTAATATCTGGCTAGTCGATATACAGCCGGGTTCAGGATTCAGTGTCCCATTCTTACCGAGCGGGATTTTCTGGCAGACATCATACGCAACGGCCGGATTCTATCTCCTCCTGTCCCGCGCGTGGGAACTCGCGCTCGGCATTTTGATCGCCCTGTGGGCTGTGAAGATACGGTCGAAAGTCCTAGCTGAAATTATGGGTCTTGCGGGGGCAGGCGCGCTTGTCTACTCGATATTTCTTTTTACCGACACGACATCATTCCCAGGATTTGCGGCGCTCGCGCCGACGTTGGGTGCCGGAGCTCTCATCGTAGCCAACGAGAGTTATTCTACGAAAACAGGGATTATTTTGTCGAACTCGGCGCTGGTGTGGACCGGCCTCATTTCATATTCGCTCTACCTGTGGCATTGGCCGCTCTTTGTGTTCGCGCGAACACTCTTTCCCGCTGCGTCCGCCGCATGGCCCATAGTCGGGCTCATTGGGCTTTCGGTGCTTATAGCATGGCTCTCATACCGCTTCGTTGAAACACCGGTTCGCCGAAAGATTTTATTCGCAACAAGGACAAGGGTTTTTCTTGCCGGGTTAGCGGCCATGTCCATTCTCGCGCTTGCGGGCTTTTTCATTCAACACACCGCCTTTACCCGTGAAAGCGGCATTCCTCCAGCCGCCAAGGCCGTTGTGCTCACCGCAAATGAAGAAGACCAAGGCGGAGGAGCGTGTTTTAAAATACCGGGAGACGTATCGCGATACGGTGAACTGTGCGGATTAGGAGATAAGAGCGGTTCCGCAAAACCTGCATTTGTTGTCTGGGGAGACAGTCATTCTGACGCGCTCGCCCCGCTCTTAAATGCGCTGGGGCAGAAGTACGGGATGCAAGGCGTTGCATTCAACGGGGGCGGATGCATTCCTGTGCTTGGCGTCCGGCAAGCGCCGCCGGTTGCAAGTTGCGAAAAACAAAATCAGCGAGCACTTCAATACGTGAGGGACAACGACATTAAAAATATCTTTCTCGTAGCGCGCTGGAGTTACTATGTCATGGGAGGGCCTGACGGTCTGCGCGCGGCTATGATAACGGATTCAGACCGCATATCAAGATCGCCTGAAGAAGCGGCTCGCGCATTCCAGAGGAATCTTGCTGCGACGGTGCGGATGTTGGGGCAGGAAGGACGCAATGTCTACATTATTAAACAGGTTCCTGAACAATTTGACTTTGATACCCGCGCGGCCTTTTATCGCGCTGTTCGCACGGGGCAGGATGCCGGACTAAATGCGGTAATTGCGAAGGACAATGAAACCTATCAAGCGCTTGCCGATGCGGCAATAGATACTCTCGCGTCAGAGGCACGGATCATCATCATTGATCCTGCGACTGTCTTATGTGAAAAGAATGGCGTCTGCGCTTTGGAGAAAGATGGCATGTTGCTATACAGGGACGAGAATCATTTGAGCGTTGAGGGCGCAATGACCCTGCAGCAGCTTTTTGCCCCGGTTTTTGTAAATGCACGCCTCATCGGAGAGTAGTCGCATGACCAAAAACCTTGCTTTTTTGTCGATATTCCCTAATTATAGCCCGATGTCTTTATCGATAGGGATTGTCGGACTGCCGAATGTCGGGAAATCGACGCTGTTTAATGCACTCACGAAGAAGTGCGTGCCGGCGGAGAACTACCCGTTCTGCACGATAGACCCATCGGTAGGAGTCGTCGCGGTGCCTGATCTTCGGCTTACCCGTTTAAGCGAGATGTCGCGCTCGGCTAAAACAGTTCCTGCGGCCGTCGAATTCGTCGACATCGCGGGGCTCGTGAAAGGCGCTTCAGAAGGCGAGGGATTGGGGAATCAGTTCCTTTCGCACATACGGGAAACAGACGCTATAGCCGAGGTTGTCCGCCTGTTCGAGGATCCCGACATACATCACGTGCAGGGAGAAGTCGACCCGCTCCATGACATTGAGGTCATCGATCTGGAGCTTGTGCTCGCTGACTTGCAGACAGCCGCGAAAGCGTTTGAGCGCGCGGAGCGTGACGCACGGGGCGGGGACAAGGAGATGCTCGCTCTCTGCGATGCACTCCGGAAAGTTATTCCGGCTCTTGAAGCAGGAAAGCCGGTCCGCAGTGTCGCCTTGAATGAAGAAGAAAAGAAAGTTGTGCGCTCACTTCACCTGCTCACCGGGAATCCGGTCCTTTACGTGCTCAATCGCAAAAGCGGCGCCTTGAACATCGATGCGGAGAATGGAGAGCGCTGGCGGACACTTAAACAATTCCTCGACGATTCAAAAGCCGCATGGGTCTTCGTGGACGCGGGCGTGGAGCGCGAGCTCTCGGACGTGCATGAAGATGAGCGCGCCGACTTCCGGCGCGAACTCGGCGTTTCGGACGACGGTGTGAACGACCTTATCAAGGCTGGGTATACCATGCTCGACCTTATCTCGTTCTTCACGACCGGAGAGGATGAAACGCGTGCATGGACAATTAAGCGTGGTTCGACCGCGCCGGATGCAGGGGCGGCAATTCATACTGATTTTCGGGATAAATTCATCAGGGCCGACGTTATAGAATGGGATAAATTGCTTAAAGCGGGCTCATATGCGAAAGCTCGCGAACAAGGGCTCCTGCGCTCGGAGGGCAGAGAATACATCGTACAAGATGGAGACGTAATTGAGTTTAAGCATGGGTAGGGGATGCCTGCCTCGTTAGACGCAAAGCTGTCTAATGGGGTTGTGGAATTCAAACACAGGTGATTTTTACATGATATAATTGCCGGTATATGGATAAACCGAAAGTGACCCCGAAAGACTTCTTCCTCTGGGTGGGTGCCATGGTCGCGCTCTACGTAAGCGTATTCTCGCTCGTCTCGCTATTGTTCGATTACATAAACTACGCGTATCCGGACGTGCTCAATACGTACATCGATCCATATTCGAGCAGCATGCGCTATGAGATCGCGTCGCTCATCGTGCTGTTCCCGGTCTTCATGTTCCTCATGCGGCTTATACGCGGCGATATCGAACGCGATGCGATGAAAAAAGACATCTGGGTACGCCGCTGGGTCCTCTTCCTCACGCTCTTCGTAGCGGGGGCGACCATCGTCATCGACCTCATCATGCTCATAAATACATTCCTCGGCGGCGATCTCACGACCCGCTTTGGGCTCAAGGTTCTTGTAGTGTTCTTAATCGCAGGCGGCGGATTTTTGCACTTCCTCGCTGACTTGCGCGGCTACTGGGCAATATATCCTAAGCGCGCGCAAATGGTCGGGTGGGGAACCGGAGTCCTCATCCTCGTTTCAGTCGTCGCAGGGTTCTTCATCATCGGGAGCCCGGGACAAATGCGCCTTTTCCGGTTCGACGACCAGAAAGTGAACGACCTGACGATGCTCCAGTACCAGATAGTGAACTACTGGCAGCAGAAAGAGCGCTTGCCGCTCGCCCTCTCGGACTTGGAAGATCCGATAAGCGGTTTTGCCGTGCCGACCGATCCGCAGACAGAAGGATCGTATCGCTACGAAAAGACGGGGGCACTCTCGTTCAAGCTTTGCGCGGATTTCAATGCGGATTCCCGTGAAGATTCAAGAGCACGTGTCGTTGCTGTTCCAATCGGCGTGGATGGCATGGTCGGCAAAGGTCTCGAAACGGAAGCTTGGCAGCATGGGGTGGGTGAGACATGCTTCGAACGCACTATAGACCCAGAACGCTACCCGCCGTTCAAAAAACAGTGAGTAGGGTGTAGCCATTAGTGGCTAGTGGCTAGTGGCTATGTTATGGTTTTCTTCATGCGCGGATACGACCATAAAATAATAGAGAAGAAATGGCAGGAGGAGTGGGCGAAATCCGAACTCTACAAGACGCCTGACAAGAAAGAAGGGAGAGACAATTTTTATCTTCTTGTCGAATTCCCGTACCCGTCCGGGAACCTTCACGTTGGCCATTGGTATGCGTTCGCCGTGCCCGACATGTTGGCGCGCGCGCTGCGCATGCAGGGCAAGAATGTCCTATATCCTATCGGTTTTGACGCTTTCGGGCTTCCCGCAGAGAATGCGGCCATCAAGAATAAGCAAAGCCCGCGCGAGTGGACACACGGGAATATTGAATACATGAAGAAGCAGATAGTTTCCATGGGAACATCATTCGACTGGTCCCGAGAAGTAATCACGTGCGATCCCGCTTATTACAAGTGGACGCAATGGCTCTTTCTGCAATTATTCAAGCACGGGCTCGTGTATCAGAAGGAAACGGCGGTAAATTGGTGCCCGAAAGACAAGACGGTGCTCGCGAATGAACAGGTAATAAACGGTCTCTGTGAGCGTTGTGATTCAGAAGTGGTCCAAAAACAAATGCTTCAATGGAATATCAAGATCACTGATTACGCCGACCGCCTGATTGAGGACTTGGAAAGGATAGACTGGCCAAAAGAGATAAAAGAATCGCAGAAAAATTGGATAGGGCGCAGCGAAGGCGCAGAAATTGATTTTGCGCTTGATTTTGGAAAGAAATACAAATATGTGCTCCTGCATGGATTCAAAGGCAGGTCTGATGGGTCGAAAATGGTGTGGCTAAAAAGTGAGCTTGAGAAAATGGGCCACGAAGTCATTGTTCCTGCATTGCCGAATCCTGATGAGCCCTCTGAAGACGAGCAGGTTGCAGCCGCGCTCGCGGCTGCAGATTATGATGAGAACACAATACTTTTCGGGCTTAGTCTGGGCGCCGTAGTAGCCATGAAAGTGGTTGAGAAACTGAAGAGTCCTATTAAAGGACTTGTACTTGCAGGAGGATTTGTGGACAGGAATTTCAAGGATAAACCGCGCAATTTCGACAAGCGTTTTAAGTGGGAATTTGACGGAGAAAAGATCCGTGAAAATACAGCATTCATAGTTCAACTTCAGGACGTGAACGACGATGCGATAAGTGAAGAACAGGCTTCGCACCTTGCCGAAACACTCGGAGTGCAAACTCAAAGAGTAATCGCCGAGCAACCTCATTTCAAGGGAGACACTGAACCTACAGTTTTGCGCATGCTAATACCTCACATAACGGTCTTCTCTACGCGGGCAGATACTCTGTTTGGCGCTACATATCTGGTATTGGCGCCAGAACACCCCCTCCTTCGCCCCGACTTCGCCAAGGCTTCGACGGGCGAGCAAGGCTTCGGAGGACAAGCGTGGATGCGCACGCTGGCAAATGGTCGCGAAGTAGAGAAATATATAGAGCAGGCGAAGAAGAAAACGGAACTTGAACGGCAGACAGACCAGAAAGAAAAAACAGGGGTCGAATTAAAGGGCGTCAAAGCGATTAATCCCGCAAGCGGAGAGAAAATCCCTGTGTGGGTCGCTGATTTCGTGCTCGGTCACTACGGCACAGGCGCGGTGTTTGCCGATGCGCACGATGAACGGGACTCTGCTTTTGCGAAGAGATTCGGTATCCCGCTTCGCGAAACTATCGAGCCGCTGATCGTTCGCAGAACAGGAACGGACGCGTTTCGCGAAGATATTCCGTATACAGAACGCGAAGCGGTCATCGCAATCGTCAAACATTGGTCGGAGGACAAGTATCTGTGCCTGAACTACAAGCTTCGCGATCTGAAGTATTTCGTGTGCGGCGGGATAGAAAAGGGAGAGGATGCAATCACGGCCGGATTGCGCGAGATAAAAGAAGAGACGGGCTACACTAATCCGCGTTTTGTCCGCACGCTCGGCGGAATTATCCACTCTCGCTTCTTCCATCCCGAGAAGAAGCAAAATCTGAACGCGCATTTTCAAGCGGTCTTGTATCAACTTGAAGACGGGTCTCATGAAGAGGTAGCAGAACGCGAAAAAGCTCTGCACGATGCAGTGTGGCTTGACGCTGACAAGGTATCCAGTTTTATAAACAGCGGTGATGTAGATGTAGCATGGAATCGTGCGAAAGGAGAAGAATGCTACTCCGGCAAGGGCATACTCTTTGA
>MFLP01000030.1:16163-54424 GCA_001781555.1 Candidatus Kaiserbacteria bacterium RIFCSPHIGHO2_12_FULL_53_13
CCCAAAATAGCAGACCGCTATGGCAGACGAGTTGTCAAATATAAGCTCCGTGATTGGATAGTCTCTCGCCAGCGCTACTGGGGCGTGCCGATACCGATAATCCATTGCAAGAAATGCGGGAATGTGCCCGTACCTGACGCTGACTTGCCCGTAGAATTGCCGGATGTAGCCGACTATTTGCCGGAAGGAAGCGGTAAATCGCCGCTTGCGAAGGCAAGGCAGTGGGTAAAAACCGCATGCCCCTCATGCGGCGGCCGCGCAGAGCGCGAGACCGATACACTCGATACTTTCGTGGATTCTTCATGGTACTTTCTGCGCTACACGGACCCGAAAAATGAAAAGGAATTCGCCTCACTAGACAAGATGGGGAAGTGGATGCCGATAAATTTATACTCCGGCGGCGCCGAGCACACGACGATGCATCTCCTGTATTCACGTTTCTGGCACAAAGCGCTTTTCGACATAGGACTTGTCGCTGATACGGAACCCTATACGCGGCGGATGAACCGTTCACTTATCCTAGGGCCCGACGGACAGAAGATGAGCAAGTCGCGCGGGAACGTCATCGATCCGGATGAAGTCGTCGAGCGGCTCGGCGCGGACACCGTGCGCATGTACCTCGCGTTCATCGGGCCCTATAACGAGGTTTCGAGCTACCCGTGGAATCCCGACGGAGTTGTGGGAGTCAGACGCTTCTTAGAGCGAGTATGCCGCATGAGCGACTCTGTGCAGGATGGAGATGTCCCAGAACTCGATATACTCCTACATAAGACCATCAAGAAGGTGGGGGAGGACATTGCGGCATTGAAGTTCAATACGGCCGTAAGCGCGCTCATGATCCTTCTCAATTCCGTAGAAAAGACCAGGACTATCGGCAAGCCCCAATGGGCCGCGTTTCTGAAATTACTCGCTCCCTTTGCACCCCACCTCGCCGAAGAGCTTTGGCGCGAGATAGGGAACAAGGGTTCTGTTCACTTGGAGAAATGGCCTGAATATGATGCGTCAAAACTCAAAGACGAGACAATAACCATTGCCATACAGATAAATGGCAAAACGCGGGGAGAAACAAACGTAACGTCTGATGCGGACAATGCAACGATAGAAAAAACAGCACGTGAGGCAGTTGCATCACGACTTGAGGGAAAGAAAGTGGTGCGGACAGTAGTCGTGCCGAACAGGCTCGTAAATTTCGTACTGGGAGATTAACGCTCCCGTATCTCAGGACCTCCCGTGGTGTCCGAGACATCGTAACCGGCATCGGCAATTTTCTCGCGGAGCTCATCGGAGCGGGTCCATTCTTTATCGGCCCGCGCCCTCTCACGATCGTTGACGAGGAGTGCAACTTCCAGCGGCAAGTCTTCAATCTTGATATCTTCTTTCACAAGTATCTCTAGCACCGAGGGTTGCGAGAGTCCAATGCCGAGCACGCGGTCGGCATCACGCAGGGTCGCGGAAATATCGGCGTGGGAAAGCGAGCCGTCGCCCGTCATCTCCCACAAAAGCGCGAGTGCGCCTGGCGTGTCCAGATCGTCGTTGAGGCGCTCATGGAAGCGTCTGCGGTGCATTTCGGAGACGGTACCACCCTCCTCACGCGCGAAGCTCAAGAGGCGGCCAAGCGCAGTCTGCGCGGCCCCTAGCGCCTCCCAGGTGAAATTGCTCGACGTTCGATAGTGTGCGCCGAGGAAGAGATAGCGCAAGGCAAGAGGATGAAAATCACGTTCGCAGATTTCGGATAAGTACACGACGTTTCCTTTTGACTTGGCGAGCTTCGCCCCCTCGAGCTGGACGTGCGCGCGGTGCATCCAGAAGCGCACAAAGGGTTTCTTGCCAGTTGCCGCCTCTGACTGTGCGATTTCGTTGTTGTGATGCACCCCGATGTGCTCTATGCCTCCCGTGTGTATATCAATTTGCTCACCCAATATTGCGCGTATCATCGCGGAGCACTCTATATGCCACCCCGGGAAGCCCTTTCCCCATGGGCTGTCCCATCCGAGCTTGCTGTCCAGTTTCCACAATGCGAAGTCAGCCGCATTGCGTTTCTCGGACTTTATCGCGACCCGTGCGCCCTCTTTCTGGCCTTCAATGTTAACTCCTCCGAGCGCACCGTAGGCAGGGAAGCGCGAGGTATCAAAGTAGACGCCGTCTCCGGTCGTGTACGCGTATCCTTTCTCTTGAAGCGTCGTTATCATTGCGATCTGTGCCGGGATGTAGTCGCTCGCGCGCGGGAACGTGATGCGCGAAGTGTCGATATTGAGCTTGCGCAGGTCGTCCAAGAATATCTGCGTGTATCGCTCGCCAAGCTCGCGCATATTTTCTAATGTGAGTTTTTTTCCTTCGCGTTTAAGGCCTTTTGTCATCCTATCTTCGCCTTCATCGGCGTCGGATGTCAGATGTCCTACATCGGTTATATTAATTACCTGCTTTACAGTGAGCCCGTTATATTCGAGTGTTCTACGAAGTATGTCGGCAAAGACGAACATTGAAAGATTGCCGATATGCTGAACGTCATACACCGTAGGCCCGCAGTTATACATGCGTACGGTCTTCGCCGGGGCTGACAGAATAAATTCCTGCTTCTCCTTTCCAAGCGTATTGTAAAGAAAAAGGGGAGTGTCCGGCGTATTTTTATTCAAGAAACGTTCAAGGAAACGGAATCGCATATTTAAAACCATTTCTTGTGCTTAAAGTACGCGACCATGCATGTTCCGATCACGACTACGGTCCCGAGGATTATCCAGAAATCATACGGCAGTCCTCGTATGGGGTTATGAATGGTATCGATCTGGAGAATTGAAACGACAAGCGACAGCGGGAATGTGAGAAGCGCCATGATGGTAAGGACACGCATGGTTTCGTTTTCTTTTGTCGAGAGCAGGGAGTTGTTCGTCTCGCGAAGTTCGTGAAGCGATTCGGTATTACGCATGATGTGGTTGTGCACGCGGTAGTATTCATTGGACAACGCACGCACATATGGCATAAAGTCTTCTCCGAATAACTTCGCGCTTTCGGACTCAAGAGCGTGCAGTACATCGCGGTGCGGTTCTATGGTTTGCCGCAGATTCAAAAGATCGCGCGCGCTTTCGGATATCGCGTGGACCATCCTGACCTCATGTCCTGAAAAGATGTATTCCTCGACTGCACCGAGGTGATGCCGAATATGTTCCGCCTCGTACTCGACGGATTTGTACAGCTTCTTCATCATGTAGAAGAAAAGAAATCCTGCATGGTCCCCGACCTTGCTCTTGTCTAAAATCGAGTTCACCTCGAAGACTTTCGAGAATTTGTGCAGCGGGTCGACAGTGTCATAGTGAGCGGTGATTATAAATTTGCGTCCGACAACAAAATCGACTTCCTGTTCCATTGACGTGTGGGAATGACGCAGTGCAGGGAAGTGGAGGATTATGTACGCATAAGAGTCATAAAATTCCGCGCGCGGTTTTGCAGAAGGAAGCATTAGCTCTTCAGCGATCATAGCGCTCACGCCGAACTGTTCAATGATTCTTTGCACTTCATTGCGCGTAGGCGATTCCAGATCAACCCATAAAATCCCATTGTGCTCGCGGTCCGTGCGCATAGCCAAATTATACAACATCTTTTGTCCTCGTCGGCGACCCCGCTCTCATTGTCTGGTTTGGCAAAAATATGGGCGGGTGCGATAATTGCAAATGCAGAATTCATGCGGGATACATATGTTTGATGAAAATGGCAAAAGATTTCTAAGCGCGAAAAACGCTGGCATCATTGCCGTCTCGCTTGCAATAGTCGGTTTCGGAACAGGATTTCTTATAGGTGGGCGTGGATTCCTAGCGGACAGCTCCTCTCGGTCCATTGCTTCCGAGAGCCTTGGAGCAGATAAACCACCATCCGGCGTGGATTTTTCTCCGGTTTGGAAAGCATGGCAGGCCATTGATGAGAAATTCGTCCCTGCCGCCGTTTCTACAAGCACCCCCGCAGCCACAAGTACCGAGGCCACTGATCAGGAGCGGGTCTGGGGAATGATACAGGGCCTTGCAGGCTCTCTGAACGACCCATACACGTTCTTCATGCCTCCTGCCGAAAACAAGGTCTTTTCCGATGACATGAGCGGCAGTTTTGAAGGAGTCGGCATGGAAATCGCTGTGCGCGAGCAGGTTTTGACAGTTGTCTCTCCTCTAAAAGGAACTCCTTCGGAAAGAGCCGGGATAAAGAGCGGGGACAGAGTATTGAAAATAGATGAAATAGATACGCGCGGCATGGATATAACGGAAGCCGTCAAACGTATCAGGGGCCTGCGGGGAAGCGTCGTGTCTCTGACGATATCACGGGACGGATGGGATGCCCCGAGGGAGATAAAAGTAACTCGCGATGTCATAGATGTGCCTATCTTAACCACAGAAGCCCGCCCTGATGGCGTATTCGTGATACAAGTCATGAGCTTCACTGGGAATTCATCCGGACTTTTCCGGAATGCATTGCGTGAGTTTATCGATTCCGGAGATACGAAACTCATACTTGATCTGCGGGGCAATCCCGGCGGTTATCTCGAATCTGCCGTTGACATGGCCAGCTGGTTTTTACCTTCCGGCAAAGTCGTTGTTACGGAAGATTACGATGGCCACGGGGAGAATATCGTGCATCGCTCGCGCGGCTATGACGTGTTCAATGAGAACTTGCGAATGGCGATATTGGTAGATCACGGCTCCGCGTCAGCTTCAGAAATTCTCGCAGACGCTTTGCGATACTATGGCGTAGCCAAGCTTGTTGGCGCGACGACCTTCGGAAAAGGGTCAGTACAAGAACTTGTGGAGATCACCCCGGAGACCTCTCTCAAATTGACGATTGCGAGATGGTTAGGGCCCAACGGAGATCAGATACCGAACACGGGCATCATTCCGGACGTGGAAGTGAAAATCAGCGACGATGACGCAAAAGCCGGCGAGGACCCTCAAATGGATAAAGCAGTCGAATTGCTCAATGCGCAATGAGTACCCGATGCGTATGAAAGTTATCCTTATCAAGGATGTCGGCGGGGTAGGGCAGAGGGGCGTCGTGAAAGAAGTGGCCGACGGGTACGCTATAAATTCTCTGATACCACGCGGACTTGCCGTGCAAGCAACTCCTGCGAAAATTGCAGAGCATGAAAAGCAGCGCAAACAAGAGGAAGCAAGGGCGACTTTACGCGATGAAGAATGGACGCGTCTTATAAAGACATTATCCGGAGCTAAAATAACAATTATGGCTCGTGCGAATGAAAAGGGGCATCTCTATCAAAGTCTCTCATCCGAAATGATAGCCGAAGAAATAGACAAGACATACAACGTCGTCCTTCCCAAAGAAGCCGTATCTCTGGAACAGCCTATAAAAACCGTCGGTATCACGCAGGTAGAGATACAATTAGGTACCAAAAAAGCCCTGATTACCGTGGAATTGAAAACAAGCTGAACGAACTAGACAACGTCAACGATATTCCTGGACTTGGAGCGGCCGTCGAAATTCATCTTTCGCTTTGTGCGGAAATGTACGATGCCGGAAGTTCGCGCGAAAAGCGTATGGTCATGTCCAACCCCTATGTTCTTGCCAGGGAGTATTTTTGTTCCACGCTGGCGCACTATGACCTCGCCGATGCCCACTTTTTGCCCATCGGAGCGCTTTACCCCTAGATATTTAGGGTTTGAATCGCGTAGATTTTTCGCTGTTCCTCCTGCTTTTGTATGTGCCATAATGGTTCAGATCCTAGGGTATAGGTGTTAGGGATTAAACAATATCTTTTAGAACATGCAGAGTATAGAAGAATTGAAGCTGAAAATCAAGGGCATCCTTGACGAATTCATCGGGGAGTGGGGGATTGTGGCCATTGTCTTCCTGGTCGGCCTGGGGTCATTCGGTCTCGGCCGACTTTCCGTTCTTGAAAGTGTCCGGCCTCCCGTTTCCATCATAGAGGCGCCTGCCGGGACAAAACCAAGAGCCATGAATATCGGGGGATTGATAGTGGCTTCTAAAACGGGCAGCGCGTATTATTTTCCGTGGTGCGCAAGTGCTTTGAAGATAGCACAGCGGAATCAGATATGGTTCGTGAGCGAGGACGAGGCCCGGCGTGCGGGCTACACGCCGGCGAAGAACTGCAAGGGATTGCAGTAAGAAAAAGTCTCTATACGCCGCACGTCATACGCTATACAATACTCCTATGTTAATTATTGATGTAGAAGCATCGGGGACGGAAGCGCACAGGCACTCCATCGTGAGCGTGGGCGCGCTCGATTTTGCGAACCCGAGCAATAGATTTTATGAAGAATGCAGAGTTTGGGATGGTGCGCACATTATGGACGAAGCACTTGCGGTGAACGGATTCAGCAGGGAACAGATAACCGATGCTAGAAAGCAGAGCGAGGCGGATCTGACACACGCCTTCCTTCACTGGAGTGATGGATTGGAAGAACGGACTCTTGCAGGACAGAACGTTTCTTTTGATCGCGATTTCTTGAAATATGCGGCACAGCGCGCCGGGCATACCGACTGGCCATTCGCATATCGCACGATCGACACGCATACGCTCTGCTACATGCACATGGTAGAGCGGGGAATCCAGCCGCCGGTGAAGCATCGCCGCTCCGCACTCGACCTAGATGCAGTATTGCACTATTGCGGTATTCCAGAGGAGCCCAGCCCGCACAACGCGCTTACAGGTGCCTTGTCGCATGCGGAGGTAGTCGCACGCCTTCTCTATGGCCGAAAGCTTTTGCCAGAATTCATGCAATTTGAGATACCCTGGAAATAAGGGGCAGGGGAGAGTGCAAGAAGAACAGCATTTGTAGATTTATTGATGCCTTCCCCTTTGGTTTGGCAGGGAACTGGAAATAAATTTTATTCTGGAATATTGAGTCGTTATAATACTTCCAACTTCGTTTTAATTGTTCCGACACTTTATTTAAATCAGCAGTCATCAGAGGAAGAGAGAAGTGTCAAATCGGCTAAACGAGATTGTGGCGTAATAATATTAATACAACGTCGCACAATATATCTTTTACGCGGGTAGCTTATGCGACATATCATATTATTTACTTATATTTAAGTAATCAGATAATGGCTTAAGAACGTAAGACACGTAAGGGCTTGCGGCTTTTATAGAACTCCTCAAACGTCTTCCAGCTCATAAGGGTTTGCTTTTGCCCGAGCCCCCTCTTCTTTTTCTGGACTAGCTCATTTAGCTCGCTCTGATTAATATCTTCGTTCATCTGAAGAAATATGATTGGATATGGCAGTAGGTCTGACTGCGAGTATTTAGCCAGTTTAAGGTTCAGGCATCCCCCAATATTTTTGAGCGAACTGGCATAAAACACGTCTACACAAAATCCATCCTTGCCATCATATACAAAGAAATCAGCACGAGTCCTGTGGTCATCTGTGTAGAAGTATTCTCTGTGCACAAATTCTTTCCCGAATTGTTTGCACAACAGTTCGTATACATTTTTCTCTAGTATGTGGGCGCGTTCATTTATCGTATGCGCACGTTTTGAGCTATGGGCGCCTGTTCGCAAATCATGTTCACTTCCTATGTTGAGTTGTTTACGAAGCGCGACAAGTCCGCCAAAACGACGCTCGGCAGTTTTAGCTCTGGGTAAATAAGGACACTCATCAAATTCTGTTGCTGTCGGGTACCTATGGTTCTCCTTATAAAAACGATCTAATCCATCTCTTATCCGCTCCATGGGCCACGTGAGACCTTTTGCCATCGCTCAAGTATACCCTATATGTCGCATAAGCTATTTATGATTCTGTGGATATTCTCTGCTACTACCGTAAGATACATTTTCCTGGCACAAGCTTGGCTATAAACCCGTGGATGTCTGGCTTCTCTTTTTTAATAAAGAGAATTAAACGGGTCAACTTGAAACTTGATGCGACTGACGTTTTGTTCGCTGCCAGAGACTGTTTTTCCGGCTCCCAAGGATAGACCAACGACACTTACCTTACCTCCCCCTTCGACGTTCTTTCCTGAAATAACTGTAACCGCCACATCGAAACTAATGCTGCCATTTTTATTTTTGTCGTCTCCTCGATTACTGTCCATGTGGTATTGCATCTGTCCATTTGTTCTCTCCGGAGTCTTCTCCTGCTTTGCGATTGCGATATTGGCATTTTTTACACCTCTTTGTATTCCTACAAGTGTTTCCTCGATAAATTTATCTAGTTGCATATAGACACTTTTAATTAATATTTTCAGTAAATTTTGCAGCTATTTTTTTACGAAGCGTCTGTATTTTCGGATCATTACTGATTGACGCTGCTGTATCAAGTCTCTTTAAAAATAGCTCAAGTTCTTCAGGGGAACCCACTCCATATTTTTCAACCCACTTATCAACTTCATTCACAATTTGGTTGGCAACCTCTTTTGGTTTTAAAGATTCACCATCGTGCCATTGAGGGGATTTGCGGGTTAGAGCAATATCCCTTTCGAACACGTTTTCTCGCCTTGTTGCAGAATCGCCCGCGCTAGATATAGGTTGTAATTGGGCAGCTTTAATGAGGCGGCCAATTTGTCTTTTCACACGTTCTTCCGGTCGAAGTCTTTCTAACCCCTTACCCATGGAAGCATGTTAGCACGGTGTATGATTAGCGCTATGGCCTACCGCAACAGATTAAAAGCCGTGCTCTCCCCCGCCGAGCGTAAAGTTTTTACTGAACTGAACACCGCGCAAAAGATACAAGATTATTTGGATTCCATTCCAATTAATTTTGAGGTCAAGGGAGAGACTTATATGTCGTCGAGACGCGTCATTCGAAATCAGACGGCGCATTGCTTTGAAGGTGCTTTGTTTGCGGCGGCGGCGCTCGCGTATCACGGAGCGCGCCCTCTGCTCCTTGATCTGAGAACGATAGACGAGGATCAGGACCATGTCGTGGCATTATTCCGGCAGAATGGCCTTTGGGGCGCTATCAGCAAGACCAATCATCCCATATTGCGCTACCGCGACCCCGTGTACCGAAGCGTGCGCGAACTCGCGATGTCGTATTTCCACGAATACCTCTTAGATGACGGTAGAAAATCTTTGCGGGCATACTCACGGCCATTCTCCCTAACACGCTACCCGGTGAAAACATGGGTGACGGCGGAGAAGGACCTGCATTTCCTAGTTGAGGCGCTCGACAGCTCCCACCACTTCCCCATCGTTCCGGGAAAAACGATGCGATTGTTGCGCAAAGCATCGCGCGTTGAAACGAAAGCGATGAACATCGTCGAGTGGCCGGAGCTGAAGAAATCTAAGAGCCGCCCGAACTAGAAATAGTTAGTCGGATTAAGGTACCCTGAGAGTGGCGCTATCGGCATGATGGCATTCGCGCACGGAGTCTTTTGCTTCGTCGCGTCTCCTAGCCGCATTATCTGCGTTGCAGATGAGACATACACGCCGAAATGGAGATGCGGACCCGTCGCATATCCTGTCTGCCCGCTGTAGCCGATAAGCTGGCCGGTCCCCACCGATTGCCCCTTGGAGGCGGAAATCTGCGATAGGTGCGCATAGAGCGTATCTAGGCCATTGCCATGCTGGATGAGTATCCAGCGACCGTATGAATAGCAGCCGCGCACGGAGCCGGTGTCGCCTGTGCCTATCACGGTACCCGTCAGAGCCGCTCTGACAGGCGTTCCTATCTGCGCACGTAGGTCAATGCCGTTGTGCCCTTTGCCGTTGTACCCGCCGCTTCGCGCGAACGAGGTATCGCCGAATTGTTGCGTGACCGCCACTTTGTCGAGCGGCCAATGTAGAATTCCACGTCCTGCCGGCGTGATCTTTGACGGGTCAACCGTGTACTGGAACTTTGTCTGCAGATCTTGCAGAGCGCTCTCAAAGCTCGCCTTGGCGGCCTGTTTTTGGGCCAAAATTGCCTGGAAGTTCGATTCCTGTGCTTTTGTCTGTTCCAGAAGCTCGTTCTGCGCTTTGCGTGTCGCATCCAAGGACCCCTGTTGCGTTACCAATGTTTGCTGCTGTTTCAATAGTTGCGCGCGCTTGGTTTCCGCGGCAGTTTTAGTATCAGTAAGAGACTGCTTCTCGACTGATAGACGGTCTATATCCTCCCGTATTGATTCCTGGAGACTTGCCATTGAATCCGCATCCTGCCAAGCGTCCGAGATCTGGTCTGAAGACAAAATTGCGATCGAAAGCGGCTGCTGCTCTCCGCGTTCCAGAAGCCGGAGCGATTCGGCAAGGCCTTCCTTATTGTTTTGGATCGAGCTTTGCTTGTTCGCGATGCTGGTTGAAAGCTGCCGTATCTGCAATTGCGTCGTATTTATCTGGCTTTTCGTGACGTTGATGGAAGCGGTCAGCTTCTTACGCTGAAGATCAAGCTGGGCAACCGTGTTCTGCAATGTGTTTTTTTGTTTGATGGTCGCATCAAGCTGCACTTGATACTGCGCTATTTCCTTTTCAAGCGCCGCTATCTGGGCAGTATTCGAATCTATTTGCTTTTGAAGCTCGTCGGCCGATTGAGCGACTGCAACTAACGGACTAATTAGTACCGCGAAGGTCAAAAACGCGGCGTATGTTCTCACATAGGTTTTCATGCATTGCCTAAAATACTTATCGCCGAATTGATACGCCTTAATGTTGGCTCTTTACCTATTATGGCAGCGACTTCAAAAGGGTCTGGCGAGCGGGCTCGTCCCGTTAGAGCGTAGCGGAAAGGCCACAAGACGGCACCTCTCCCCTCTTTTGTGGCATAGCTCCATACCGCCTCTTTTATTTTGTTTTGGTCCGCAAACAATTCATTCGGCGAATCAGCCAGGATTTTATTAATCGTATCGAGATGTCGCGCTGCATTTGCGGGATCCTTACCCTTCTCTGGTATTTCTGCACGATCCAGTTTTGGATCTGTGAAAAAGTAGTCGAATTCCCCTTCCGAAACAAGTGCGCGCAGGTCCTCCCATACGCTTATGCGTTCGCGCACAAGAGTTACTAATGAGCGCCCGACGTTTTCGCTCCAGGCAACGCCGCGAACGTCGAGCGTCTCCGCCATGATCCGCATGGTCTCGTTTGCAAATATTTTCTCCGGCATCTTGGTGAGATATTGCCTGTTGAACCACCGCAATTTTTCGATGTCGAACACGGCCCCGCTTCTATGCAGGTCCTCTATATTGAATTCTTTTATCATATCGTTAAGGTCCATGACCTCCCTTCCGGAAGGCGGAGTCCATCCAAGAAGAGCAATGTAATTCAATAGGGCCTGCGGCAAATACCCCTTTTCTCGATAGTCCCGAACGGAAACGTCTCCTTTGCGCTTTGAAAGTTTTGATTTGTCAGCAGCCAAATGCAGTGGATAGTGCGCATATTGAGGACGCGCCAGCCCTAAGGCTTCTTGTATGAGTATTTGCCGCGGAGTGTTCGAGATATGCTCCTCGCCGCGTATAACATGCGTTATGCTCATCTCCGCGTCGTCGGCGACGACTGCGAAATGATACAAAGGGTCCACGACAGAGCGCGCGATAGCGAAATCCTTCAATTCGGCGGTGTCAAAGGTTATATCTCCGCGGATGAGATCGTGGAATGTTATCAGAGTTCCGGGGTTCCTAAGTCGAACGACGCTTGCCATCTTTCCCGGTTCTTTTTTGCTCTCCTCCACGGAAATATAAGCCTTGTCGGCATTGATAAGCTGTTCCAGATATTTCTTATATATAAGAGTGCGCTCGGACTGTCTATAAAACTCTTCCCACTCAAGGCCGAGCCACTTCAGAGATTCAATGATGTCCTCTTCGTATGCCGCGTTGCTCCGTTCCTTGTCGGTATCTTCACTGCGAAAGATTATCTGGCCGCCATGTCTGCGTGCGAACAGGAAATTCAATATAGCCATGCGCGCAGTGCCGACATGACAGAAGCCCGTCGGACTCGGAGGAATACGAACACGAACAAGCCCGCTCTTCATACCGCTTCGTGCTCCAACGCGGTTTCAACGATGATCTCCGCGATCTTACGAGCGCTTTGCGGACGAGCGAATTCGCGCGCCGCATCAGACATCTTCTTCTGCAGTTCTTTATTTCCTGTAATGCGTTCGATTTCTGCGACAAGTAGATGCGGAGTGAGATTGCGCTGTTCTACGATGACCGCGGCGCCTCCGCGCGCGTACGAATATGCATTTTCCGTCTGATCGTGGGAAATGTCATCCGGCAGAGGAATGAGTATTGAAGGTATTCCCCAACAGGCAATTTCGAAAATTGTGCCGCTGCCTGCGCGCGCGATTATAAGCGAGGCGATACCCGCTGTCATGCGCATGGAAAGCGTGTTCAATAATCCGAAAGCACGATAGCGTTTATCAAAGGAAGAACTTTCGAGGACAAGCCGGGAGATTTTCCTCGTCTCGTCCTGATTAGCGGTACCTGTTTGATGGACGACGTTATAGTGTTTGACTAATTCCGGCAGAGCGTCCAAAACCGCGTCATTTATAGCTTTGGCCCCTTGAGAGCCGCCCATGATGAATATGGTCGGAACCGAATCCTCAAGTTTCAGAAACTCATGACCCCCTTCATGCGCTACGGCTTCAATTTCCTTGCGAATAGGATGTCCTACCCTGGCTATGCGGCTCCGGACCTTATCCGGAAATTTTGTTGCGGCATCCGGATGAGCAACTGCGATCCATCTGGCGAATTTTGACGACCAGACCGATACGCGTCCAGGAGTTGCGTCGGCATCGTAGATAACGACGGGTATGCGCAATATCCATGCGGCGAATAGCGTCGGATATGCGGCAAATCCCCCTGTCGAGAACACAACGTCCGGATAAATCCTGAAAAGATTGACCGTACCGCTTATAATGCCCCATGCCGTTTTGAAAATATCAAAGAAATTTAAAATACTCGCATATCGCCTCATCCGCCCTGCCTGGTTCTTCACATACACGATGTCGTGCTCGTGCAGGGCTGCAGTATCAAAGACATCTGGGCCTATATAGAAAAGCTCTGGCTCGATCAACGTGCGCTCCTTTGCCAGATCCTCGATAGCTTCAGAGACTGCGATAAGCGGATAGAAATGTCCTCCAGTCCCCCCGCCGGTTAGTGCGATTTTCATCAGCTTATTGTATCTCCATGATGCTCATTTTCAAATCTACGCTGCACATCATCTCTTTGTGCTATGCCTGGATACGCTCAGCAATATTCCAGCGCTTGCAAGCGATACGAGCATGGCACTGCCGCCTTGACTGACGAATGTAAGAGGTATGCCGGTCAATGGCGCCATACCGAGCATGGCGGCGATATTGATCAGCGCCTCGCTTCCGAGATATGTTGAGATCCCGACGGCTAGAAGACCGCCAAACATGTCGGGAGTATGCGCGGCTACCGCGAACCCGCGAAGCGTGAACGCCAGAAATAGGAATATTATTGAAATTCCGCCTAAAAATCCGAGCTCCTCAGCAGCTACGGCAAATATGGAATCACCCATAGGTTCAGGCAAGTAGGTAAATTTCTGTACTCCTTGACCGAATCCGCGGCCGGTGAGACCGCCGGAGCCGATGGCTATAAGAGATTGCTTTATCTGATATCCCTCGGCTTGTTGATTTTGAGATGGATAGAAGAATGTCATTACCCGGTCGCGCATGTACGGTCTGTAGAGCATGAGAATGCCAAGCGCGAGAGGCACGATGCACAGGACGATGAAAATGTGCCGCCATGGAGCGCCTGAGGAGATAAAGATAGCGAACACGCTTGCTGTGATTATGCCAAGAGTCCCGATGTCCGGCTGTAATACGAGAAGAACCGCAGGAATCGCGATAATTCCTAAGAATCCGCCAAGGCCGTACTTGAGAGATTGAATGTTGGAACGTATCGCTACAAAATATGCAGCGGCCATGATTATCGCGCCTAATTTCAATGCTTCCGATGGCTGGAAAGACATTCCAAAAAGGTCAATCCAGCGTCTGCCGCCGCCATGCTCAATACCTAGTTGTGGTACGAAGACCAGAGCGGTTGCTGCAAGTGCGAGAACGAAAATGTACGGCGCGAACCGGCGCCATCGCCGGTAATCTATATTGCTGGTGACGACAAGGGCTATGACGCCTATCCCGATGCCTAATATGAGATGGTTAAACACGACCGAAGTGATGTTTCCGAATCCGCGAGCCAGCAGTCCGAATGCTGCAGAAGAGAAAACAAGAGCCCCGCAAACGACAAGCACAAAAACTAGAAGTGCAAGAGGCCTGTCTACATGCGATGCTCGTTTTTTCATGGTTCAGATCGGATCTCGCGCGTATTCGTTATACGGAAATTATCGCAATGATCACTCCTGCGAAAGCAAAGACGACCGAAAGCACCCAATAACGCATGACGACTTTATATCCCGGCCAGCCGATCGCCTCGAAATGATGATGCAGGGGCGCGATGCGCAGGAGTTTTTTTCCGAAGAATCTTTTTGAAAGAACTTGTGCGATATCTGATGCAACTGTTGCGACAAGAAGCCCGCCGATTATGGGCAAGACCGCGATACCCACTCCTCCACCCAAACTGTCTGTCATGAACGCAATGACGGCTATCGTAAGCGTCAGCGCCATTGTTCCGGTGTCTGACATATAAAAACGCGCAGGCGGAATGTTGAACCACAAGAATGCGAGCAGACCGCCGACTACGGACGCCGAGAAAGCGGCAAGGTCTATCTGATTCTGCGCGAAAGCGATGATGGCGTACGATGCGAAAACGGAAGCAAATACGCCGCCCGATAGACCGTCAATCCCGTCTATAACTCCGGAAGCATACACGGCAAGCGAGACGAGGACGAAGAGAGGTATTATGAGCCATCCTATTCCGATCGGGTTTCCAAATGGGATATTGACAGTGCTTACGTCGAGTTTTGCCCAAAACCACCAGCCGATATAAATGGAAAGAAGGACCACGACGAGAAGCCGCAGACGCAGCGGTAGACCGACGCCATTCTGCCGTATAACGAGAATGTCATCTACAAGACCGGCGAGGGCTCCTATGATGAGCGCGGCCAGCGGGATCCAAGTTTGATTGCGGCTTAAGAAATCGAGCTTGAGGATTTCCGCACTGGGAACGAATTTTGCAACAACGGCTATTCCGATGATAGTGATCAATACGCTTCCCCATACGACGATCCCGCCCATGCGCGGAGCCCTTACCTCGTTTTTCTCGTGGAGACGGTTGAATTCGACTGCACTCGAACCGTCAAGCGCGGTCTTACCCGGGCTCTTTTTCCAGGCCTTATATCTATAGAGATAATGGGTCAGCAATGGAGTGGCTATAATGCCTATAGCAAAAGAAGCGGTGGCAGGAACGAGCACTCTCACTATATCGGATAGCATTTGGACATTGTACGGCTTTCAGGGGCGGCAGTAAACGCTATCTTTCCATGGAAATTATCTGACGCGCTCTCTCTACGAGTTGCTTCATATCTTTAAAGCGCCCTTCACGGGTCGAACCGAGTACGACAGCGACAACTGGGTGAGCTGGCGCCACGTCAAAGACAACGGCGAGGTTCCCACCCGCGAGGTCAGTTATGCCAGTTTTGCCCATTATTAGGCCCGGTATGTCGCGTACCGCCTCATTCGTGTTATACGCCACCGTCCTCCCCTTCCCGTTCGAAGATTTCAGGATTATTCCGCTCTCTGCAGTTTCATTGAAAATCGAAGACTGCGAAGAAGATACGGCATATGCGTAAAGAGTTGCAATATCGCGTGCTGAGCCATATGCGCCGGATAATGTCGTGCTTTCGTCTAATCCGCTCACGTTCAGGAAATAAGTGTGCGTTAGCCCGAGCTCGCGCGCGACATCGTTCATTCGCCATACCGCCGCGGAGCCCGCTGGAGCATCGGGATATCGGGCTCTTATGGCGCTGTCTGCCGCTTCCGCAAGGATCTCGGCGCCAGCGTTCGAAGAAGCTACAAGTGTAAAATCAATTATATCTTGGATGCGCCATTTCTCGCCTTTTGCAAGCCGCTCGATGCTTCCCTGAGGCGCAGTATCGCGCGGTATCGTCACGATCGTGTCCGGCGATAATACTTCCGACACCACAAGCGCCAATGGGATCTTTACAAGAGAGGCGAGTGGTAATTGCACGTCCGGATTGTAGGCATAAAGCGTAGCGTTGTCTTTTAGATCTATTACGATAGCACTTTTTGCCGAGTGAGAGAGGTCCGCGAAGATCTTTTCAGCTGCAACCGCTGGCGATGCGACCGCCGTTCTTGGTTCTACAGGAAGTTCGGTAGATTTATATTCAAATGCGACAGTTACAAGTGTCAATGTTAGCAATGCAAAGCTCAGCGTCCTTATAGCGGCTGTTTTTTCAGTTTTCTGCGGCAGTTCCCTCTCGCTGAGCGGGGCTGTTTCTTGTGTCGTCCAGATCTCCATGCTCTGTTTTTAATGATTTCTGTGCGGTCTCAAATGAAGCTAATTCACTCGTTATTTTAGCATATTCCGGCAATTTTGACACATCGGTCACCCCCAGATGAGCCAAAAGCTCTACAGTGCAGCGATAGAGATATTCTCGCGCATCTTTCGGGTTATTTTCACGCACGGCAAGTCCGCGCGCCAAAAGCGTTCGAAGAGTCGAGCTTGTATTCACTCCGCGTATGTAATCAATTTCCGCGCGCGTGGATGGCCCGCGATATAAAAGTATCGCCAGCACTTCAAGGCCAGCATCTCCTATTTCACGTCCCAGTTCGCGTTCGTACGCAGCTTCTACAGAGTCGGCAGCTTCCGGAGAAACAGATAATCCTGCCTCGGTGTCAGTGCGTATAAGCGACACGCCGCTTTGCGAGAGCCGATCTCTAAGTTGCTGCAAACCGGCGACCAACTCCGCCTGACTGCATCCTATTAGTTGAGCGAGTTTGCGAAGCGAGAGCACACCGCCCTCTGCGAAGAGAAATGCTCCTGCCTTTGTCGCGACATCCGATATTTGTTGTTGTGAATTCATCTATTACTTTTTATATCTTCTAATTATCATCACGCTCCATATCTCGGCGCTGCGAGCGTCTCGGTCTCTAGGGTTATTTCACTGAAAAGGCGCTCCTGCGTGGCGCTCACTGAGCCGGAACGGACAAGTTCCAGGACCGCAAGGAAATATACTATGACCTCATGCCTGTCCCCGAGGCTGGCAAGCTCGCTGAAACGCGCCCGAGCCGCTTTCGTAAGACGGTTCTTGAGGCGGATTATAACTTCCTCAAGAGCAAGCACTGGCGCGACGGCGGCTTCTGCAAGTTCCTGAGGCTTGGGCAGTGTGCCCATGAGACGCATCGCCGCATTTACTATTCCTCCGACCCCTGTTTCTCCAGGAACGAAAACCGGAGTGCGTGCAGGAACACGCTTCGGGAAAAGCAAAGGCGCTCTCCCCCACTCCCGCCTCAAGATCTTGGTGGTGGAGCGGATTATTCTATATCGCGCCAACCTACGTTCAAGCTCCTCAACGCTTTCTCGTTCATTTTCGGAAAGTTGTAGGGTCGGCAGTAACGAGCGCGACTTGATGAGAAGCAGTGTGGAGGCGATAAGAATAAATTGAGCGGTCTCCCCTAGCGGAAGGTTCGGCAATTTCTCGACATATGCGAGATATGTGTCCGTGACCTCGGCGAGTGAAATATCGGAAATGGAGAGCCTGCGTTCCTCGATAAGATTCAGGAGTGTTTCCAGGGGTCCGGCGAACGCCTCCGTGGCAACGCTATATTTATCTATCATGTTAGAGCGAGAGCCGTACATCAATGCGGTTCAGGTCACGCGGGAAAGCGGACGCCTCTTTCACATTCGGCAGTTCGAGCATGCGGGCGGTAATGCGCTCCACTCCCGTGGACGAGCCGCCATGCGGAGGAAGTCCGTACTTGAATGCTTGGAGGTAGAAAGAATATTTCTCAGGATCCAGCCCGCGCGAACGCATGCGTTCAACGAGCATTGCGTGGTCATGTATGCGCTGTGATCCGCTGTTTATTTCAAGACCACGGAAAAGAAGGTCGAAACTGCGGGAATACGGGGCATCTGCAGGGTCCTCATATGTATAGAATGCACGACTCGCGGTTGGAAAATCAGTAATGAATACAAAATCCGATTTGTGCTCTTTCTTTGCCCATTCACAAATTTGGCGCTCATGCTCCGGCTCCATATCAGGCATTTCCGGGACTCCGAGTATTTTATGCGCTTCGCGCAGTTTCAATATCGGTATTGAACTCGGGATAAGAGGCACATCGACTTTAAAGCGCGCGAATATGTCCGGATGATTTTCCTTTACAGTCTGCACGACATCATGTATCGCGCGCTCCAGAACTCCCATGGGATCGCGGTGATCTTTTATGAAGCCCATCTCAAAATCCACGCACGTGAGCTCGCTCAAGTGGCGCGTGGTCGCGTGTTTTTCGCCGCGAAAGACTTTTGCAACAGTAAACGCACGCTCGAACGGCCCAACCATTATCTGTTTGTAGAATTGCGGCGAGGTCGCGAGGAATGCCGTCGTATCGTAATAGTAGTCCACCTTGAACGCTGCCGCTCCGCCCTCCGCGTCTCCTCCTACCAAGGACGGCGCCTGGAATTCTGTGAATTCCATTGCGCGGAGAGATGCGCGATATGCCTCAACGATAGTCGCCTGCAGTGTGAATATGTCTCGGCTTTTCTCCGTTCGCAGCGTCAAAGGCAAGTAATCGAAGTGAGTGTCGATGTTGACCTCGGCATCCAATTCGAATGGCAGCTCATGCGCCGCTGAAAGAACCTCTATATTCAGGGCCGATACCTCAAGCATTCCGCAAAGCGTATCGGTCCTCATGTTCTCCGGGCGCTCTTTTACGGTCCCTTCAATGCACACGACCCACTGCGCACGCAACTGCTTTGCCGTTTCTAATGCGGCGGACTCTTTCGGTGTCACGACAACTTGCACTTCCCCGCTGCGATCGCGTATGTCCAGAAAAATCAACTTCCCGTGGTCGCGTCTGACGGAAACCCATCCTCGGATTTCCACTTGCTTCCCGATACTTTTCGGTAGGTCTCTTATAATAGTTCTTTCCACCCCATTAGAGGCACTCTCGGTTTTATGCATACGGTTATCTATCATACATCAATTACTCCTTTGAAGCCTCTAACGGGGTAAATATTTTTACAGAGTTACGCCGATTTTCTGCCGAACGTCGCGCATTTTTGTCTCGGCGATATCACGAGCTCTCTCGCCCCCGTCTTTCAATATGTTTTTCACGTCCGCGTCGGTGATTGAGGCGCGCTTCTCTCTCATCGGCGCAACGACGGCTTCAATATCATTTATGAGTATCTCCTTAAGCGTCTTGTACTTACCTTTATTGTCAAGATAGATTTTCCTGAGTTCATCTCGGCTTTTGAAGAACGAATGAATAGCGTATACGAATTCCGGGCTTTCTCCTTTTGAGTCTGTGACTATGCCCATGACCGCTTTTGCTATTTCGTCATGCGTTCCGAAAAGTGGTATCGTGTTGCCGTAGCTCTTACTCATTTTTTTCCCGTCGGTCCCGGGCACAGCTCCGACCTCCTTGAGGATTTGCTCCTTGGGTGGCATGAAGGTTTCTCCGTAGGCAGTATTGAATTTTCCCGCGATTTCCCGTGCGTACTCGATATGTTGTTTCTGATCGGTTCCCACGGGGACGACGTCGGTATCATAGAGGAGGATATCGGCTGCCATAAGAACAGGATAATCAAAAAGGCCGACGTTCGCGTCAAGTCCGCGCGCTTCCTTGTCCTTGTACGCATGTCCAAGCTCGAGGAATGACCTTGAGACCAGACAGTTGAATATCCACGTTAATTCCGTGTGCGCCTGCACATGAGACTGCTGGAATATTGTCGCACGTTCCGGATTGACGCCTACTGCGATATAGTCCTTGACGATATCAAGAATGTTGCGCTGCAGCTGCAACGGGTCTTTCAAGGTCGTCAGCGCATGATAGTCGGCGACCATGAGGGTGCTTTCATATTCCCCATATGTATCAACGAAAGGTTTAAGAGCCCCGAAGTAGTTCCCGATGTGAAGCGCTCCCGATGGCTGGAGTCCAGTCAACAGCCGTTTCCGTGCCATATGGTTCAAATATACCAGAAAAAACGGCATCTCGCAGACATATTACGCCATCAAGCCGCAGGCAACTCAACAGTAAACAATGAGCCTTTTCCGACCCCCTCGGATTCAGCCCATATCTTCCCTCCGTGCGCTTCCACGACGGATTTAGCAATGAACAGACCGTATCCGGTGGAATGCACGTTCATCTTTATCGAATCTTTCCCGTGTCCGCCTTCAGTAAACAAATTCCGCATATCCTCAGGCGTGATGCCTATCCCGTTATCTTTTACCGAGAAGTGCATCTTATCGCCATCATTGAGCTGGACGCGAACTATTCCGGATTGCGCATATTTTATCGCATTGTCGATAAGATTTCGTATTACATCTTCCCGTATCCTCTCCTCGTCGCCGGAGATAATATATTTGCCATCTGCGATAGACGTTTCTATTGTCAGATGTTTTTCCTGCGCGGTCGGTTTCAGAGCGTTGACGACGTCCAATACCGCGGACTTGAGATCGAAAGGCTTTTTTGCATAATTCACGGTTCCCTTTTTCAAATTGGATGCATTAAGTATCTGCATGACCGTGGCGACTCCCTTCCGCACATCCTCGAGCGCGGTGGTAGCCATTTCTTTCAGCTGGGTCGTTATGGTACCGTAGTCGCCTTCCACGATACCGGCAAATCCGCCCTCGCTCTTGGTCAAGTACCCCTTGATCTCGTGGCTGATGAAGTGGAGAAGATTCTCCTGCTGTTTGTTAACTACCTCAAGCTCTTCTTCCTGCTTCTGTATCAGCTCGCGCTGCCTTATCTCCTGCCGGACCCCTCGGATGAGGAGGGTTCCGAGAACGACAACAAGCGCGAATGTGCCGATGAGCACGTACCGCGCATGCTCGATAGTCCTAACGAACAACGCGGCGAACAGCAATGCAAGTACGGCCGCGACAAGCGCCTGGGCGGCGAACACGCGCAGATTGAATGCATGGTACCGTACGATGAGGTAGCTCAAGGTGGCTATGAGCGCGATCATTCCTACGGGGCCGATAAGATTAATGTTGTAGGTAAGGGTGGCGTCACCGATAAAATTGGAGGCGATGAAGATAATCCAGAATATAAGGATGCCGGAGCCTAGAACTAACACTCCGGATCGATCCGACCGCCCAACCCGCTCCTTGAAAGCACGAAAACAGAAATCGAAAAGGATCACGGCTATAGCCGCTTCGAGAATGTATATGTACGACCAAAGGGGTCCGGAAATACCCTCGCATGTTTGGAAATTAAAGCCGACCAGATTATAGATCGTCGGCGTCAGAATTAAAATCGGCGCCAAAAAAGCCACGAGTGCCCACTGCCAGGCGTTCGGAAGCAGCTTTTCTCTTACGAACAGATATACAAAATTGGCAAGCAAAAATATGAGAAGCGCATGCCATATGGCGATTATTTGCCAGATGAAATGAATGAGATATACAGGCACCGCGATCCAAAGCAGGATCTCTCCTCCAATGAGAAGCGAGAAGACCACGGCTATCCAGAAGAACAAGCGGCTTACAGGTGTGGCGTGGCTTGCAAGAAAGACGGCTATGCCAAAAAGAAGGACGACGAATATGATAGGGATGTACGAGTAGTACAGAAGCGACGGCGCTATCGAGGGGTCCAGGAGTCCGAACACGCTCGAAATCGCGTCGGTGCACACGATATCAAGACCCTGAGGCTGCCACGCGGATATATTCATACGGCCTCATCCTTCCGTGAACAGAAGTCCGACGGCATTGAGATGTAGCGTTTCGTAGTAGGAGCCTAGCAATGCGCCGATCGTTAGTACTGCGAGTATCAAAGATGGAAGGTGCCGGGCAAGTGCGGATTTCATGGTTCAGTGTCAGTATATCGGGCGCAACATATGCTGCAACCCACGTCTAGGGACAATATGACGCTGTTCCGTTTCAGAGGGTGAGTAAGATATTCCCGATTACGATTACGAAACGAACAGCAAGTATGTCCCGATTCCGGTTATTAAGATGGCAATGACCTTTTGCCAGAGGTGCTTTGCCTGTATTTTTTCGACCGATATTTTAGGGAAGAAGATCGTTAGGAATATTCCGATCGCAAGGACGAAGATCGGCTGATAGGACTCTGCGAGGAGCACGAGCGCTATGGGAGCGAGAAGGTACGCGAACGAGAATGCTATGTTCCCTAGTATGTACAGGGACTCGTTCGTGGCGTTGAGCAACAGGATCGCCTTGGAATTATTCTGTATCGCCGATAGGAAGTGCCTGCGGTAGGAGCGTATGAAAGTGAATATGCCGATGCCGACCAGAACGAGCATGAGATGCTCCCAAAAGAGCGACCTCCAGAGGTTCTCTTCGAGTGCGACCGCCTTGAAAATGACCGATTCAAGCGCCCAGAAGAAAGCGGCGGCGAGCATGAGTGCGATAGTGTTCCTGCGAAGCTTGAACTTATTCTCTGCATCTATCTCGAAGGATATGATAGTAGCGCCGAAAATGATGATCGCCATAGCCATAAGTTGCATCCTCGTCAGTACTTCACCGAGTATGAAATACCCAAGCATGTACCCAAATACCGGTACGAGCTGGTAGAACACGACCGTGACTGATGCCTCCTCGTCCTTAAGAGCGAGCAGGTAGCACCACAACACCAGCACGTTAAGGATTCCTACCACCGCGAGAGCGAGTATACTCATCCCGCCCATGCTTAATGCCGTTGTATCTGCCATGAATAAAAATGGCAGCGCGAGCGCGGATAGGAGTGAAGAAAAAAGAATGAGTGTGCCGACCCCGCCCTTCTTGAAGTACTTCTCCAAGAGAATCTTGTCTATGTGGTTTGTCAGCGCATAGAGCAACGGACCGATAAGCGCTATGAAAAACGATGCGACATCCATAGAGTTCTATTTCTTCAGCCGTAGCATCTTTTCGCGCAGGACATCCAACGTGCCCGAAGGATAACTGATCCAAAACAGGTCGCTTTCGACGGACGGAGGAACAAGTTCTGCAATAAGCGGACGGCAACCGAAACGCTCTTCTACAAATCGGAACGCGGGTTGCAGTACTTGCTTCGCGAAATCTATCTCATTTTTGTCGTCCATCGAGTAGTCCTCGAAGAGAACCCCATGGACGATGAAGAGTGAGAGGAATTTCTTGTATAGTTCAGGAAGGTCGCCGCGATGATTGCGGTCTATCCACGCCGTATCGTCATGTATCTCGACTTTCTTGCGGGCGAATCTCGATAGTAGATTAGTGTGGAAATCGGTCAATGGTTCTCCCCATAGCGTCGTAATTTCACGGAAGGGCTTGCGCGCGGCGGTCTTGAAATCAACAATGGAGACTTTTTGAAAGTGCTCGTACGCCTTCCCCTCTTTTACCGTTATGCGACGGCAGATCGGTATTTTACACAGCGCCCTTTTGACCTGATTTTGCGGCAGAAAAAGGTCCTTCGTGTCCTCAGTGATAACGGTTCTCATATGGAGAGGCTCGGTGATGTGCAGGAATCGCAAGGTCTCAAAATTTGGGGTCGCGAGGTATTTCGCGGAATAGATGATAGGGCCGTTTTGGAAGTATTCCGGAATATCGCCGGATAGATACTCTTCTACACGTGCTCGCAAGGAATGATCGGATGCTCTCTTATTCAATTCGCCTATCGCTTGAAGCGGCGGCCTGACCATATTGCCGATGACGGATCTGGTCTTCTTTGGCGACAATGCGGACACCGTGTTAACGATCGAGCCGAAAATCTCAGGTATTCTCATTAAATGACTGTAATATGTATATCTGAATAGAACAAGGCGCCTACGTGGAAATATTTCAAATCGCGACAGTGTTTTCAGTATTACACCAGCATAGGGATATGCACCAGCTCGGGTATTGCGCATGTTTGAGGGTGTACAATAAACGGATTATGGAGCGCCTTGCACAAGAGAGGTTGACCGAATTTGTTCTTTCGTTTGTCGGTGTCTGTGCGATTATTCTTTTATTTATCCCGATTGTTGCGCGCGCCGAAATCTCCCAAAGTGCCTGCCCTTTCAGCTGGACTCGGAACTTGAAAATCGGCAGTGCGGGGGCTGACGTGATGAAATTGCAGCAATTCCTGAATTCGGACCCCGACACGGCCATTGCTCTCTCAGGTGTTGGCTCTGCCGGCAATGAAAGTGACTCATATGGTCAGCTCACGAAACGCGCAGTTACAAAATTTCAAGAGAGATATGCATCGGAGATTTTGACGCCGAACGGTCTTGCTAAAGGCACCGGGGTCGTTGGCGTATCAACGCGCGCGAAATTGAATGCTCTTTGTGCAACTCCAACTGCTACGCAACAGGCGAGCACTCTAGTACAGACCTTGTCTTCGCCGCTTACAATAACAGAGCCAGCGGCTCTCGTGGTCTCTCCCATAGAACAACCTGCCTCCACCATTGCACCTCAACAAGCGCTCTACGTTCCCTTTACTAACTTCGAGCTTAGTGCAAGGGGCGCAGACTTAACGGTCAACAGCATTATAGTTCAGCGGACAGGACCATCAAGCAACAGTATTTTTGATTATCTGTCTCTTCTCGATGGAGAAGGGAATGAGTTGAGCTATGCATATCTTCACAATGACCACAAGGCAGTGTTTAAGTTTAAGAAGCCGCTCGACATACGCGTCGCAGAACCTCTGGCGCTCTCTATCGCCGGAAATATGGCGTGGGATCTTTCGGAGCACTCTGGAGAGGCGGCCATCCTGCAGGTAATAGCTATTGATGCATCGGCACCTGTCGAGGGACAATTGCCCGTGCGCGGCACGTCTCAAAACGCCAATTCTTCGCTCCAGATCGGCACCGCTTCGGCAGCTCTCTCGCAGTATGATCCGAACAATGCGACAACGCGTTATGTCAACGACACGGCCATAAAGTTTTCTGGTATTCGTATTACTGCAGGTTCTGCAGAAAATCTGGAATTATATTCCATAACCTGGAGGCAGAGCGGTACCGCGATTGACGCCGACATTTCTAATGTCAAAGTAGTCGTTGACGAACACTCATATCCGACTGAGGTGGATGATAGGAACTACACGGCGACATTTACAGAAGGCATTCTTATTTCGAAAGGCAATTCGCTGGACGTGTATATAGAGGGTGACATCGGCACTACTGGCGCTAATCGCACGGTTAAATTCGACATAGACAGCGCAGCAGATATATATCTAGTCGGGCAAAGCTATGGATACGGCATCTATACATTGCCGGGCGGCAATACAGACGTTGCAGGCAACTCCGTGTTTCTTACCGAGGACGGCTCGACTGACACAGATAGCATAACACCGTTCTTTTCAGGCTCTGTCACTACAATAAGCGGTGGCGCGGTAAATTACATCGGGAGGAACTGACGACCGCGCCATGTTTTTGGCGCGTTCTAGCTTCGAGCGAAAGCGAGAGCGGCGTATGCGCCGAGTATCCACCACAAGCCGTACAGTTCATTGAATATGTTTTGCACAGTAGGACCGAAATGCCACACGGATTGAAGTTCCGGGACCTGAAGCCATACGGTAATGAGAACGACAACGGTCGCAATCCCCGCTACAGTAGCGTTCATAAAGCCTGCACCGTTCTCATCATACGAGCCGAACATGCGACGTATCAGCAGGTATATGGCGATAAGAAGAGCGCCGAAAATAATGGCGCGTAACATCGGTGAAGAAAGTTGTATGGAAAGGCTTCCGAGGGAAACCTCGCGGAGAGACGCGGAGAAGAGCATGAGTACCGCAGGCAGAGCCAGCGTGAGCGCGCATGCGCGGTTCGTACCCGACCGGAGCGCATCAAGGGCGACCGCAAGGATAACAGCGCCAATGATGAACCAATCAACCGGTGCTTGCGTAAATAAACTTCCGAGCGCCGCGGAATCCATATTTTAAAGACCCTCTCTCTTAAGCTTTTCTATCAGATCGCGCGCGGAATGTGAAAGTTTCTTCGGGAATTCTATATTGATGCGCACAAGAAGGTCGCCTCTCGCTCCGCGACCATGCGGAACTCCGTGTTCGCGAACGCGGATGATCTCACCGTGAGCAACTCCCGCAGGCACGGTAATCGATATATCTCCGTCAAGAGAGTGTATGCCGTGTTCACCGCCCAAAAGTGCGTCAGTGAGTTTAATCGAAAGCGAGGTCAGTATGTTATTACCTTCGCGCGTGAAGACTTTGTCGGGTTTTACATGAAGCTTTACATACAAATCCCCTGCTCCGCCGCCAGTCGCGGCTTCTCCTCGTCCAGGCATCCGTATCATTTCGCCGTCTGAAACACCTGAAGGAACCGCGACGCGTATCTCTTCTTCTTTCTTTGCGACCCCTTGACCATTACAAATCCCGCATGGATTCTCCGGAATTTGCCCCGTACCATGACAACGCGGGCACGGCCTTGTGGAGGTAAAATTGCCGAAAAAAGTATTGCGTGATTCACGTATCTCACCCTTGCCGTTGCACGAGCTGCAAGATGCAAGCTTTGACCCTTTCTTAGCCCCGCTCCCGCCGCAGGATTCGCATACGCTTATTTTCGCAATAAGAACTCGGCGTTCAGTGCCGAATATCGCCTCGCGGAAAGGCAATTCTATATCGATGGATATATCGCGCCCACGAGGTTTTCCGCCGCTCGCAGGCCTGCCGCCGGCAAAAAAGTCGCTGAATATATCGCCGAGGTCGAATTCCTGGAAATTGCCCTGAAATCCACCCTGTGAAAAGTTGGAGAAATCAAATCCGCCAAAGCCCCCCTGCGGTCCGCCTCCTGAACCTGAGAAGGTCTTCCCGTATGCATCGTATTCCGCCCGCTTCTTTTTATCGGAAAGTACCGCGTACGCCTCGCTCGCTTCCTTGAATTTCTTCTCGTCCCCTCCTTTCTTGTCTGGGTGGTACTTATGCGCAAGTTTCCGGAACGCTTTTTTTATCTCTTCCTCGTTAGCTGTCTTTGGCACTCCGAGTATATCGTAGTAATTCTTCATAGTCGTTCCATTATAGTGCAACAATCCAAATTGAAAAGAGAAAGGCCTTGCGGCACTAAGGATCACTCTCCTCCACGCAATTATGCACCGGGACTTCCCTCACCTGTGTCCGATTTCTTATCGCTTTCCTGGGGCGGCGGCTGTTGTTTGGACATTGCTTCGCCGATCGTGCTCATAGCTGTCGATAATGCTTCGGACGCGGACTTGATCGCCGCGCTGTCAGTTCCCCCTCGAGCAGTCTTAAGCGCGTCGATTTTTTCCTGCACATTTTTCTTTATTTCCTCACCTACTTTTTCTCCGTGCTCTTTGAGTGCTTTTTCCGCAGCATAGATCACCTGGTCTGCGGAGTTCTGTGCTTCAACAAGCTCCTTCTTCTGTTTGTCCGTCTCGGCGTGCACTTCCGCGTCTTGGCGCATTTTCTCAACATCCGCGTCAGTAAGCCCTGAGCGTGCCTCAATTCGTATTGATTGTTCCTTGCCGGATGTTTTATCCTTCGCTTTCACGCTTAAAATGCCGTTTGCATCGATATCGAACGTGACTTCTATCTGTGGCATGCCTTTGGTAGCAGGCGGTATTCCGTCCAGGTTGAAGCGCCCGAGAGATTTATTGTCGGCCGCCATAGGACGTTCTCCCTGCACGACATGTATTTCCACCGACGGCTGATTATCAGATGCCGTTGAAAATACTTGAGAGCGCGACGTCGGGATAGTCGTATTACGGTCTATGAGTTTCGTCGCAACACCGCCCAAAGTCTCTATTCCCAGAGAAAGCGGAATGACGTCGAGAAGAAGAACGTCTTTCACATCGCCTTGGAGTATGCCTCCCTGGATCGCAGCTCCCACAGCAACGACCTCGTCAGGGTTCACTCCCATGTGGGGCTTCTTGCCGAAATAATCTTCCACCGCTTTTTGCATCGCGGGCATGCGTGTCTGCCCGCCGACGAGGATGACTTCGTTTATGTCCGGATTCTTGAACGGCGACGCCTCCATCGCGCGCTTGGCGATAGCCATCGCCCTATCCACGAACTCTCTCGCCAAATCCTCCAGCTTCGCGCGTGTCATTTTGACAAGCAAATGGCGGGGACCGGATGAGTCAGAGGTGATGAACGGGATGTTCACTTCCGTTTCAAGCGCCGTTGAGAGCTCGATTTTCGCTTTCTCTGCCGCCTCATCAAGTCGTTGGCGAGCGAGCGGGTCGTTCCTTACATCAATGCCCGATTCCTTCTTGAATTCGTCGGCTATCCAACCCATGACGCACTGATCTATGTCTTTGCCGCCGAGGTGTGCGTCGCCATCGGTCGAACGCACCTCAATGACATCATCGCCCACCTCAAGGACTGATATGTCGAAAGTCCCCCCGCCGAAATCGAATACCACTATCTTCTCATTTTTCTTTTTATTGAAACCGTATGCAAGAGCCGCGGCCGTCGGTTCGTTAATGATGCGCTTCACGTCGAGCCCAGCTATCTTGCCAGCGTCGCGCGTCGCTTGTCTCTGCGCGTCGTTAAAGTATGCCGGCACCGTTATTACCGCCTCGGTTATCGTCTCGCCCAGTTTCGCTTCCGCATCCTGCTTTAATTTTTGAAGTATCATCGCGGAAATTTCTTCTGGTCGGTACCATTTATCGGACATTTGCAGTTCTATTCCGCCGTTCGCGGATTTGCGCATCTCAAAGGGCACCGCTTCGCGGTCTTTCACTACTGCCGGTTCATCAAAAGAGTGTCCGATGAAGCGCTTTATCTGGTATACGGTATTTTTCGGATTTGTAACGGCCTGGCGCCGGGCAAGCAGGCCGACGAGACGTTCTCCCGTTTTTGAAATGGCGACCACCGAGGGTGTTGTGCGTGCGCCTTCCGCGTTCTCAATTATCTCAGGCTCGCCGCCGCGTACTATCGCCATCGCGGAATTCGTCGTGCCGAGGTCAATGCCTAGAATTTTTCCCATATCATCAATCTTTGTGAAGATTTATAACGATTACCGATTTATACAGCAATAATATACGTACTGTCAATACTCATCACTCATTCTGTTCGCGATTTATGTTGATCGCAACATGCGCAGGACGCACGATTCTCTCGTCTATGCGATATCCCCGGCGCAAAACACGCGCGATCTTCCCGGGTTCGCCAGCCTCCTCGATTTCCTGCACCGCTTCATGCGCAGCCGGGTCGAATGCATCGCCAGATTCTCCAAACGCACGAACGCCATGTTTTTCAAGGGCGGCCGTGAGTTGAGAACGTACATTCTCCATACCTTTTCTCCAGTTTGGGTCCATCTTAGACCATGTGTCGCTTGCCGTAGCCATATCAAAACTATCCAGTGCCGGTATAATATCCTCTATGAGCGCGTCGCGCGTGCGATTTCCGGCCCGCTCCGCCATGCTAAGAGCTTCTTTTCGGGAATTGATCGAGTCTGCTTTGCATCTTTGCCAGCCATCAAGATATTCCACGCGCTCTTTTTTACACACATCGAGATCGTCCTTGATCTTTTTCAGTTTGGCTTGGAGAGAGCCGATATTTCCGAGTTCTTCTTCCGGTTCAAAATTTATATCTTGAACAGTATCTTCTCGGGGCTCAGTATCTTTTTCATCAGCGTGCTCGTTGGAAATCATGGGTGGAGATTATACCACGCTCCTTCAAGCGAATCAAAAAACCTTGGGGGAGTTCCGTCTTCTCTAGCGCTTCGACCACTCGCGGTACTGGGAAACCCACGGTTTTCCCATTCCTTCCTACACGGGGAACCAGCAGGTTCCCCGATCCCCTCCTCGCCGCAGTGTCGCAAACTAGCGTTTGCTCCACTGCGGGGCTCTACGTGCACCTTTCAATCCGAATTTCTTTCTTTCTTTTGCACGAGGATCGCGCTTGAGGAACCCGCGCTGTTTCAGGTCCTTGCGGAATTCCGGAGTTATCTCAGTCAAGACGCGGGAAATGGCATGCCGAACCGCTGTCGCCTGTGATTTGTGTCCTCCGCCGGAAACTCGAACTGAGACCGAATACGCGGATCCAGTGGCTTGCAAGGGAGAAAAAGCTGTTTTTACCATTCCAGGTAGAGGAAAGTATTCTTCGGCGGTTTTTCCGTTGACGACCATTGAAGAGGTTTTCGCCGGGACGAGGCGAACGCGGGCTGTCGCAGTTTTCCTGCGCCCGACCGCCTCTGTATATGTAAGTTTCGTTGCCATAATTAGACCGTTATAGTGAGATTTTTCATCCGTCCTACTCGTAATGTGTTGCGGGGAAGCATACGCTCGATGGCACGTCTAAGCGGTTCACCGTGCCCTTTGCGCGCGTTTAAAGCTCCAAGACGCTCAGTCTTCAAACCGCCCGGATATCCGGAATACGTTGTGTATTTCTTCCCGAGGCGCTTTTTCTCCGGCATCGATAGTTTCCCCGCGTTCACTATCAGAACCTTGACGTCAGATCGGATGTTAGGAACATAATCTGGAGACGTTTTCCCCATGAGTGTCTTTGCCGCTTGAGAGGCGACACGCCCGAGACTCTTACCTTCCGCATCTATCGTAAATTCAGTTTTTGCTGCCATATTTTTATTATACGAATTCTATGCGTGCCGCTTCCAAAACCCGCTTCCCAACGCGGCCAAGGCGAATAACCCGGGTATAACCGCCAGCGCGCTTTGCAAATCGAGGGGCTATCGTATCATGAAGTTTCTTGACAGCATCCGGTGCTCCACCAAGCTGCGATGAGACGGAGCGGCGGGAGGAAGCCGTATTTTTCTTGCTCGCCGAGACTAACTGCTCCACGAACGGGCGCAGCTCTTTTGCTTTGGATATCGTAGTGACGATACCTTCCCGAAGGACCAATGAGCGTGCGAGGCTGCGCATGAGCGCTACTCGCCCGCCATGCTTCCTTCCCAAGGTTCGACCTTTTTTGTGATGCTTCATAGCTTTTGTGTCCTACTGCGAACGGAGCGTAAGCCCGAGGTTGGAAAGCGCTCTCTTTATGTCCTGCAAACCTTTTTGCCCTAATCCTTCTATTGAAAGAAGGTCGTCTTCGCGTTTTCGCACGAGACCGCCGACAGTCCGTATGGAGGCATTGTCGAGAGCGTCCTCTACGCGCTGCGGGAGCTTGAGCTCAGTTATCCGCGTCTTCAGCACCTCGGCATCAAGCGCAGTTGCTTTTTCCTCCCGACCGCCCTCGCGCGCTCCGGCAGAACCGTGCGCGAGTCCAAGCTCCGCTACTTCATCTTCCTTAAATCCGACGATGGCCTTCAGCTGATGTATCATCGTTTCTATGGAGCGCTCCAAAGCTTCGCGAGGCGCGATCGTGCCGTCGGTCTCTATCAATATCCGCAAACGATTAAAGTCGGTCCTGTCGCCCACGCGCATATTTTCGACTTCATAATTCACGCGACGTATCGGAGAGAATATCGCATCCAGCGCAATGGTGCCGATATCAACACGTTCTTTCTGATGTGCTTCTTTCGGAATATAGCCCAGGCCTCTTTCGGCGCGCAACTCTATTTCCAAATTAACTTTTCCCGTGACTTCCGCGATGTGGCTCTCGGGATTCAAGACTTCCACTTGCCCCGGCAGTTTCAGATCGGCCGCCGTCACTTCTTTCGGCCCTTTCACGTTCAAGCGAATAGTTTGCGGCTCGTCAGTGAGCAATTTAAGTCGTATCTTCCTGATATTCAACAGCAAAGTAACAACGTCCTCCTTGACACCCTCTATAGTGGAAAATTCATGCGGAACACCCGGTATCTTCACGTGTGTTACGGCCGCGCCTTGAAGCGAGGACAGGATTATTCGTCTTAGAGAATTGCCGAGCGTGTAGCCATAGCCCGGGTATAGGCCGTCGATCTCATATGTGCCGCTTCGTTCAGATTCCGAAATGACGCGGGGCTTTGACGGGAGCGCAATGTGATAATCAGACATAAATAAAATAGTATCTTGTAATAAATTAAACGCCCCTAAAAATGATAAAAAGTGGCTGGGATTATAGCACTATCTGCTGTAAAACTCAAACACCGTCGGATAATCAATACCTGTCTCTGTCAATGAATAGGTCGGTTCCCCGACAACCTCCGCGCGCATCAATTCTGCATCCAGCACAACCCACGCCGACTTCGCGCGACCTGGTTCGTCCGGATCGTTCAATTTCCCGAACAGCGCCTTGCTCCTGCTTCCTTCACGAACCGACAAGACATCTCCTACGCGGGCATTATACGAAGGAACGGTGATGCGCTTGTCATTTACCTTGATGTGTCCGTGCGAAACCATCTGCCGGGCGGCGCGGCGGGTAGGTGCGAAGCCCGCGCGGTATACGACGTTGTCCGCGCGCATTTCAAGCGCTTTGTGAAGCGAAGATGACGGGTCGGCTGTGGCAAAAGCCGTCTTGGCGTAATTTGAAAGCTGCCGTTCGGAAAGGCCGTATGTAAAACGCACGCGCTGTTTTTCTATAAGCTGCCGGCCATAGTCCGAGCCGCCACGCCTCCCGCGCCGCTCCTTTCTATTTTTTGAGCGTGCTTCCGAAAGCGCGAACTTCTGGTTCTGGCACTGTTCAAAAACAGCGGCGCCGAGGCGCTTACCTATCTTGTATTTTGATTTTACGGGAAGCATAGATTGTTTTTCGATTATACTCGACGCGGTTTCGCAGGGCGCGGGCCATTATGAGGCACCGGCGTGTCATCGGCAATGCGCATAACATCGATTCCTTTCCCCGCAAAAGCTCGCAATGCTGATTCTCTCCCCGCCCCTACCCCGCGAATTATCACGTCGACTTCTTTGAGACCGATGATATTTGCTTTCTCGCCGACAAGTTCTCCGACCTTCGCGGCCGCGAACGGAGTACCTTTCTTTGCGCCGGAGAAACCGAGCGCTCCGGAAGAAGACCACGCGACGGTGTTGCCCTCTTTGTCTGCAAGCAGGACTTTCGTGTTGTTGTAGGTCGCATGAATATGCAGGGTTCCAGCCACGATGTTCTTTTTTGCAACTCGTGCGAGAGAGCGGGATTTGAGTCCCGCATCCATGCTGCTTCCTGATTTCCTGATGATGCGCTTTTTTCCCATATATTATGTCTTCTCCAGCTTGCGCCGACCTGATGTCATAGTTTTGCGGACGTTGCCCCTGGAAGTCCTGGAATTGGTTTTGGTGCGTTGGCCGCGGACAGGCAGATGCTTTGCGTGCCTCGAACCGCGATAAGATTTTATATCCTTGAGCCGCCTGATATTGCCGCTTATCTGCCTTTTAAGCTCGCCTTCGAGCGTGAATTTCTCTACGGCTTCGCGGAGCGCGGTTTCTTCTTTTGCCGAAAGGTCTTTCGGTCGCTTCCCGGCATCTATTCCCAGTGCCGAAAGTGTTGATAGGGCGCGTGGCCGGCCAACGCCGTAGATTGACGTAAGGCCTATGGCGAGACGCTTGCTCTCGGGGACTGTTACTCCGGAAATTCTTAACATAATATTATATTCAAATTAGCCCTGTCTTTGTTTATGGCGAGGATTGGTGCAAATAACTCGCAAGCGCCCGTGGCGCTTTACGTGTCGACAATGCATGCAGATTTTTTTTACTGAGGCCTTTACTTTCATGCGTTAGAAACGTTGCTGTTATTATATGCGCCTGGTGATCCGCGCACGACCGCCGTAGGGGTCAAGTTGGACTGACACCTTATCTCCGACAAGCACTTTAATTCTGTGCAGACGCATCTTGCCGGCGAGATACGCTAGAACGATATCGCCAGTTGCGAGCTTTACGCGAAAAAGGGTATTAGGAAGCGCCTCGTCAACGACTCCTTCCACAACCTCTGTATCCGCCATATCTGCGCGTACGACAATAGCAGCTTAACGCTTGCGCGTCAAGCATTATTTGACAGGCTCGGCCGCTGCCGTCTCGATATTTATGTCGGAAGGATTCTGCGGGAAAGTTCCCTTCCAGAACGGTTCGATGCGCGCACGGGCTTCTTGTATGTTCGGGAATCCTTTTATTATCTCTTGGAACGCAGACTGGTCGCGGCCCGCAAGCGCCGAAGCAACAGCGTCAACATCGACGTTCCACACTATCTGGGCCGTGCCTCTTACTGCAAAGTCAAAGGAATCCTCTCCAAGCGTAGCGCTCGACGTCGTCCCGGACGGAGTCGCCGTCAACACTTCGCCATCGGCAGTTACGATAGTGGCATTTTCAGTATCTGCGCCGGCCATCCTTGCCACGGCTCCTGCGAAAGAAGAGGCGGACAATACCGGTATCTCGACATGCGCCTTTTCATGAATGCGAACGCCGCCGCCGGCTTCCGCGGTGGGCGTAAGAGAAACATATGTGATGCGCATTAAGTCGGGAAATACCGTCGCCGTGGTGCTCGCAAGCGCGCGTGCGCTATCGCGCGCTTTGCTCTCAAGCTGCCCGCGTATTTCTGCACGCGCGGCATCAAGCGCGCCCGGCGCGGTAGAAGGCCGACTCCCTACGAATCCTCCGCTCATCGCGTTTTGCGAGCGCGCGTACACGCGCGCGAACATATCTGCATTCGATTTCAGTCCCGGAAGCGTGAATTTAGCAACGGGGCCGACGTTGTATTTGTCGCCTGCCTCATCCGCAAAAACGGTGACGGCAACAGAACCGGGCGTGCTTCCGCGCTTGCCTGGGATGACAACCGCCGCCGGAGTGCGGAAGATAAGGCCGTCAGGAGTCGCAAAACGGGTATTCTTCAGAAGTTGAACGCTCGCGCTTGAATAATCGTTGTATACCGTAATAGTCCCGCTCGCGCGTTCAGAAACCTGTTCAGAACCGCTGGAAGGCACTACCTTAGAATCCTCGATATCAATAGAGGAAACGGTGTAGGAAAGCGCGCCCACGCCAAGATTTCCCTCAGGATATGCGGTGAAGCGCGATGTCTCGTTAAAAATAACCGCGCGCGAGACCGGTATCACGGTGACCGTCGTGTCGCGAAAAGCGAGGAGGGCAACAGCTCCGAGAATTAGCAGTGCTAAAAGCGCCGCCGCCCAGATCCATATTCGCTTCTGCGGGCCTCTCCCCTTTCTCTCCTCTCCTGAAGCTGACCCTGGGGACTGCCGCGTGCGATTCGCATCCGAATGCAGTCCCCGATGAGGAGGCACGGTAATATTGCGTATTGTCCTCTCCGAAGAAGACGCCTGGGAAGGCCTGTGTCCGGACGTTCGAGAGTTCGATCTGGAACCGCCTTCGGACTGGGACAATAAGTCTGCCAAATAATCTTTAGCCATGGTAGTGCCGTTCATTCTAGCACGTTAAATACGAGCGACTATTCCTGCAACTCCTCTATGTTGACAAAACTTGCGGCAAGAGCGAGAGATGTGTCGACTACAGCGTTTTCCTGCGTCTCTGCAATGCGGCCTAAATCACCGGGAGCAAGCGCAAGTGGAGAGAATGGCCGTGTTGTTATCGTGAATTGTCCGAAATCTACGCGCGAAAAGAATAGGCAAAGCCAGGGCGCGAATTCTGCTCTCACGATGATAGTAAGAGGATTCGGGAGATGTCTGGAGGATGCAAGACGGCCCATCGCCTCGCCGAAGATGCGTGCCAGCTCGGGCTCAATGCTTGCGAGCGCGGCGCTGAGCTTCTGGCAAGCATCGCTTTCGCATGCGTCGCGGGCTATCATGCGCATAAGCGATAACGTTTCTTCGGCAGGCGCACTGGCGGATATCCGCTTCAGGATCGTGTTCGTCCCTTCAGCCACAAGAATATTTTCCATCGCGGCGTCTTCGTGAATGACGATGCAGTTCGTAGAATCACTTCCCATTTCGATTATTACCCTATCGAGCGATTGCGGAGCGCTTTCATTCAGCACCGAAAAAAGCGCGTGCATTTCCGAACGCAAGATAGGAGAGGATACGGAAAAATTGCGCTGCAATGTTTCTGTAATCCCTGTTCGGACAGCGGGCTCGCATCCGGACACGAGAGCTGAGATCTGGACTTCATGCGCGCGCTTGCCCGAAATATTCCGTGTTTTGTATCCATTCAATTCAATTGATATAACGCTGGCCTCGATGAGTTTGGAACGGTCCAATTGGCCTTCTTTCCCAAGCGCACTGCGTGCAAGCTTTTCTATGACGCTGTCCGTTATGCGCTCCTCCGTCGGGAATACCTCATTTGCCTGCAATGTTTTCGAACTGGTCCAATGGGAGTGAATTATCGCGTATGCGGAAACAACGGGCCTTGCGCGCCTTCCCGCATATGCCCCTGCGTATTTTTCCAATACTTTCTTGCATGCCTCGTCGAGGAGAGACAGAGCGCCGGAGGTAGCCTGTTCGGGAGTACGTTCTCCGAAAGGCAAGGATAATCTCTCCGAGGCAAGTATTGCTGCGGGCTCTCCCGGCAGAACGTGGATGATGGCGACTCCTGCGCTATCGCCTCCAACATCAGCGACAGCGATTACTTTTCCTCCTATCTTTCCCCCGGAGTGTATGCCGAACATCGCTTAACAGTATAACAACCTAAGAAGTTAGGGGTTAGCGCCGGCGGAGGATAATTACATTGTCCCAGTAATAGGAACGGTTTCCAGGGAGATTTTAGGCAGAGAAGGAAGACTTCCAAATTGCACATTGACCCTGTCAATCACATCTCCGTCCCTTTCAACTGAGGTAATAAGAATGTTTAGAACCTGTCCACGCGGAAGTTCGAGGCTAATCTGATTCGTCCTAGAAACTTCTTCAATGTACTTATTCACTCGGCCATCATCATGAAGAATTTCCACATCCGCTTTCAACACTCCTTTTCTCGTCTCACTGGTTCTATCTTCTTCACACCTAAACGTTAACTTGCTTGGCTTTTCGTGTCCATCCACGCGTATCTCAATGGGTTGATTTATATCAATCCAATGCGACTTTAATCGTTCACCACTTCCTAAACTCGTAAATCTTTGCGTGGTCAACATTTCAATAACTTTGCCACGCTGTGCTGGCTTATCTTGCTTGTCAATACCCATATTTATCTATAGTAGCACCGCCTTGATTCGTCTGATACCCGCCGCGACGGCTTCTTCTTTTTGTATCTTAAATGTCCCTTTCAAGTCGCGCGTGTTCTTCACATGCGGGCCGCCGCAGAACTCTATCGAGAACGCTTCTGCGAACCTGGGGTTTTCCGGCGTCGCGGTTTTCGGCCCGACTGAATAGACGGAGACCATGTCGGGATACTTCACGCCGAACTCGTGCTCCGCGCCGAGTTTCTCCGCTTCTTCTTTCGGGAGCGTCGAACAGATGACGGGAAGTTTTTCGCGTATCTTCTCATTCACTATCTGTTCGACTTCGGCGATTTGTTCCGGGGTCATCTTCGCAGGGTGCGAGAAGTCTATCCGCAGGCGCTCGGCGGTGATGTTGCTCCCTCTCTGCTTCACGTGCGTACCGAGCACAAGCTGGAGTGCTTTCAAAAGCAGGTGATGCGCGGTGTGCAGGCGCGTCGTCGCTTCGGAATGGTCAGCAAGACCACCCTTGAACTTCTGTTCAGCCCCGGCGCGGGAGAGCTTAGTGTGTTTCTGCATCTCTTTTTGAAATGCTTCGCGGTCAATCGTCAGACCCTTCGCTAAGGCAATCTCTTCTACAAGCTCAATCGGTAAACCGTAGGTCGTAACGAGTTTAAAAACCGTTTCTGGAGCAAGCGTGCCGATGGAAAGTACTAGCCGACCTTTGATGCCGGCTTCATTTTCATACGGGTCCGACGCTACATCTTTCATAACGATTTTCTCAAATTCGCGCATTCCTTTCTCAAGCGTCCGCGCAAATTGTTTTTCCTCTTGCCAGATGACGTTCGCGATATTTTCGTATGCCTGCTCGCCGTCCAGTTCCGGATACGCCATTTTGTATTTCTCGATAATGAAACTTGCGGCACGGACGAGTTCATTCTCTCGCGCCTGCCCCTGAGCCGCGCCGAGCGCCGTCGCATGCTGTGTCGCGCGGCGGATGAGACGGCGCAGAATGTATCCGCGCTCCGTATTCGACGGACGGACGCCGTCGGCAATCATGAACGTCGCCGCGCGGATGTGGTCGGCAATGATGCGATAGCTTTTCGTGTACGTGCTGTTGGTGTACGGTTTCTCTTCGTCCGAATAGTGTTCAAGGAGTTGAATGATGTCCTCGAATACATCCGTCGCGAATATGTCCGGATTATCATTCGCCGCCGCAGCGATGCGCTCGACTCCACCGCCGAAATCGACATTCTGCTTGGGAAGAAGCGCGAACGAACCATCCTCCTTCTTGATGTACTGCATGAAGACGGAGTTCCCTATCTCCAGGAATCGCCCGCAATCGCAGTTCGGGTGGCATTCTTTGCCATACTTCGCATCGTGCGGCGTTTTGAAATCGTAGAAAATCTCCGAGTCGGGCCCGCCGGGCTCGCCTGCGGGCATGTTTTCGGGTACAC
>MFLP01000030.1:54435-61810 GCA_001781555.1 Candidatus Kaiserbacteria bacterium RIFCSPHIGHO2_12_FULL_53_13
TTGAGTTTCTCATCGCCCTCGAAACAAGTCACCCACAGGCGCTCTTTGGGAATCCCGATCTCTTTAGTCAGGAACTCAAAGATGAATGGCAACTGCTCTTTCTTAAAATAATCGCCGAGCGACCAGTTGCCGAGCATCTCGAAAAAGGTCGTGTGACGATTGTCCCCAACCTCGTCGATGTCGAGCGCACGGAAACATTTTTGCGAATTGACGAGGCGCTTTCCTGCCGGATGATCAAGACCCAAAAGATACGGCACCAAGGGTTGCATGCCGCTTCCGGTGAAGAGCGTCGTCGGGTCGTTCTCTGGAAGGAGCGGGGCGGAGGGAATGATGGCATGACCTCGCTTTTTGAAGAATTCGAGGTACTTAGTACGTATTTCGCCAATATCCATAATCGCTAATTATACACATACAAACGAATCAGGCCCCCTCTGTCACAGGGAGCCCTTGCGTACTTTTTCGCCCTGACGAGCCCCGGGACTACATAGCCTCTCAGGAGTACCCTGAGTTTTGCGGTCTTTTGGGACCGACGGGATTCGAACCCGATTTCCTAGGGTGTTACCGGGCGCGTCGATACCTCCTTTCTCTTTTCGCGACACGGCCACCTGCGCGGCCGTTGACTGATCGGAAGACGGCGGTCAAAGACCCCGCTCCCGACCCCCATTCCTGCCGGGAATATACGCTTGCGGTTTCTTTTGTCAAAGCTTTGTAATTATTGTGTAAATGGCCATAAAACGATACTATGCGCGACACCTATGGACTACCACATCCACACTTTGAAAAACGGCCTCCGGATCGTCCTCGTTCCGATGCCAAACAACAAGACCGCGACCGTTATCGTAATGACGGGCACCGGCTCGCGCTACGAGACAGAGCGCGAGAACGGCCTCGCACATTTTCTTGAACACATGTTCTTCAAGGGAACGAAGAAGCGCCCGAGCGCGCGGGCTATCAGCGAGGAGCTTGATGCCGTGGGAAGCGTCTACAACGCATTTACTGCAAAAGACCGAACGGCATATTACGCAAAAGTGAGTAGCCGGTACCTCGACACCGTGCTTGATGTCATCAGTGATATATTTCTCAACTCCACTCTGCCCGCGAAAGAAATAACGAAAGAGCGAGGCGCCGTCATCCAAGAGATAGATATGTACGAAGATATGCCGATGCGCACCGTGGACAACGTATTCGATGCACTCATCTTCGGCAAGGAGCATCCACTCGGGCGCACGATACTGGGGCCGAAAGAAAATATCAGGAGCTTCAAACAAAAAGAGTTTTCCTCGTATCTTAAGAAGCATTATACCCCGGCCAACACGGTCGTTTGTGTCGCCGGAGCATTCTCGACACCGAAAGTACTCGCAAAAATCAGACGCGAATTCGGACGGCTGAAGAAGGTCAACCCGCCGACACACATTCCCTTTACCGCCGCGCAAGATGCTCCGCGCATCGCGATAAAAGAAAAGAAAACCGACCAGACCCAACTCATGCTCGGCGTACCGTCGTATCCGTACCTGCACAAAGATGAATACGTGCTTGCAGTGCTTGCGACCATCCTCGGTGGTGGCATGTCGAGCCGCCTCTTTCTAGAGGTGCGCGAGAAGCGTGGGCTAGCATATTCCGTGCATGCTTCAGTGGAAAAATATCCCGATACGGGCTACTTCGTCGTGCAGGCCGGCGTCGAGCACGGCAAACTTGAGAAAACCGTTGAGACCATCCTTGCCGAGTTCCGAAAGATAAAGCGTGTGAAGGTTTCGTCAACTGAACTAGCGAAAGCAAAGGCGTATATAAAAGGCACGACTACACTCTCGCTCGAAACAAGCGATGCCGTGGCCGGAAATGCCGCCTCATCCCTCATCAACTTCGACAGAGTCCGTACTTTAGAAGAAGTTCTAAAAGGCGTAGACAAAGTCACCGCTTCCGACATCGAACGCGTCGCCCGCGACATTTTCAAAACGGAAGCATTGAATCTCGCCATCATCGGCCCGCACTTAAATAAGGAGTATCTACTGACAATCCTTCGAGCCGGATAAGCGCTTATGTACAGAGACGGTTCAAAACCAGATGAAGTTCAAATTAAAGACGTTTTTAAGCAAAGTTGGTTGGATTTTAGAAATGCTTTCCTTGAATATCGGAATTCTTTTGCAGTCATCGGGCTACTCTTGGCAGCCACGGGTCTATTCTTAGGTATTCACACCAACGACGAATTCTTAAAGCGTATACAGGCATTCTTGTTGTTGGTAACAATTATCAGCATTTTGATCGTCTTATTAGGGTCATTGAAAGTATTCTTAAAAGGTAAACATCCGGAGCTTTATCACGCATCCGCCCTAATATTTTTGTGGATTGGAGGACTGTTTGTTTTTAATTTACTTGCATATTTCTTCTCAAACTTCGAAGCAGAAATACTTTTTTATCTAAAATGGTTAGGCACCCCAGTTATCGCAGTCGGGGTTAACTTACTTGCGATTTATACTTTCAGGTTAGTCAGAAAATACAGAAACGTCGATGGCTGGCAGCTGGAGATGTTCTTTTTTTACACGTTGAATATTTATCTTGTGAATAAATACTTCTTCAATGGACTTGATATTTTAAAAACTCTGAGGTCTATATTCTCTTTTGACGTTTTTAATCTTTATATTCCATATATATTTCTCATAAGTATTTTCTCTGAAATCCGATCTTTCGGAGGAAGAGCTTTGCTTTCTATGTGGGTAGAGACAGCTATACTAATGGCCGCGATTATTTTGCCCCTTGTGCTCTATTGGGGTTTACCATTGTTTATTCATTAACGATCCGAACCCCAACACCTGGAAATCTTTTTGGAGCTACAACCAATCAATCGGCTTCTTGTCGTGGGCCTCTAGGTATTCATTCGTTTTGCTGAAAGGTTTGGAGCCGAAAAAGCCGTTGGCGGCTGAAAATGGCGACGGGTGCGCGGATTCGAGCACGAGATGCTTGGTGCGGTCGATGTGCGCGCCTTTGGCTTTGGCGTAGTTGCCCCAGAGGATGAAGACGAGATTCTCGCGTTCGTCGGAGAGTTTGCGGATGACCGCGTCAGTGAATTCTTCCCATCCCTTCCCCTGATGTGAGCCGGGCGTGCGTGCGGCTACGGTCAAAGTCGCATTGAGCAGCAGTACTCCCTGCTTGGCCCAATGTTCAAGATCGCCCTTCTTCGCCAAGGCTTCGAAGGGCAAAGAACAATCTGCTGAAAGCTCTTTGAAGACGTTTTGAAGCGAGGGCGGCAGAGACACTCCCTCGCTCACGGCAAAACAAAGACCATTGGCCTGCTTGGGGCCGTGGTACGGGTCTTGCCCGAGTATCACCACTTCCACTTTATCGAACGGGCAGAGCTCGAAGGCGCGGAAAATATTCTTCGGCGGCGGATACACGATGGCGTGCTGGTATTCGCCTTTGACGAACTCCCGCAATTGCTTGAAGTAGTCCTGCCCGAACTCATCTTTAAGCGCCTCTTTCCAGGAGCTTTCCATCTTCACCCCGTTAGAAGCTTTTTCCTCCATAAACAATGCAGTCCTTTGTGCCACCACTATAACTCACAATCTGAAATCTCGTGCGCTGGCTTCTAACGGGGTTCACATCCCCCTCCTGTTCCTGCTTCTCGGCCATGTAGCTATCATAATACGAGGGTGTAGAATTGATACAACTTCCCAGACATATGAAAATGCGCCAAACGATCAAGCTTGCAAGATTTCTCGATAAAAAGGCAAGAGCCGAAAAAACAGGAGAAAAAGACCAGAATAGATTCGAGGGATTGGAACATCATTTAAGACGGGAGTTGGTCGCCGATCCAGGAGAGCTGGATTTCAGACGTTTCTTGCTCTCCTCCGATCCGAAGTTGCGGGAAAAGATAAAAACACTGAGGAACACGGTAGAAGGATTGCGCACAAAATATCCTGAAATAATCGGAATGACCCTCTTTGGCTCGCACACAAAAGGATACCCGGATAGCCAGTCAGATATTGATGGATACATCTATCTTGATGAAGAGAAAATCGAAAGTTCTCGACACACTAAAAATCCGGACGAATCTGTTGTCGATTCGCCTCGTTTCCTACATATCAAAGAGGACATCGACTGGGGCATTTCATACGCGGGACTGGACAAAGAATTCTACGGAATGGGGATCGACACATTCCCGATATCCAGGAACGAGATCGTCAAAAGCTATCAACGTGAGCATTTCAACACTCGTTTAATGCGCTTGTTCCATCTTGCTATCGGCACAGGAATATACGAGTACAGGGAGCTTACAATCTCGACGTTAGAGCACATGGGCGATAAGGGCGAGGAAGTTTGGCGTGAACTTATGGACGGGCTTTTTCTTGCCGAAAACTACAATACATTTGATCCGGCTCTCCGCGAGAAAAGAAAAAACCTGTATCCCAAAACACTAGCTGAAGGCCGCAAATATTTCCTGAGTCACGGGCCCAAAAACATAGACGTATAATGCGCTTATGAGGGACAGTCCCAGACGACTTGAGGATCTTGAGGGTGCATCGAAGCGCAAACGCCTGGATAAGATCAATGAATCAGGCATTTTGGAGTCGAAACGTTTTTTGCTCTCCCCCGATCCGATACTTCGCGAAAGACCGCGTATATTGGCGGATATCATCGAGCGGCTACGTATCAAGCATCCTGAAATTATCGGGGTAGTTTTCGGCGGCTCGTATGTAAAAGGATACGCAAACAGCAAATCAGATCTGGACGCATCTATTTTCATTGACGAAGACAGTGTCAGAGATGCTGCGGGCACCAATGATCCAGACGAGAAAACCGAAAAATTACAATATTTTCTCGATATTCGGAAAGATATTCAAGAAAATGTCAGGTCTGCAAACCTTCCGTCCCGAGGTCTTTTAGTGTGCCTCACATCCAAAAACAAGATCATCAAAGCATGCAAAACTGGTTCATTTAGTGAAAACCTCGTGCATATGTTCCGTCTCGCCGCAGGTAAGGGAATATATGAATACAGAGAGCTTGCTATCTCGACCCTGGAACAAATTGGAAAAATCGGAGAGAAAAGATGGTCTGAATTGATGCTGGGACTTCTGATGCTAGAATGGGTGAACTCTCATGGTCCGATTCTCGATAAGCGTCAGAACTTGTATCCGAAAACATTGGCCGAGGGCAGGAAATATTTTGTGGAACACAAACCGTGGCGAGCGGAGAAATCCTAAATCCCCAGCGTGCCGTCGCCGGATGTTCGCGCACTCCCAACTTTCTTTACTTTCGCCAACGCCTGCAATTCTTTGCCGGCGGCTTCGCGGTAGCGGCAATATTCACATTCGTCGGCCGCGGCGGGGACGACGTCGCCTCGCAGGCACTCCGCAAGCTCAATGACGAGCGGTTCCACCCATGAATCGTCGCCTTTGTGCGGGATTATCTTCACGTCGAAATCGAGTCTGCCATCGAATGATTCCGAGTCGCTTCTGCCATTCACATACACAAAATACGCAGTCGACGAGACTTTCTCCCCGATGCCGCGCAAGAGCCACTGGTATATCTCGACTTGCCGCTTGTATCCCTTCTGCCAGTACCCGTCGATGTTGACCTCTTCTTTTTTGCTCGTCGCTTTGTAATCCACGACGATAAGCTCGCCTTTCGGAGTGACCCAGATGTCGTCCACGCCGCCGCGGAAGACGAGGCCTGTCTTCTTGTGGTGGTATTGGATGCCGCGCCGCAGGGCATCGCGCCACTCTTCCATACGCGGATCGTTCAAAGGCACCGCGTCTATCTTGTACGCCTTCATCAAAGGATGCGCCTCATCCTTGGCGCGGTGAATGTCGAACTCGCGCTTCATGAGCTCGTCGACGGCGTTATTGAGGGTGAACGCTGGGAACGACGGCCGTGGGATGCCGAGGCGGACGTCGAGATAGAAACAGCGCGGGCACTCGTGGAAGAGATCAATCTTGCTGCGGCTCACGCGGAACTCCTCATCAGAATTCGGGTCGAACAGATTGCGTACGCGCTTCGCGTAGAGTTTCGGAGGCATGGGAGCATTATACACTCCGGGCTTAAAGATTCTTATTCTCCCCGACGTGTTCCTCAGCAGTCCGCTCCGTGAACCAATGCTTGAAGCGATTTTCCAAATACCACATGCCAGTAAAGATGCCGATAGCGAGGAATGTGGAAAATACGGCCACGCTGTACATACCGAAACCTACGGCAATACCTATGGCGGCGGCTATCCAAAGGCCTGCCGCCGTTGTAACTCCGTGCAATGCATCTCCGCGGAAAACAATGAGGCCGCCGCCGATAAAACCGACGCCCATGATTATGGCCGCGGCAACGCGCATCGGGTCGAAATTAACGATACCGAGGAACGCCGTGTCCACATAACTCCCGGTGACGACAAAAAGGCACGCGCCCAGAGCAACGAGACCGAATGTGCGGGTACCCGCCGATTGATGCGCCATGAGAGCGCGCTCTGTGCCGATAACGCCCCCCAAGAGCACCGCGAGAATGAGTTTCGCGAACATTACCCACGTCGGGTCTACGAATTGCGCTACCGATTCCATGTTCTAATCGTAGCACGCATTACGTGCGTACGGGAAGCGCGCAACTGTGTATTCACGCCCAACTTATTATTCGTCATGACCCGCATAAACTCTTTGCTTCCTCTAAGACCTGCGGGATGCGGTCCGGCCTCACTCCGTATTCTTGTAGCAGATGTTCCGCCAAAATGCTCTTGCACAATACGATTTTACTGTCGAGAAAGCGGCGCTTTTCCCCCTCCGATAGGGTTGTCAGGCACGTCAGCGGTTGGACGCGCTCACTCTCTATCATCGCCTGAAGACTCAGCGTGTGCGGATAGTCCCAGCCAAGAAGCGTCAAACTGGAGCACTGCGCATAGCGTATCGCGTTCTGAGTGAAGCGGGTGTTCGTTACGAGCCAGCCCTCGCTCACGCGCGATGAACTGTCTGGAGTATTTTTCAGGTCTTCATAGCGTGCGTGCACGTAGAGCGCGTCTTTAATGTCCGTCTTCCCGCCCGGTTCATTGTGGAACTTCGCTTCGATGCCCACTCGCTTGCCGCTTTTTTCCGCAAGCACATCGACTTCATGCGAAGCGCAGCGGCCGATGAGCGTGACGCCCGTGCGGGTGCTCCAGCCGTGTGCTCTGAGGACCTCCGCAAGAAATTGCTCGAATGGAAAGCCCGACGGGCCAAGCGCAAAGATGGCGCGGCGAATAGAATACCGGGCGGCCACCGGCATTGACTCCTCTTGGCGCAATATCTCGAACGCATGCCGGTAGATTTCCTGTGTCGACATGCCATGCTTTAACTCTTTCATTATGTGAGCGACTATGCGCGCGCGAACTGTGGTGCTTGCCCCGGCGCGAGCGAGCGAAGTCTCAAGC
>MFLP01000031.1 GCA_001781555.1 Candidatus Kaiserbacteria bacterium RIFCSPHIGHO2_12_FULL_53_13
CAAGAATGAGAAGGCCGGGTTTCAAGAGCACGAGCCGCGCGAATGCCACAAGCCCCTTCTGTCCTTCCGATAAATGGCCTATCTTCGCGTGTATCAACTCATCAGATATGAGAAAACCTGCCGCGACACGGCGCATGTTTTCTTCTATCTGCGAATCCATAACATCTGCAAGCTCGTCATGCACGGTCGATTCGAAATTGAGATTCGAAAAATCCTGCCGGTAGTACCCGACCTTGACGCCAGGAGTGATGTGCGCGCCCTCTGCAGTGCCGCTCGCAAGCGATTCAAGAAGCGTGCTTTTGCCGATCCCGTTCGGACCCGTGAGCTGCAGATGCTGATTCTTGCGCAGAGACAGGATTTTCTTGCGCATCACGACCTTATGGTTCCTTATAGTTTTGTAAGACGTGATACGGAGCATCTCGCCCGTTAAATTCTCGGGACAGGGGATGGTAAACGGCTTGATGGTCTTGTCTTCGCGCCGCACATCCACTTTTGCTTCTTCCGCCTCCGCAGCCTTCGCGCGCATGCGCTTGGCGACGAGTCGTAGCTGTCCGCCCTTGTGCGCAAAATAATTCGCCTTTTCTTTATTCGCGATGATCGTTTTCGCCAACTGCGCGTTTTTCATGTTTTCCTTCTCCACACGCGCGGATATCTGTGCAACTACGTCGGAATAATTCCCTACATACTGTTCCACTTTGTGCGTGTGCACGTCCAGATACAGCACGCCCTGCGTGAACGCGTTCAAGAAATCGGCATCGTGCGAGATGACCATGCACGTCTTCGGGTAATCGACGAGGAATTGCGTGAGATGCGCGATGCCCTCGCGATCGAGATTATTTGTCGGCTCATCTAAGAGGAGGAGGTCGGAATTCTGGATGAGGGCCGAGGCAAGCAAGAGCCGCGCCTGCTGGCCGCCGGAAAATGAGCTGACTATTCTATCGTGGACTTTCTCGTGCCCTTTGAGATTCACTACTTCGAGCACCTCATCAATTCGCGGGTCGATATCGTACATTTTCTTTTGGAAACATTTCTCGAAGAATTCACGGATGGTAAGGTCCACCTCTTCGCGCGGAATAACTTGCCGCGCGATTGCGATGGAAAGACCCTTCTCGATATGTATCTCTCCAGATTCCGGCTCGACTGCTTTCGTGATAAGCCCGAATATCGTGCTCTTGCCGGCGCCGTTCTGACCCATGAGCGTCGTCTTCGTCCCGCGCCGCACGGAAAACGAAACATCGTCCAATATCGGTTTGCGTGGGCCGTGTTCGAACGATACATTCTCGAACCTGACGATTATTTCGTTTGCGGACATCCTAAGAACCTACCCTATATTGGCTTAAATTGGAACCCTTTCTCTTGAGACGGAGATGTTCTCTATTTATGCCTGAAGCGTCGCTTGCCTCCCGGCATCTTTGAGTAATTTCTCTTTTTCTTTTTTGCCTTTTTCGCCATGTATATAAAAATTAAAGCCTGCTAACTTATCTCCGAGCTAGGATTATTTCTTCTTATCCTTTTTCGGTTTCTTCATCTCCTTTCTTTGAGCATTGTTCCCTTTTGCCATATTAAATAGGTGTCTATATCTGTTAATGGGGCTATTTTAGCATGAGCCGAGCCGAAGCGCCCGTCTTTTCAGCGGGTGCCGGAGCGCGCGGGAAAATGCTTCTCAAACCATGCGCGCGCAAGTTCCGCGACCTGCTCCAAAGCGCCGCTTTCCTCGAAGAGATGGGTCGCGCCTTCGACTATATCCAAACGCTTTTCGCAATGCATCGCGCGAAGCGCCGCTTCATTCAGCTTGATGACTTCGTGGTCTTCGCCTCCTACTATAAGGAGCACTGGCGAAACGACTTTGCCTAGTTCATCCATTGCGAGGTCCGGCCGGCCGCCGCGCGAGACGACCGCCCCAACGCGGGAGCCGAGACGCGCCGCCACTTTGAGCGCGGCGGCCGCCCCCGTCGATGCGCCGAAAAGTCCGAGCGGGAGATGTCCTGCTTCCGGCTGTTTCCGAAGCCATTCTACGATCCGTGCAAGACGCTCCGTCAGAAGTCCGATATCGAAACGCGTTTCGCGCACGGCGTCTTCTTCTTCCGATAGAAGGTCCACGAGCAAAGTCCCGATACCTCCCCCTTGCAAGGATTCCGCCACGAACATGTTGCGCGGAGAAAGCCGGCTGCTCCCGCTTCCGTGCGCAAAAAGCACGATGCCGGAAGCCCCGTCGGGAACTGCGAGCGTTCCCGGAAGTTCCGCGCCAGCCTGTACCGTTACTTCGCGTTCCATAATGCCTCAATTCTTCTTCCGCGTCCGCCTTTCAGGAAAAGCCGGCGAATCGTCGTATCCGAAGTAGCGGTCGCCTAGGTCTCCGAGCCCCGGCACTATCATTCCATATGCGTCGAGCCTCTTGTCCGTCGCCGCGAGCACGATATTCTCCCGCGGGATATACCGCGCAAGGCGTGAAAGGCCCTCAGGAGCAGCAATAACACCGACGAAATAAATACTCTTGGGATCAGCGTCGCGCAAAATTAGTCGTGATACCGCCGCCTTTGCAGAACCGCCTGTTGCCAGCATCGGGTCGAGCACGACAATGACGCTCTTCTTTGAGATAGGCGGGAGATTCTCGTAATACCAATGCGGGCGCTTGGTGCGCGGATCACGCCTTATGCCAAAAACACCTACGGGAGCATCCGGGAATATGCGCGTCGCGGAGTCGAGAAAGGCGATGGCGGCGCGAAGGATGATAATGAGGACGGGCTCCTTTACCACTCCCCGCTCACTCAGAAGCGCCTGCAATTCACGCATTAGGAGAGCGCAAAGTTCCCGCGTCGCGCCGCGGAATTCTGCAGTGCCGGTTTCCCTGTCACGGAGCACTTTGAGAGACGCTCCAATACCGCTAACCGTTCGTTCCGAGAGCCTCGCAATGCCTTTCGCCTGTTCTCCTTTCGTCATAATGACCCCAGCAATTTGATGACTTCATCGTCTTCGACCTGCGGGAATCTTAAATAGTGGGCGCCGACCGCTCCAAGAAATTCCTCCGGCGGCTCGAGCACGATAACCTCGTCGGCGCCTTCCGCGCGCAGTTCGCGCACGGCCTCAGAGGACGCGACGGGCACGGCAATGACGATGCGGCCCGGCTTTTGCGCTTTTGTCGCGCGCGTGGCGACCCGGATGGAAAGGCCCGTCGCCACGCCATCATCGACAATGATGGCGGTTTTGCCCCTTACACCGGCCTGCTTCCTGTTCCCGCGATAGAGCTCGACGCGCCGCTGCGCTTCCTGTTTCTGCCGCAGAGTTTCTTCCGTGAGCCACGCCATATCGATAACGGCGGCTTCCCCTTCATTGCACAACCGCATCCCCTTCTCGTTTACCGCGCAGACCGCGTACTCGGGATTGTTGGGATGTCCGACTTTGCGCACGACTACGATGTCGAGAGGAAGCTTGAGCGCTTTGGCTACCTCGTATCCGGTTACCACGCCGCCGCGCGGGAGCGCGAGCACGACGGCATCTTTCGCGCTGTACTGCATGAGTTTGCCAGCAAGCTGTTTCCCCGCATCGCTTCTGTCTTTGAACATATCAATTTGGATTGAGCAAGACGTTCGTATGCATTAATGCTAGCACAAGGGAACCGAACCGGTATGCAAGCCCGGTTTGTCCTATCACTTTGACATCCCCCCGAAAGTGGTACTTTCGAAAGGGATTCCGAACCTATTGTCATCGACTACTATGCACGCAATCTACCTATTTCAAGAGCGGCAGGAGGACGGGATATATGCGCTCGGCAATGAGACGGTAGCCGACGTCGTTGGGGTGTATCTCATCCGACATGTACGCATCGCGCCCGAGGAGCCCGTCCAGCACGTCCGACACATAAGCCGTCTTATACTCCTCGCTCATCCGCTCGAAACGCGAATCAAAATGGTCGCTGAGAATGCCGCCGCGGACGCCGAGCAAGATCACTATCGCGCCCCTCCTCTGCATGTCTCCGATCATTCTCCCCAGGTTCTCGAACGTTTGCGCTTCCGGTATGCGGCGCAGATAATCATTGCCTCCCAAAAGAAGGAGCACGACTTTCGGTCGATACGCATCAAGAGCGTTCAGGCGCGCGAGACCGTCTTGGGTCGTATCGCCGCTTCTCCCAAGATTAATGATGGGCTGTCCTATCTTCCGCGAGAGAAGCGACACGAAATCGCCGCCCTGTGATGCGCCGACACCTTCCACCAGGCTATCGCCGAATGCGATGATGTCTGTGCCATTCGAGGGATAGTTGCGTACGGCTTCGGCGCGTGAAAAATACCAGTACGCGCCGAGTACACACAACGCGGCTAATATTGTGATGAGAATATGCCGAGGTTGCATGTTCGTTGATGTGCTTACGCGCTACTTGCCTATCCGCTTCGTCAATATCGCGGCGGCGAGTATCAGCATCGCGCTTCCTCCCGCGATCCAGAGCGCGAGCTGCAGAGGGCTGTTAAGGACGAAAGCTCCGCCGGCGTAGACAGCCACGATGGCGAACGGGATTTCCGAGATGAGCGTGGCCGCCAGGTATTTGAGAAAATCGTACCTGAGACTTCCGAGGACAAGTCCGGTTACTTCGGACGGCAGAGCCAAGCGGAAAAGCACCACCAGGATGAATTCCGAGTGCTCGGAAAACTTGCTCCGGTACGCTTCTATCCTCTTCATGCGGAATATCTTCTGAAAAATAGCGTGCAGGCCGTAGTGGCCGATGGCGTAGGAAATTATGCCGCCAATACACCAGCCGATGACCAGAAAAAGCAATGCCAGTTCCTCGCCCCAGACGACAACAGCGAAAGGGACCGTGGGAATGCTCGTAAATGGAGAAAGTATGGCCGACAACGCGGCGAACAGGATGAAAGCCGTCACGCCGGTTGCTTCGTGAGCGGCGATATACGCGTTCACGGCGTCGGCCGCATCGCTGAAACCCGCCTGAAGACCGGCAGACGATAAGAAGATGATCGCGAGGACGGCGACAAGGGCGGTAATAATCGTGGTTCGCGTCATCATATCGTTTTTCAGCTCATGCGCGCCGGCTTCCGCGGACGCACCCGGGCCCGCCGCGCCTTTCCCCCACTGTACCGCATCCTCCCGCGCAAGAGAACCGGGTTGCACTGCGTGTTTTGTCTTCCCCCTTTCTTCGCGCGGCTATCATGCAATCATTGCTCCTGTGCAGAGTGTGTGTTATATTGTCCCGTAACAGACAAAGAGAACGGCCCTCTTGAGAGCCGCTCTCTTTTTGTTTGTAATTGGCGAAAGCTCTTTTTTGATCTTTAGAGGGAACGTGAAAATGAACCAGACCCAGTTTGACCAGAAGCGGGAAATGTTCGAACGCTCAAAACCGAGCACGAAGTCCGAACAAGCTTCAATGGAACCAGCGAGTCCCGGCGAAGCATCGGGCGATCTCGACACCGCCGCGTTTCTCGGACACTCGAAACAGCATTTGTCTGAGCAGGACTGACCGAGAAGGAGGAGGGACGAGGGCGACCGTGATGGCCGCCCTTTTCATATTTAGATCCCCACGCCTCCGAACAGCGTCCCGATGCCGAAAGTGATGATCATCGCGAGCGCGCCGCCCAAGACCACCCGTATCGTGGCACGAATCTTTCTCGCGCCGCCCACGTGCGCGCTCAGCATCCCCGTGATGACGAGTGCTACCAATACCGCCGCGAATGTCGCGGGGATGCGCAGCGTTGCCGGAGGCACCGTTATCGCGACAAGCGGTATGGCGGCTCCCGAAAGGAATGCCGCGCCGGAAGCGAATGCGGCGTGCCATGGATTCGTCAGTTCGTTCGGGTCGATGTTCAGCTCCGCGTCGACATGCGCCGCGATCGGGTCGCGTGCGGTCAACTCCTCCGCGACCGTCTTCGCGGTCGCGCGCGAGAGGCCTTTCGCTTCATAAATCGCCGCGAGTTCCTCCAATTCCTGCTCGGGCGCCGCGGCGAGCTCGTACCGTTCTTTTTCTATCAACGCTTCCTCCGTATCCCGCTGGGTGCTCACCGACACATATTCCCCCACCGCCATGGACAACGCACCGGCGAGAAGACCGGCGACACCGGCTGTGAGGATGACGCCCGGCGAACTCGACGCCCCCGCGACGCCCACGACGAGCGCGGCGATGGATACGATGCCGTCATTCGCGCCCAAGACAGCCGCCCGGAGCCAATTCAGCTTCCCGCCCGATGTATCGTGCGTATGCAATTTCTGATACTCCGCCGCGGTGTCCTGGGTGTTCATTTTTGAGATTTCATGCACAACTCATCTAGAAACGCCTCGATTTCAGCGATGGAGAGGGCAAAGACATTCTCTCTATTGGTTAGCCGCTTCAATCGAGCTAATTTTGTAGTATCCGTTTCAGCATCGTTCGTGAGGTAGTACTTCCCGTCCGCAATCGCTAAGAAAATCGCCCCGCGGAGATTCGACTGATTCGCCTCCCGGATGAACTCTTGCAAGTCTCGATACTGGTTGTCCTGCGCACCGCCAGAACTTTTTGTGTACTTGTGCGATGCGTAGACTTTTATGCCGCATGTCTCCCAGTAGAAATCGAGAGACTTCGCACGGCTTGTTCCCCCTCCCTTGCGAGCGTCCTTCCGAGATATGACAGCCCCGCCCAAGAGTTGGGTATCATCGTGAGCAAGCTGCTTGAAATTCGATACAGTTGGTATATTCGCAATGAATGCTGCGGCGATGTTCTCATGGATCTTCTGTTTTCCGGGATCTTTAGCGAAAAATGCCCGAAACATCTCATCGTCCCGGATTTTCGCTTTCACCTGCGATTCCACGAACGCAAAGCGAGAGGAGAACGTCTTTATTTTCTTCTTGAGATTCTTATCCCCATTCTCAAGTTCAGTCACTACATCGCGGAGATTCTTGCGAATCGCAGCAACGAACTTCTTCTCAAAATCAGGTGTTGGAGTTGACATGTTTAGCAATGAAGTCGCGCGCAAGACCGTAGTCCATACGCCGCCTATACTGACCATCTTTACGCAAACCTTTGAACGGTGTCAAGAAGACATCGCTGGTCGCTTCTCTGAACTTCCGTATGTCATTATTCAGGTCCCGAATGACTGAGTCCAGGTCCACCAGATCCGCCTTGATTCTCGTGATCATGCGAGAAGAGAACCCGACTTCGTATTCCGATAGGTCCTCGCCTGGAATAAAACGGATGGTTGGAGCTTTCGTGTCGTCGAATGCGATAAATCCGAGATTTCCGTCGGGGTGATTAAAAACGATTCCTGTCTTGCGTCTTTCTTGAGGAAGATATCTCTCCAACTCATCGAGATGCCCGATGAACTCTGCGTCGTTGAATATCTCTATCCTATGTGATCCGCGACTGAACAGTGCGAGACATACCGGATTGTCGGTATCTGCGAATAAGCGCTGGTCATGGAGGAAGATGACGACTTCCAGATCGTCGCGAAACGAATCGCTTCGCAGAAATGTCGCCGGAATGAGAGCCGCCACATAGTTACAATGAGTGAGGCACAAGTCCAGAGCATGCTTATACAAATCATCGAATCGTGTCTCCGGGAAAGATAGGCCGCGTCTTTTCGCGGAATTTTTCGCGAGCCATGGCGGATTTGTGACACAAAACTCGAATCCCTCTGGAAAATCTTTGAGGGTGTCCCTGAATTCCACTTCGGGGTCATGCGGTACGATATCGAATGACTGCGAGGAAGGAGCGGCGCCAATCTCTCGCAGAGCGCGAATGAGGTTGTTTCGTCCCGCAAACGGCTCTAACACCTCCTTGCCAATCAAACTCCTTTTTTCTATCCAATCTCTAAATGGCTTGAGCAAGAAGGGGTTCCCTTCGGTGTAATACCGTCCCGCCTGGCGCTTCTCCTGCAAAGCGAGCATGCAATCATTGTAACATGCCCGTGAGCGACCGTGATGTATGCGTATGCAATTTCTGATACTCCGCCGCGGTGTCTTGGGTGTTCATACTGGTGAGTATACCCCGTGAGAGAGCCCGGAAGATCCGTCCTCCGCTCTGCTGAGCTCAGTACTTCCCACATTCGCAGTACTCTGCTCAGTATTTCCTCGCTCCCGCTCGGTCATCGTTTGCACTCGGTCGCTGGCCTCAGCGCTCCCCTCGCGCATTTTTCGTGAGGGTCTACAAATATAGATGCGTCTCAGTCACCTGACTTAGCATAAGCTGGCTGCCGGACTTGGATTCGAACCAAGATAAACGCCTCCAGAGGGCGCTGTACTACCATTATACGATCCGGCAAAAATTCGCTTCTAGCTACTAGCTTTCAGCCAGTAGAGAATACTTTAAAAACGACCCTTATTCAACACCGCTCGCGGCGCGGGCACGCGCCGCGAGCGCGATGGCGAAGATGGCTATGTAGACGATGAGGCCGTAGGCGCAGGTCGGGAGCCCAAGCAGATAGAAGGAAATGCCGCCGGCGAACAGGCGCGGCAGTTCGACGAGCGTGAAGTAGCCGGCGAAGAGGATGCCGACGCCCGAGACAGTGAGCATGATGCGCAGGACCCGCTCGTTCGCGGCACCGAGCGCAAAATGCGAGAGTATCGCCGCGGTCATGATGAAGAACATCACGAAGCCGTAGTAGCACGCCGGGTATCCGAGGAAGTACGGGCACGGCTCGTTGAACGCGCAGACGTCGGAGAAGAACCGCACGGAACTCAAATAGCCGGCAAAGAGGAGCCCGGCTACGGAGAGCGCGAGGAGGAGGCGGAAGCGCCCGATATTCCTTTCCATGCGCCTATGGTATCACGCAGGTACGGCGGTCGTGCCCGAATTCTATGGGGATCTCTTTCACGCTCTCTACGCCCTCGGGGCCGAACACGACCCGCAGGAGAAGCCCCCGGCGCACCTCGTCGCTCCAATATTGATCGAAAATGAAGTTGCCGAGCGAGTAGTAGACGTCCGTATCCTTGTATTTCTCATGCTCCTGCACGATATGCGGATGCGAGCCGACGACGAGCGCGGCGCCTGCGTCGACGAACGAGTGCGCGAGCCTCTTCACCCGCTCCGGCGGCGGCACGTACTCATCGCCCCAGTGCGCGTAGACGACCGCGACTCTCCCCTCCAGCGCTTCGCGCCTCACTTGCGCCACGGTGTGGTCGGTCTTGTCGCTCGTCCAATCGCTCCAATTTACGAACGAGAACGGCACGCCGCCGATGGTCATGCGCGCGACCCTGTCGGCTTCCACCGCGTCCGGGTCGCCGAAATAGCCGACACCCGCCGCATCGAGCCACTTCCTGGTCTCCACCAGGCCCTCGCGCCCAAAATTCATGATGTGATTATTGCCGATATTCACCATGCCGATGCCGTGACGGCGCAGAAGCGAGGCGGTCGAGACCGGGAAGGTGAACGTGTAGTTGTACTCATCTTCAGGCGAGGACGTGGCACTTACCGAAGCGTGCGACGTGATCGGGCCTTCCAGATTCGCGACGACGAGATCGGCATCCGCGAGCACCGGATCGATGCATGAAAATATGAAATCGTCTCCGTTCTTCTCCATGGCCGTGCGCACCGTGCGGTCGAACATCATGTCGCCGCCGAAGATGATCGTCGCTCTAGGTTGTGGAAGCGCACGCACCGAGAGCGCGGGCGTATTGGGCGCGATGGGGGCGCTCGCAAGCGACGGGAACAAAGCCGCCGCAAACGCGAACGCGAGAATGAACGCGTTCCACATGATATCCATTGTACGCCTTTCACGCGTCGCCAGAGCGAGCGCGAGATCAGGAAGCGACGAAGATGTGCGCGAGCGAGTGGGGCTTCCCTTCGATGATAGAGGCGGAGGTGATGCGGACGAATTCGGCCTTGCGCCTGAATTCGGAGAGATTCCGGGCGCCGACATACCCCATGCCGACCTGGACTCCGGATGCTAGTCCGGCTGCGACATCGGCAACAGGGCCGCGGCACGGCACCAGCGCCTCGACACCCTCCGGCACCGCCTTGCGTCCGTGAGTAAAGTAGCGCTCCGCGCCTGCGGCGCTCTTGATAACGGCTTCCGAGCCCATACCGCGGTATTCCTTGAAGCGCTTCCCGCCTTTGCGGACGATGCGTCCCGGCGATTCATCAGTGCCTGCCAACAGGTTCCCGAGCATGACGGCCGAAGCGCCTGCCGCCAAGGCTTTGGCTATGTCGCCCGAGGTGCGAATGCCGCCATCGGCGATTACCGGTACTCCTTTCTTTGATGCTACTGCCGCGACTTCCATGATAGCGGAGAGCTGGGGCACGCCTACGCCTGAAATAAGGCGCGTGGTGCAGATGGAGCCTGGTCCGACACCGACTTTGACCGCGTCGGCAAATGTGCACGCGGCGCGCGCGGCTTCGGCAGTCGCAATGTTTCCATAGATCATTTTTGCGTGCTTCAGATTTTTCTTGATGCGCTTTGCGCTCGCAACTACATTTAAATTGTGGCCGTGCGCGCAATCGATGACGATAACGTCGCATCCGGCCTTGTCGAGCGCTTTCGCGCGCTCGACGTGGAACGGTCCGCATGCGGCGCCAACCAAAACTCCGGCTTTCTTCGCTTCACGCACCATTTTCGCCTGCACCTCGACGGAACAGTTGCGGTGGATGATGCCGAGACCGCCGAGTTTGCCGAGCGCGATCGCCATGCGTGCCTCCGTTACACGATCCATCGCGGCGGAAAGAAAGGGCAGCGAGAGCGCTAACCCTCCTATATTTGTTTTAAGCGACGCTTCACCCGGCTCCATCGCGCTTGCAGCGGGGCGAATGAGCACGTCGTCGAAGGTAAATCCTTCAGCTCTTATTTTGAAACCCATATTTTATTATACCCCATTCGGTATCCTCTGCAAAGTGGACATGCTAGTTTGTCTTACCTATCATCGCCCGGAGCGCGCAGTGGTCGCTCAATCCCGATACCATCTCGACATCGGAAACCGTATAGCCCGGCGTGCTGAAAAGGCCGTCCACCATGTACGGCAGCTGGCCGGCCCGATGCAATGTGCCGTCTATGCTCGTCGTGTAGCTGGCGGGCACGTTGTCTTTATAGTGCCCCGCGAACGTGTTGAAGATTTCCCCTCCCCTAGGCGCGTTAAAATCCCCGGTCAAAACAAATTCGCCGGATGCGTCCAAAGTCCAGAGTACTTTCCGCATGTCTTCCCGCTGAAGTTCAGTCGGTTGGCCCTCGGGCGACCACGTGAAATGCGTGGTCACTATTCTGAAAGCGACTCCTTCTTTCTCTGCGTCGCAAATGGCGAGCGCGCGATTGGTCATGCTGTATGTTTCCGGCTTATCGAAGTCAGAATCCGGAATGCTCTCGGGACCGCCATGGTAGTAAAAAATGTTTTTCTTTCTCATCGACAATCGCGAGAATATGCCGATACCGAAAACCGCGGAAACGCCGTCTCTCAATTGTCTTGCCATGGGACCATAAAGATACGAGGAGCCGCCGAGCGCTTTCGAGAAACGCGGAATGTCCTCCTCGTTCAACTCTTGGATAGTGGCGATATCGGGCATCTCTCGTTCGAGAAAAGGCAACACTAGATCGAGATGCTGCGAACCCTCGACGTTGAGCGAGATTAGTTTGACACGCGGCGGCATATACCTCCACGTTATCCTTTCTTCGCACGAATTGCTGCGGCTTTGATGAACTCGGTGAAGAGCGGATGCGGCGAAAGCGGGCGCGCGCGAAATTCCGGATGGAACTGCGTGCCGAGGAAGAACGGGTGCACCAAGCGCGGCAATTCAGCGATCTCCATCAGATGCCCGTCAGGCGAACGGCCGGAGAATATGAGGCCTGCATCTTCAAGCCGTTTGATGTGATCGGGATTCACTTCATAGCGGTGGCGGTGCCGCTCCGAGATCTCTGCCTTTCCGTATGCCTCTCGCGCGATAGTGCCGTCCGAAAGCTCGCACGGATAGGCACCGAGACGCATTGTGCCGCCATACGCCTTCTTCGCGAGCTTCTCGATCTGTTCGGGGAGAATGGCGATGACCGGATGCTTTGTTTTCGGGTCTATTTCCGTCGTGTGAGCGCCCTTGAGCCCGGCGACATTGCGCGCATATTCTACCGTCATCAATTGCATGCCATAGCAGAGGCCGAAATACGGGATTTTGTTCTCGCGCGCGAAATGTATGGCGTTTATTTTTCCCTCTATTCCCGTTTCTCCGAATCCGCCAGGGACCAATAGTCCGTCAAATCCCGAGAGCTCCGCGACAGCTTCCGGGTCCTCCTGATATTTTTTCGCGCTCAGCCATTCTATGTGCGGCCTTACTCCAACCTCATAGCAGGAGAACTTGATTGCCTCGATGACGGATATGTATGCATCTGAGAGGACAAAGTCGCCCGTATCGAAATATTTGCCGACGATGCCTATCTTGACCTCGTTCTTGAAATTCTTCGTCTTGCGCACAAAAGACTCCCAATCATGGAGATCGGTCTGCTTTCCGTTCGGGAGCCGTAGTACATGGCAAAGCGTTGCGCCCAGATCGTCTTTTTCAAAGTTTAGAGGAACATCGTAGATACTCTCAACATCCGGCGCTGCTATAACGCGCTCCTTGGGTATATTGCAAAAAATCGAGATTTTTTCTTTTCGTTTTTCATCGAGCCGGACTTCGGAGCGCGCAATGATGACATCTGCGAAAACGCCGGCGCTATTCAATGTGCGCGCCGCATATTGCGTCGGCTTCGTTTTCATTTCACCTATAGAGCCTGGGATAGGAAGATACGAGACGAGAACTACCGCGACGTCATCGGGATGTTTAGATTTCATCATGCGCGCCGCCTCGAGGAAAAGAATGTTCTGATATTCGCCGACGGTGCCGCCGATCTCGATAACGGTCACATCCGCCTCGGCCGCCTCGGCGGCGCGCTCGATGCGCCTGATGACTTCAAGCGGGATGTCGGGCACGACCTCGACGCACTTCCCCTTATATTCGAGATTTCGCTCTTTTTGTATTACGGAAAGATAGACGCTTCCCGTCGTCATGTAATTGTCGGGGCCCAGGTCGCGCCCGAGAAAGCGCTCGTAGTTGCCCATGTCCTGGTCCGTCTCCAGTCCGGAATCAAGTACGAACACTTCGCCGTGCTCCGTCGGATTCATCGTGCCGGCATCCACGTTTATGTACGGGTCTATCTTGAGGGCAGTTACCTTGAGTCCCCGTCCGCTTAGAATCGTCCCGATTGAAGCTGTCGCGACGCCCTTCCCGACACCGGACATCACGCCTCCAACGACGAAAATGTATTTATGTCCTTTGCCAGCGTGTTTTGTCATACGAAATATTATTTTTCCAGATACCGCCGCACGGCCAAGAAGCTTGAGAGCGCTCCGAGCGCGATGCCTGAACCTATAACAGTAATAAATAGGCGTGGGAAGGCGTCGGTATAATAGGAAAAGACGTTAAATGTGCCGAAAAATCTTTCCGATGCGGGACCAAGCCAGAACGTTATCGGATATAGAAGAATAAGAACAATTAATCCCGAAAGCACTCCGTAGAGCACTCCAGTTACCATGAATGGACCTCGTACATACCATCTGCTAGCACCGACTATATTCATGACGCCTATCTCATTCCGCGACGTATAAATAGCAAGGCGTATCGTGTTGAACGATATGAGAAGCGACGCTAGTCCGAGTACAAGCGTTATAACCGACCCGAGACGAGACGATGTTTCAATTATGCTGGTGAGGCGGTCGATGGCCGTTTTGTTCTGATAGAAATTAACTTTATCTATCGCCGTGCCTGCGGCTCCGCCTTCTCCCTGCTGTACTTCCAGGAACTTCGCTATCGCCTCGTATTGGGATGTTTCTTTCGCGCGTACTTCAAGAGAAGCGCCCAGAGGATTGTCGCTGAGCTCGTCAAGCGCTTGAAGAGTGAGTTGGTCGTTCTTGTGCCGCTCGCGGAATTGCGCCAGTGCCTCTTCCCGGCTGACATATGCGACACTTGCCACTTCCGGCAGATTCTCAAGTGCTTTCCTAACGTCTGCGATCTGTGAATCGGTCGCTTTTGTCGTGAAATAAACGCTCACATCAACCTTGTCTTTCAGTTGCTTCAGAGTCGAATCGAGTGCGGCGCCGGATATCATAAGTCCAGCCACTACGAAAAGAGTGATGGACATGATAAGAACTGCCGAAAGAGAGACGAAGCCGTTCCTTATGAAACCGATGAATCCGTATCGCGCGACCCGCTTTGTGTTTATCCAGAGAGACATAGGAACAGTTTACAGCGAACAGTGCATAGTGAACAGTGCGTTATTTACCGTCTTCATAAGACGTACTTCCCGCTCTTGTCATCCCGAACGATGCGTCCCTGGTCCATAGTTACGACCCGCCTCTGCACGGAATCCACGACCGATTTGTTATGCGTCGCGATTATTACCGTCGTGCCCAGATCATTTATTTTCTTCAAGATCTCCACCACGTCGTGCGTGTTGATGGGGTCTAGATTCCCGGTCGGCTCGTCGGCTATAAGCACATCAGGCTGGTTCACGATCGCGCGTGCTATAGCAACCCTCTGCTGTTCTCCGCCCGAAAGATGCCCCGGGAAATTCCACATCTTGTCGAAAAGACCGACAAGCTCAAGCACATGCGGCACGTCGGTCTTGATCTCTTCATCGGTGCGGCCCGCTACTTCGAGCGCGAAGGCGATGTTCTCATACACGGTCTTGGTCGGTAAAAGTCGGAAATCCTGGAATATCGTGCCCATGTTGCGCCGTATCCTCAATAATTCACCATTGGAAAGCGAGCTCATGTCGCGCGAGCCGAAATAAATAGCTCCTTCCGTGGGCTGTACTTCGGCAAACAACATCTTGAGAAGCGTCGTCTTGCCAGCGCCCGAGTGCCCGACGATCGAGACGAATTCGCCAGAATCAATTCCGAGAGTTATGTCTTCCACAGCGTGCTGACCGCCGTCGTAGACTTTCGTGACTTTGTCGTAATAGATCATAAGGACAGTTTGTAGCCCGTAGCTTGTAGCTTGTAGAAAAAGACAAGATGCGCGCGCATACGAACTGCAGTATATTACGAAATGCCGGTTTTATCCAGATTTTTCTCCGCATCAATGAACGACTGGATGTCGCCCTCAAGCACATGCTCCACGTCGCGACGCTCGTGCTCGGTGCGATGATCCTTCACGAGCGTATACGGATGAAGAACATAGGAGCGTATCTGGCTTCCCCACTCGATTTTCGTCGTTGCCGCAACGGAAAGCCCGCGTGATTCGAGTATTTGCGCCTCTTCGCGCATCTTGAAGAGCTTGCCGCGTATCATTTCGAGCGCCTTTTCGCGATTTTGGGCTTGGCTGCGCTCCGAGGTGACCTGGACGCTTATTCCTGTTGGTTTATGGGTCATTCGCACGGCCGTGTCTCGCTTATTTACGTTCTGCCCGCCGGGACCGCCCGAACGCGCAACTGAAATATCAAGCTCGCTATCGGGAATATGAGCATCGCCCACATCCGGCAATTTGGGAAGAACCTCTACCATTGAAAAGCTGGTTTGCCTCTTTCCCGCCGCGTTGAACGGCGACATGCGTACGAGACGGTGCAC
>MFLP01000032.1:0-27039 GCA_001781555.1 Candidatus Kaiserbacteria bacterium RIFCSPHIGHO2_12_FULL_53_13
ATGGGATAACCAAGACGATGGGAGCATAACCGTGTTCCCTCTAGGAAACGCGCGAGCTGTTACCGTACCGTTTACTTTAAGTTTATTTAATACTCAAAACGGCGCGCCGGTTGGAGAAAAACAGACCATAAACATAACTTTTCCAGCTCCTGTTTCTTCTCCCTCAATTACTTCTCCCTCTATCGCTCTCTTTACCGCTAAAGACCCAAATACCGCAGGAGCCATCCCTATATCTTGGCGAGCGTCCGGCGTAGTTGATACCGCCCAAATCGACTTCACGTGCCCTTCTTCTGCGAACATTCAATTTGCCACAGATAAGGGGAACAATCCCACATGTGAAAAAGGCGCCTTGTGGCTTTGGAACAATCAAACCGAGGGAAGCATAATCGTATATCCGGCTGGCAACACACAGCCTGTGTCAATTCCTTTCACATTAACGCTGATACAAAACGGCGTCGATACACGTCAAAAACAACAAATAGACGTTGTGTTCCCTGTCGTTGGCCCGCAAGCCCCGATGCTTACTTTGACCGCAATCCCAAGCCAGGTAGTTGCCGGTAATTCAGCGATCGTGAATTGGACTTCAACTCACGCGACTTCTTGTATAGGCGATTGGGTGCCAGGCGGCATATATGTCACGGCCACAAATGGACTGGGCACCGGTTCTATATATAAGGACACGACGTATTCCATTTCTTGTAGTGGTCCGGGCGGATCGGTGACGAGATCAATAACTGTAAAAGTAGTGCGCCCCTCTTCAGCTACGAACAGTAGCGCCACTATAACCGTAAGCCCAAGTCCATATACATCGGCGCAGTCAGGTGAAAGCAGTGGCCAGCAAGGCGACACTGGCACTAGCGAACGGTCTTCATGTGTTGATTTACAAAACAACATGCGCTATGGCGCTACCGATGCACAGACCGGCGGAGAAATATCTGCTCTTCAGGGTTTCTTAAATGGAAAGGGATATCTCGCAAGTGCGCCAACCGGCTATTTTGGGCGCATGACGGTTGCCGCGGTGCAAAAACTGCAGGCAGAATACGTTCTTGTTACGAGCGGCTACGTCGGTCCGATGACTAGAGAAAAGATAAAAACAGAGACTTGCACAGTCAGCAGTGTCCAAACAACACCGGCTCAAGCATCTTCAAACCGGAAAAAAGACATTAATCTCGCAAGTGCTTTAATGGGGTTATGGGCGTTCCTTGATGGTTTAAAAGCGCGGGCACAATAGAATCCTTTATTGGCGACGTAGAGCGAGTGAAATACAAGAGCTCCGCTCTTGTATTTCCGAGCCGAGGAGCCAACACAGGTTCAATACCGCGCAGCTTGCTGCGCGATTGTGCGAGCGAAGCGAGCTCCGCAATACCTCGGGGCTTGCCCCGAGGAACCTTTATTGTCTAAAAATAAAAAGCGGGCGTGGCAAGCGCCCTTGTTGACAAGGGAAAGTGGTCGTGTATACTCTGCCGACATTTGCTCTACAGCTGATTGAGTTGCGGTTGCGCTTTTGAGTAAAGGAGTATCGGGTGGCCAAGCGAGACTTTTTTACAAGGACAGCAAAATAATAAAACGCATGCGGCGCGCGGAACGCCCTCGTGCACAATCTTCATGGCAAAAGCGCATCCCGCGGTTCGTCCGCAGAAATTCTTCGGACGTTTCCGAGAACCACTCGTAAAGTTGCCGAGTCTTGTCGAGTCGCAGATCGACTCTTTCCGCCAATTCGTGGAAGGCGGGGCCGAGCGCGTCTTCAAGGAATTCTCTCCAATAACCGACCACGCGAAAAAGAAATTCGAACTGAAGCTAGTTAAATTCTCGTTCGGCCCGCTACGCTGGGATGAGCATTATGCGAAGCGCACCATGCGCACGTTCGAAGCTCCGCTTTCAATGGTAGTTCGTCTTAAGAACAAGACTACGGGCGAAGAGAAAGAACAGGAAATTTTCCTCGCGGATTTTCCGTGGATGACCGCGCACGGTTCATTCATCATAAATGGCGTAGAAAGAATCGTCGTGCCCCAGCTCGCACGCTCGTACGGCGTTTTCTTTGAATCAGTTCCTTACAAGGGCAAGGGCTATTTTGCCGCGAAAATAATTCCTGCCCGCGGCGTATGGATAGAAATAGAGTCCGACCCCGACGGCGGCATATACGTGAAGATCGACCGCAAACGGCGCTTTCCGGTCACCTCGCTCCTGCGAGTGCTCGGTCTCACGACTGAAAAGGAAATCCTTGCGCGTTTCAGCAAGTCTAAAATGGCGGAGGCGGTGATCACGGCGACTCTGGAGCATGACCACGCGAAGACGCCGGAGGAGGCGTTTATTGAGATATATCGGCGCTTGCGCGACGGAGATATCGCGACCTCGGAATCGGCGCGCGAACACGTACAGGCGATATTGAGTCCCGACCGTTACGATTTCTCGCGCGTCGGTCGTTTTCATTTCAACCGCCGCTTCGGGCTTTCAACTGCCGAAAAAGACCTCGCGAATTCGACGCTCACTCTTGATGACGTCGTGCGCATAATCACGAACATAGCGGAATTGAACGCCCACCCCGCCGCAGAACCGGACGACATAGATCACCTTGGTTTCCGCCGAGTGCGTTTTGCAGGCGAGCTTTTGGAGAGCCGCATGCGCGTCGGTCTCTCGCGCATGAAGCGCAACATACAGGACAGAATGGCGATGGTGGATCCGGAAACCTCGCTCCCCGTCCAATTCGTGAATCCGCGCCCGTTCCAGGCGGCAATACGCGAATTTTTCACGACCGACCAGCTTTCGCAGCTGATGCAACAGTACAACATGCTTGACGAGATTGAGCACTTGCGGACGCTTAGTACATTGGGGCGCGGCGGGCTCACGTCCGAGCGCGCCGGGCTTGAAGTGCGCGACGTGCACTCGTCGCATTACGGCCGCGTCTGTCCCATCCACACTCCCGAAGGCAAGAACATCGGGCTCGTTCTCCACATGTCGCTGTATGCGCGTCCGAACGAATTCGGCATCGTGGAGACGCCGTATGCGAAAGTGGAGAAAGGGCACATCACGAAAGAAATAGCGTACCTGAACGCGCTTGAGGAAGAGCAGTACGCGATAGCGCACGCCGCGACGGCGCGAGACGCTGAAGGACGCATCACTCCTAAATTCGTGGAAGTGCGCAGAGCCGGAAATCCGACACTCGTGAAGCGCGACGATGTAGATTTCGTGGAGGTTGCGACGAACCAGCCATTCTCCGTCGCGACCGCGCTCATTCCTTTCGTCGAGAACGACGACGCCAACCGCGCGCTCATGGGTTCAAACATGCAGAAACAAGCGGTTCCGCTCGTCGCACCGCAGGCGCCCGTGGTAGCGACCGGCATTGAAGCAATGGCCGCACGCGACTCGGGACGGCTCATTATGGCGGCCGAAGCCGGCGAAGTAGTGTACGCGGATGCACAGCTTGTCTCCGTCAAAAATGCCGCCGGAAAGACAAAAGACTATACTCTCGTAAATTTCTCGCGCACGAACGGATTCACGACATTCCACCAACGGCCGTCCGTTTCCGTGGGCGACCACGTTAAGAAAGGCACGGTTCTTGCCGACACCTCCACATCAGAGGGCGGCCAGCTCGCCAACGGACAGAATGTCCGGGTGGCGTTTTTGCCGTGGTACGGCGCGAACTATGAAGACGCCATCGTTATCTCGGAACGGCTCGCGAAAGACGCGAGGTTCACCTCTATCCACATGGAAGAGTTCGTTTGTGTCGTGCGCGACACGAAGCTTGGGCCTGAAGTGACGACGCACGATATTCCGAATGTGAGCGAATTCAAGCTGCGCAATTTGGACGAAGACGGCATCGTGCGCATCGGGGCGGAAGTCCGTTCAGGAGACATTTTGGTAGGAAAAGTGACGCCAAAAGGCGAGACGCAGTTGACGCCGGAAGAGCGTCTGCTTCACGCGATCTTCGGCGAGAAAGCGAAGGATGTGAAAGACACCTCGCTTCGCATGGAAGGAGGAAAGCGCGGGCGCGTCATTGGCGTCAAGATATTTTCCCGCGAAACGGGGGATTCTTTGGAAAGCGGGGTCATCAAGCGCGTGCATGTCGAGGTTGCGCAACTGCGCACGATATCAGTGGGCGACAAGCTCGCGGGCCGGCACGGGAACAAAGGCGTCATCTCGCGCGTACTTCCGGAAGAAGACATGCCTTTCGACAAGGACGGGAATCCGGTTGACGTCATACTTACGCCGCTCGGAGTTCCTTCCCGCATGAACTTGGGACAGATTTTGGAGCTTCACTTAGGGCTTGCCGCCGAAATGCTCGGCTACCAGGCCATCGTCCCGTCCTTCGGGGGTGCAACCGAAGAAGAGATACGCAACGAACTTAAAGCCGCAGGCGTCGACCCGAACGGAAAGCGTATGCTTTTCGACGGACGCACCGGAGAGCCGTTCGCACAGCCGGTCTCGGTCGGCGTCATGTACATTTTGAAACTGCACCACATGGTGGAAGACAAGATACACATGCGCTCCATCGGGCCGTACTCGCTTACCACGCAGCAGCCTTTGGGCGGCAAAGCTCAGAACGGCGGGCAGCGCGTGGGCGAAATGGAAGTCTGGGCGTTCCTCGGCTACGGCGCCGCACACTCGCTCCGTGAAATTCTCACCATCAAATCAGACGATATACTCGGACGCTCTGCCGCTTTCGACGCGATAGTCTCAGGCAAGCGCATTGAAGAGACGAACACTCCGGCGACATTCAATGTCCTCGTCCGGCATCTGCGCGGGTTGGGGATAGACATGGAATTTATTGAAGGCGGGAACGCAGCAGAATAATTCTCTAAAAACTACTATGCAAAAAAGAAAAGACATGATCCCGCAGAGTTTCGACGCAGTCGCCATGAAGTTGGCGAGCCCGGAGCGCGTGCTCGAGTGGTCGTACGGAGAAATAACGAAACCCGAGACCATCAACTACCGCACGCAGCGTCCGGAAAAGAACGGGCTATTCGATGAGCGCGTGTTCGGCCCCGAAAAGGACTACGAATGTTACTGCGGGAAATACCGCGGCATACGTTTCCGCGGCATCGTCTGCGAGAAATGCGGCGTGGAGATAACGCGCGCGATAGTGCGCCGTGAGCGGATGGGGCACATAGACTTGGCGACTCCGGTGTCGCATATCTGGTTCCTTCGCGGAATTCCTTCCCGCATCGCTCTCATGTTGGGGCTTTCCGCCGCAGAGGTGGAGAAAGTCGTTTATTTTGCCGGCTACATCGTGACCCAAGTTGTAGAGCCCGAGAGAGCGCGCCTTCTCAAGGATTTGGAGCAGGAATTCCAGCTTAAAACGAAAGCGGCCGCGAACCCGGAGGAGAAATTGCGCCTGAAGGACTTGGCGACGAAAGCGAAAAAAGATATTCAATCCATACAGCAGGGCGTTGTTTTGGACGAGGCCGCGTACCACTTGTTTGCAGTGAAATACGGCGCGTTGTTCAGAGCCGCCATAGGAGCAGAGGCCCTTCACAACATTCTGAAGCATATCGACCTCGATACGTTCGTGAAAAAAGTGCGCGAGCAGTACGAGAAAGCCGGCGCGACAGACCGCGACAAGCTCCGCAAGCGCCTGGCGCTCGGGGAAGCTCTTCGCCGCGCAGGAGTGCGTCCGGAATGGATGTTCATGACGCGCCTTCCGGTTGTCCCGCCAGCGCTTCGCCCGATGGTCGCCCTTGAAGGCGGCCGCCACGCATCATCGGATCTGAACGACTTGTATCGCCGCGTCATCAACCGCAACAATCGCCTCAAGCGCCTCATGGCAATACATGCTCCGGAAGTAATTCTTCGCAATGAGAAGCGCATCCTCCAGGAGGCGGTGGACGCTCTCCTCGACAATTCCATGCGCCGCGGCGCGGGCGTCCTCGGAATCCTCGGCGGTCGCCGCCGCGCGCTTAAATCGCTCGCGGACTATCTCAAAGGCAAACACGGATATCTTCGCCAAAATCTTCTGGGCAAGCGTGTGGATTATTCGGGCCGCTCCGTTATCGTCGTGGGCCCCGACTTGGCGCTTGACGAGTGCGGACTGCCGAAGCACATGGTACTTGAACTCTTCCGCCCGTTCGTCATACAAGGGCTGCTCGAGCGAGAACTTGCATACAACATCCGCGGGGCCGGACGATTGATTGAAGATGAGGCGCCGGAGGTCTGGCCGATACTTGAAGAGGCTATCCAGAACAAATACGTGCTCTTGAACCGCGCGCCGACGCTGCACCGACAGAGCGTCCAGGCGTTCCGCCCGGTCCTCATCGAAGGAAACGCTATACAGGTGCATCCCCTCGTGTGCCCCGCCTACAATGCCGACTTCGACGGCGACGCGATGGCCGTGCACGTGCCGCTTTCCGAGGCCGCACAGATGGAGGCCGCAAAAATAATGTCCGCCAACAAGAACGTTCTTAAACCCGGGTCCGGCGACGTGGTTGTCGCGTCCAAGCTCCTGGACATCATTCTCGGATGCTACTGGATGACGAAGACGATGCCGGGTGCAAAGGGCGAAGGCAATGCGTTTCCTTCTACGAACGCGGCGATTACTGCCCACGACTTCGGCGCTGTGGATTTGCGTGCAAAGATCAGGGTTCTGCCGTCCGACAACAAAAAATACGCGCAATTCGAGGGCAAGGTATTCGAGACAACTATCGGACGCCTACTTTTCAACTCCGTCCTTCCGAGCGACTTCCCCTACTTGAACGAAGAAATAACAAACAAGCGCATGGGAGCTCTGGTGCAGAATCTCGTAACGCACTACAAGCTGGACGGCATCCCGGCTATCCTCGACAAAATAAAGGCATTCGGATTCCGCTATGCGACTTATGCGGGCATCACCTGGTCGCTCTCAGACGTTGTAGTGCCTTCGATAAAGCAGAAGCTCATTACGGAAGGGCACGAACAAGTCGCGAAAGAGCAGGAGAACTTCAACAACGGCCTTCTCACGGAAGACGAACGTTACCGCATGACCGTAGGCATTTGGGGCAGAGTGGGGAACGACCTGCGCAAGCACGTAACTACATCACTCGACCCGAACGGACCTGTCGCCGATATGATAACGTCGGGTGCCCGAGGTTCGGTCGTTCAGCTCCACCAGATGGCAGGCATGAAAGGCCTCATCACGAACCCTCGCGGTGAGATCATCGAGTTCCCCATCACATCGTCCTTGAAAGAAGGTTTGACCCCGATAGAATACTTCATCTCGACTCACGGCGCACGCAAAGGGCTCGCTGACACGGCGCTTAACACGGCGCGCGCGGGTTATCTCACCCGCCGACTCTTCGACGTCGCGCACGACGTCGTCGTGCTCACGGGAGATTGCGGAACGAAAGAGGGCGTCACTATCCTGCGTCCCGGCAAAGAGAACATCGGCGGCTCGTTCACCGACAGGACCGTTGGCAGAATACTCGCGGAAGACATTGTCGTCGGGGGCTCGGTTCTCTTCAAACGAAATCACCTCTTGAGCCGCGATGACGCAAAGGCAATAGAGGAAAGCTCCGCAGAACAAGTGTCCGTCCGTTCTCCGATGACATGCAAAGTGGCACGCGGCGTCTGCCAGAAGTGCTACGGCGTTGACCTTACGACGGGAGAACTCGTCGACCTCGGCGAAGCGGTGGGAGTCATCGCCGCCCAGGCCATCGGCGAGCCGGGAACTCAGCTTACGATGCGTACGTTCCACACGGGAGGCGTTGCGACAGCGGGCGGTGACATAACCATGGGCTTGCCTCGCGTTGAGGAGATATTCGAATCGCGCATGCCTAAGCTTCCCGCCACCCTCGCGCGCGTGTCGGGTGTAATTTCCGACATCGTCAAAGACGGTCAGGAAACCGTAATTACTATAGTCCCGGAGACAGCGTCCCTGAAGACGGGCAAGTCCGCAAAGAAGGAATGCGAATATCGCATTCATCCTATGCGTAGTATCATCGTCAAGAAGGGTGCAACCGTCGTCAAGGGTGAATTTCTCACCGATGGCTCGGCTGACCTTGAGGAAATATTCCTGCTTTCCGGAAAGGAGAGCGCCCAGCAATACATCATCAACGAAATTACGCGCATCTACGAATTGCAGGGCGTTTCGACCGCGCGCAAGCACTTGGAGATAATCGTCAAGCAGATGTTCAGCCGAGTCTCTGTCGCATCAAGCGGCGACACGGGAGTTTCCGCCGGCGATATTATTGCTGACTTCGAATTCGAGCGCATCAATAAAAGACAGAAAGAATCGGAAGGCGAACCGGCAAAAGGCAAGCAGCTGCTTCTTGGTATCACCGAGGTATCGCTCACGCGCGCGTCTTTCCTTTCTGCAATTTCCTTCCAGAACACTCCGCGCAAACTCGCAGAGGCGGCAGTCTCGGGTTCCGTCGACCGTCTTATCGGGCTTAAGGAAAATGTCATCATCGGTCGGCTCATTCCTGCAGGAACGGGTTTCCCAGGCAGCAAGAAGCACGCAATGATAGAACAGATGGAGGCCGATTTCAGGGAGCAGGAAGCGGCGGTGAGCACGGATACTCCGGCGACCGAACGTTGAGTGAGGAAGTACTGAGGCCAGCAGGCCGAATGTGTCGAGTAAAGGTGGCGCTCGACCCGCAGTCGTGCCCCCGAACACGAACCGCGTGGACAATCGTTTCTGCACCACCCTGCTGTATGTCGTAGACGCGTGGGTATTTGCTGCGCGATGTTCTCGGCACGACTGCGGGTCTCGCTGAGGTTGGAGAAATGCAAATGCACTGCCCGTCAATAGACATGACGCGTCTGCCCCTTTTTCCTTTTCTGCGCGAAAGGAGCATAATGTAGGCAATGGCAGATACCGTTCAACAAATAAAAGACAGACTCTCTATCGTCGACGTGGTCTCGCAATATTTGAAGCTCGAGCGCTCCGGAGGGTCCTTGCGCGCACGCTGTCCGTTCCACGCGGAGCGCACGCCGTCTTTTTTCGTTTCGCCGGAGCGGGGGACGTACCACTGTTTCGGATGCAACGCAGGCGGGGATATTTTCAGTTTCGTCGAGCAGATAGAAGGCCTTGATTTCAAAGGAGCGCTAAAAGTACTGGCAGAAAAAGCAGGCGTGCCTCTCGTGTATGAACGACCTGAAAAACGCGATTCCCGCGACCGGCTTTTTGAATTGTTGGAAACCGCAGCGATTTTTTATGCATCTCGTCTGAACGACTCCTCGCGCGAATACCTGGCAAAGCGTGGAATAACCGAAGGCACCCTGAAGTCTTTCCGAGTAGGGCTCGCCGAAGAGGCATGGAGCGCCGCCTCCGATTATTTGCGCGAGAAAGGATTTTCGGAGAAAGAAATCATTGAAACAGGTATCGCGAAAAAAGGTGAGCGCGGCATGCTCGACAAGTTCCGCAACCGCATCATGTTCCCTATTGCCGACAGCGCCGGCCGCATCGTCGGATTTTCCGGGAGGATTTTCCCCGGTACCACAAGTCCGAAGGACTTGGCTACGGGGCAGGTGGAGAGAACTGATGGTGGCTTTGAACCGCCCAAGTACATGAACTCTCCGGAAACTCCTCTCTTTCACAAATCCCAGATACTGTATGGTTTTGACCGCGCAAAACAAGCCATACGCAAGCATAATTGCGCCGTTTTGGTGGAAGGCCAGCTCGATTTATTGGCTTCACATCAGGCCGGATGGGGAAATACGGTCGCTGTGTCAGGCACGGCATTTACCCCCGAACATGCGGCGCTTATTCGGCGCATGACCGACAATTTGGTCATCGCGCTCGATGCGGACGAGGCGGGGATCAAGGCGGCGGGGCGCGCGGCGCGTGCCGCTATCGCTGGCGGCCTTAACGTGAAAGTCGCTCAGCTTCCGACCGGGCTCGACCCAGCGGATTTGATATTGAAAGAAGGAGCCGAGGCATGGCGCGCTTCCATTCGCGAAGCGAAAGACATCATCACGTTCCTTCTCGACGTGCTCAAGGAGCACACACCGAAACAGGATGCATTCCGCCGCAACGTCGAGGCGATAGTCCTGCCGTTTTTGGTTGATGTCCAAAGTCCGATAGCGCGCGAACAATATATCCGGGAAGTTGCCGGGCGGCTCGGAGTTTCAGAGCAGGCTGTTGCCGATGCTGTTTCAAAGTTGCCGCGTTCGCTCGCGCCGGGCGAAATATCCGGAGCGAAAGCTAATATTCCGCCGGGCGATCCCATTCGCTCGGCCGACAGAGCGCGGCAGGCTTTCTCGCTTCTTCTTTGGCAAGAAACTCTTCCGAAACCAGAGCTTGACCTGAAATCGTATATCCAGGAATTCGAGAAATCTATCGGAGCGGATGCGTTCCGCATGTTGCGCGCGCTGCCTAAAGATGAACAAGAGGCAATGCGATTTTCTGCCGAAGAGATGTACGGCAAAAGCACTGGGTTGAAGCGCGAGGCCGCTGCCCTGATTGACGCTATCGTGATTGATAGGCTTGGGAGCGAATTAAGAGAAGCGACTTCGGCTCTCAAACGGGCAGAGGTGGAAGGAAATGAAGCAAAAATCGAGGAAATAATGGGTAAGTGCAAGCTGTTAACAACTCAAATTGCACATTTCCACAGATAGTATAGGATTACCGGTTCGGTATGGACGTCGCCTGAGCGGCGTTCGTCTGGTGTTGTATGGCAAAAAAGAAAACAAAGAAAAGCGCAAAGCCCAAGAAAAAGATGCGCATCAAGCGTACTGGCAAGAAACGCGCTGGTGCAAAACCGCGCGCAGCAAAAAAACGCATCGCCCGCGTCCGCGCGAAGCGCAAAGTCAAGAAAGTGCGTGCGAAAAAAGAAAAAAAGTATCGCATTAAAAAACCGACGAGAGGGAAGTCGCAGACTGCGGGAGTGAAAGAAAAGAATCGCGTGAAAGTCGAGGCTTTGATAAAACTCGGTCGCGAGCGCGGATACATCACATACGATGAGATCATCCGCGAGTTCCCGACTATCGAAGACAACATGTTCTTGCTCGAAGAAATATACGAGCGCTTCAGCGTCGCCGGAATAGATGTTCTTGAAGGCGGAGGAATGCTCGAGGATAATTCCGCCCAGCTCGTGCTTGAGCGCAAGAAGCTCCAAAATCGCCGAGCCGACAGCGGATATGATTCCGTGCAGATGTATTTGCGCGAGATAGGCCAGTATCCGCTTCTGAACGGCGATCAGGAAAAAGAACTCGCGAAGCGGATCTTGCAGGAGGACGACGAGGCGCGCAACATTTTGGCGCGCTCCAACCTCCGTTTGGTGGTTTCCATCGCGAAAAAGTACGTCAACCGCTCGCCCGATCTCACGCTTCTGGACCTCATTCAAGAAGGCAATTTGGGGCTTTTTAAGGCGGTGGACAAATTCGACTACACGAAGGGCTACAAGTTCTCGACATATGCCACCTGGTGGATACGCCAGGCCATCACGCGCGCGCTTGCCGACCAGTCGCGCACAATCCGCATCCCCGTCCACATGGTGGAGACCATAGCGAAATACAAGCAAAAAGTGCGCGAGCTTTCACAGCACCTGGGGCGCGACCCGCTTCCGGAAGAAATTGCCGCGGAGATGGGCATTGAAGTCGATAAAATCTACATAATACAGAAAATAAATCAGGACACCGTTTCTCTTGAGAGCCCGGTGGGCGAGGACGACGACGAGCGCTCGACGTTGGGAAGCTTCATCGCGGATGAGACGATTTCCTCGCCAGACCAGGATGCCTCGCGCCGCATTCTTTCCGAGCAGATGGGGAGCATTTTGGATGAGTTGTCGCCGAAGGAGCGCAAGATTTTGGAAATGAGGAATGGTCTCACCGACGAGGGGATTTGCTTTACGCTTGAGGAGGTGGGGCGCGAGTTCGGCGTGACGCGCGAGCGCATTCGGCAGATAGAGGCGAAAGCGCTCGAACGGATTCGATTCCACGACAGGGCTAAGCAACTGCGTAGCTACTAATTTGCTCTTGTTCCTTATTCATAACGGTCGTGGAGATTAAGGAACAGAGGGTATACGTTCACGATAGGGCAAAACAATTGCGCTCGTACTAAGGCGCGAAATCCGCGGTCGCGTCGCCGAACACGAACTTCGTGGTTGGTATTTTCTGCACCAGCCTACGGTATGACGTGATTGTGTGAATATTTGCTGCGCGATGTTCTCTACGCGACTGCGGCTCTCGCGCCTCGACGAGTTTCTTGGGGTTTTGTAATGGGGGAGGAGAGTTTATGAAAAGGAATGGCCGGACAAAGTCCGGCCACGCTTAAATTATTTGTGTGAAGCTGTTGGTAATTATTGGTGTGCACCACCTATTTTTCTCCTATTGAGAAAGTTCTCTCGAGTCTTTTTTGTTGCTTCTGGGAGGACGAACAGGTCAGTAACAATCTCCATGAAGATCTTCTGTAAGTCACCTGCATCCTGCTCTGTAAAATCCAAGAGGTCAGGGTCATCATCTGGATGAGCTCCTTGGTTGCCAGCTTCTTTTATTATGTAGCCAACCTCCGCGAAGTCATTCGTGATTGTGACCCCTTTATATTTCTTTCCGACAACTTCCTTCAGTTCTTTAGCAAGATTGTTCGGAGTAGCCCCCAATATCTGTCGCGTAATTACCTGAAGTGCGCGCCTGAACATTGCCGCAGCTGCAATGTGGGCGTTTGCATCCATTGAGCGCACGGCCTGTTTATATGCAACTCGAAGTGACGGCGGCTCTGATGGAATCTCATCAATATCTTCTATACCTTCGCTCGGTAGTGAGGCCACACGGTAGTAACGAGTAACATCTTCTGCTTGTGCACCTTCCCCCTCAAAGCCCGATATTTTGTACATAATCCACTGTTTGTATGTTCCACATACTGGACAGCGGAAATATATTGCGATTGGAGCATCACTATCCGTGGTATAGGTATTATAATAACTAGCCTGAGTCCTACCCTCACTTCTTTCTATAACTTGGAATCCTCGTGTAGTTCCACACCTGGGGCAGTGCAAGTCCCAGTGCTCTTTGTTTATGCGCTTATCAGTAACCTCAGGATAGGTCTCTTTTATATAAGTTTTTTGCTCTTCTCCATTTTGGAACATAAATTCTTCAGTGTTCAAATATCCTATACCTCCGCCTCGGGTTTGCATAGCCCCGTAGTGAACCAACAAAGGCGAAGCCTTTGCATATCACGCCATGAGTTCTGAAATATTGTCTGGAAGATGATCAATTCCGGCGAATTCTTTAACAATTATGGATTTAATAAGGCGTTTGATTTCCGGTTTTACATGTGTGATCGTCAGTTCATCCACTCCACCGAGACTTTCGCAATCATCTTCCACAAGTACATCAGGTACGATTCTTTCCGCAACATCTTTATACTCCTCGCCCTCCTGACGAAATAGGAGCTTACCTTCGGGGAAGTTGTGTCTTTTGAGAACTTGTCTGACATCATCGACTTGACCGGCCTTTCTGCGGGAAGTTAAATACAAGATTTCTGCACGCTGATTTTTCCACGCAGCTATTTTCTTGACCGCATCACCTATTGGTATGAATTCCGCGAAATAACTGGGCATGACTACTTTATTGCGCGCCTGCTCGACGACCTCTTCGCGGCTATGCCCAATGCTTAATTTATGCGCTGTGACAGTGCCCTCTAGGAAGACCATGATTTTCATAAGGCAGTTTGGTACAAGGTTAGACCTCCTTAAACACCAGATCGTCCGATTCGATGAACTTACGCGTATAGTCAACGACTGTTTTCGCATTATATGGTTTGCAGCTGTAGATATCAGAGGTGAAGAAAGAGGTTTCAGAAAACGCGTACACATGGCAACCCGACTCTTTCCATGCGATGAAACCGTTGAGATCAACGAGCGGAACCTCAAGGCGCGAACGGTCATCTGGTGGCCAACAATAAGGACCGGCAAAGACGGTCATTTTTAATAGATGTGATAACGCCGTTAAGTATTCTTTAATACTGTCGCTCGTTAGCTTGGCTTTGAAGTGTCCTTCAATAACAAGTCGCTGACGATATACGCGAGGTTCGATGTCTTCCATATCAAAAGGCTACTCCTCCGACCCGGGTTTGCCTAGCCCTCTAGTTCTTTCAAATACTCGTCTCGGGAGACGCCGAGCGTTCGCAAGTTGTTTAGCACGATGAATGGCGGGAGCGTGTCGCGCGGAACAATAATCGGGCGTCTCAAGCCGTCCTTCCAGTAAACTCTGTGGTCACCCTCTTCGCGGATGAACTGACAACCTTGTGAGATGAGAAATTTCTCGAACTTTCGCCAATGTATTGCGCCGAGTCGGCTCATGCGCTACACCGTCACTGGCATTCTGATTCCAACGTTCGATGACGCGACAGCAGGCGGTACCCAGTTTTTTTGTTTTGCATGTTTGACCCATCCCAGTTCCGAAAGCACGTCCTCAGCGGTACCTGCGTTCACGATTTCTTTAATGAATATGCGTGCAAGCTCTTGAAATCGCTGTCGCGCCTGAGCGGTAGTTTTGCCGCAGGTTGATATATCAAGGGCAGGGGAATAAGCAACAACTTGCTTGCCCTGCTTGATGAACTGAACCTGAAGCTTTGTTGAATATCCGGTAAGCATAGGGAAAGTTTAGCACCGTCCTCAATTGGGGACAAGGACACTATACCTCCGCCTTGGGTTTGCATAGCCCTGTAGGTCCAAAATACAGCACGGCCAGGATCCTCCAAGGTTCCTGGCCGCTGGTCATGAGATGCGGTCTACAAGCCTCGCCAGCCTCATTTCGGTTTTTACTGCCTTCACGAGATGCCCGATTTTCTTCTTGCCGACGATTCCGCGTCGCAGTATCAGCTTGATTGCGAGGCTATATGCCTGCTTCCGTATCTGCTCACTCGATTTCTCGTCCGGCTTCTCGGACGAGATATTTTTCGAGTTGTCTGAGGCTTTCCATAGGAGCTTGGTCAAGAGCCTCTTCGTACAATCGTTCGAAGCCTGTTCGTCCACAAGCTTCATGAGCCTGAGTGCGACTAGGACTCGAACGCTCGAGGTTCTTTCCTTCGCCAATTCCTCGAGTCCCACAGCCATCTCTGCGCTCATTTTTGTTCCCCCTATTCAATGCGTTATTGTTGCCAACCGTGATAATATACTTTCGCCTTGGATTTGTCCAAATAATCCAAAATCGAACGGCCGGACCCTCCTCCTAGGGGTCCGGCCGTTGTGCTTGTAAGATTGCCTACCACATCGCGGCGCGATGCGCATTGTGGACGCTATCCACAATCTCCTCCAACTGGTCAGCGTCCAGGATTTTTTGCTGCACCATTGCGTGGACAGCCGTTCGGTAGGCGCGTTCCCCGGAGTCGCCCGGAGAAGCGGCCACCTCGAGAAGCTTGAGCAAACCCAGCCGATCGGCCGCGAGGATGCCTTCTTTCTCCTCGACGAATCTGCTGAGCTTCCTAGCGACCTTCGTAATAAGTTCTGACATGATCACACTCCTGTACGGGTCAATCTTCGGCCAATGTTCCGGCCACCAGGCGTGATGATATACTCGCCCCATGAAGAAGGCAACTTCCTCATCTAAACGAGCGAATTTACCGATTAAGCACTGGAGCCATTCATCCTTGATGGCTTTTTTGCGCAATCCGCTCGCGTGGTACAAGCGATACGTGGAGAAAGTCTACGATACGCCATCCAGTCCCTCGGCACTTGTCGGTCGCGCCGGACATGTGGCACTCCAACATTTCTATGGCGGGATAGGCCTGCCTGCCGGCCAGGCAGGGAAGGATGGCGCAGTCGCCCTCGGACTGGAATATATCCGCGCAGTGCCGGACTTCGAGATTAATTTCGGCAAGGCAAAGTCGCGCCTCGCGAAAAAGAAAAAACGCGATTCCATGGAACGGGAATATTTTCAGGCGATTTCCTTTTATCTCAAACGTCCTCCGAAGCACAAAGTGCTCGGAGTAGAGGTGGTGGCTGTCGCGGAAGTCAAAGGATTGGCACTTCCAATAAAAGCGATTTCCGACTTGGTAGTTGAATCCCGGGTCGAGCGCGGAGCGCTCGATATCGTTGACCATAAATTCGTCGACTCTTTCAGCTCCGACCGCGCCCGGAAGACGCTTTTCGTCATGCAGGCAATATTCAATTACTACACGGTCAAAGAGAAATACGGGAAGAAAGTCGCGCGTTTCATCGTGCATGAATGCAAAAAGAGGAAAAACGCCGACGGCTCGGCGCAAATGCGCAGATACGTCATAGATTTCTCGAAGTGCGCCGAGGAGTTCGCGGTTTTCCACCGTCTCCTCAACGACGCGACATCTGAAATCTCGCGCAAGCGTGTGTATCTTCCCAATCCATCCGACATGTTCGAGGGAGAGAATTCTTTCGATATATACCGGCTTGGGCTTGTTGAACAGCCGGACGAGGAGTAGTTTTAGTCCAGAATCAGCTCTATAAGCTGGTCGATGTAATTAAACGGGAGTGCGCCGCTCATAGAGACGCGTTTTCCGTCTTTTGAGATCACAAACGTATTTGCGCCTACAGTCGGAATCAAGGAGTCGAGATAACTGCGAGCATCGCTGGGCATCTTCTCCTTTGAAATGAACACTATGTACGGTGTTCCGCTTCCGCCAGAATTGCCAGCCTCCGCGACGTCGGTCTCTATGCGCGGGATGTTCCTCCCGCTTGCGAGACACTCTTCAAAGGATTCCTTTTCAATCCCCAATTCAACTGCGAAGTCCGAGAGCTGACCTGCGTCAGTTGCGCTTCGCGGAGTTTTTTGCGCGTAGTACGGCTGGCCTGTGGCCGGGTTAATAGGGGCTGTCGCAGGATTATTGTAGACGCCGATATCCAAGCTATTGTTCGACGTCGTGTTCATGTACACCTTGTCTGCATACTTCCAAAACATCTCATTGCCTCCGAGTTCGGCGGCACATTCAAGCGCCTCAGCCTCTTTCGGCGCTTTCGGATGGAGTGAGGGAATGGGGAAGTATCGATAGACCCACGCGACTTTTCCGTCGCCACCGTACTTTTCCATGACTTGCTTAGCGGTCGAATCAAATACCTTGCAGAATGGGCATTCCGAGTCGGAAAATTCGACCATAACGACTGAGGCATCAGCACTTCCGCGAATGTGGTCATTCTCCTGCAGACCGCGTAGTTCAATCGTAGCCGTAGCTGTTTCCTTGCTCGAGCCGCTCGGTCCGCGGCCGATAGAGGCGAGATAAAGAGCTGACGCGATGAGCGCGCCTGCAATAACTATTGCTATCGGTATCGCAAGTTTCTGTATTGATTCCATGATGAAATATTTAATTATCGCCTGTCTAGCGGCTTCTCACTTTTAATTTCGTCTGCCGCACCTTATTTATCTTAGGAAGCCGTATCATAAGGATGCCGTGCTTTTCCGTCGCCTCCGCCATGTCCACTTCCACCTCTTCCGGCAGGAGTATCGTGCGCGAGAATGAACCCCAGTAAAGCTCGCGCTGGAAATAGTTGTCCTCTTCAACCTCGCGCTCATCCTCGCGGACTCCGCTTATCGTAAGCATCTCGCGGGTAAGGGATATGTCTATCGAGGTCGGCTGTACGCCTGCGACAAGAGCCTTGACCACGATGGCGTCCGGCGTTTGATACACGTCCACAGAGAGCTCTCCCTCCGGCTCCATAGTGCCTGATTCATTTCTTGGCGTGATACGGGCGTGGCGCTCTTCATCGTCGCCCATAAAAACGGCGCGCTCTGCCTTCGGGTCGTTTGAGTATTCTTCGAATTCGTCGGCGGAGCCGGTAAGTCGGGCGAAAAAGGAAGGTTTCTTCATGGACATTGTTATCTAGTACTAATAAATGAATAAATAATGAGTTCAGGTTTTCCAAAGCGGATGGATCCGCTTGATGTATTCTAGCACGGCCAGGAGCGCCACAAGGCCAATCCACACATACCCGAATGTGCGCAGAAGATGTTCTTCCGGCGTATTCAGTATGAGGAAGTTGAACGAGCTGTGTAAAATAACCGCGAGTATAACCCCGAAGAGCGCATAAATGCGCTTCAAGCGCTCGGTTTTATAAAAAGATAGCCCGAGAGCCGCGCCGATAACGGCTGAGGACAGGACATGCAGGAGAGTAGCGCCCACGAATCGCAGATTGCCGGTTAGGATGGTTTCCAGGAACGTACTTCCCGATAACGGGCTCAAAAGGAAAAGCGCGTTCTCTGCCGCGGCGAATCCGAGCGCAACGGTCACCATGTATATCACCGGGTCTATCGGCTCGTCGTCGTCGCGCCGCCGCAAGACGGTAACACGCGCGACTAGATATTTCATGAGCTCTTCTATTCCAGACCAGGCGGTGAACATCATAGCGGCGTTCACGAAAAACGGCTGGATGAGTTTTTGCACGGGGATGACGATGGCGACCGTTACCATCCCCGCGAAGAAAGCGAGCGCAATAAGTCGTCGCGGCTCGGGGTGCTTGGAATCTTCACGCCGCCAGAACCACAACCACGCGAGGGCGGGGAAAGTCCCTCCTGCGAATGCCGTGATGATGGGAATAATGTCAGGCATAGGGGGCGCTCGTCTGGCACTGCATTTTTGCCGTCGCTGTCTGTGCGTGCTCGCACAGCGCTGCCTCTCGGCCCGTCGGCCTGCGAGACACGGCAAAAGTGCAATGCCAGTACTCGCTGAAGTTGGTAAATTCAAAACTCATATGATAGGCCATTTAGATACCATAAGAAGTTCGGAATCCTTTTGGGGCAATTGTTGCCAGATTGCTTCCGTGACGAACGGCATGAACGGGTGGAGGAGCTTGAGCGAGATGACCAGAATCTCGTAAAGCATTTTTTGTTTTGAAGCGCGCGCGGCCGCATCGCCCTCTTTCAGGACCGGCTTCGACGCTTCGATGATCTCGTCGGCGAAGCGGTGCCACACGAAGTGATAGACCGCATCCGCCGCGAGATCGAGGCGGAACGTGTCGATATATTCGGAAACCTCCTTGGCTATAGCGTGTGCTTCCGCGATGAGTTTTGAATCTTCTGCATTGAGTTCCGTATCCGCTCCGGCGGAATTCTCCAAAACAAATCGCGCGATGTTCCATACCTTATTCGCGAAATGCTTGTATCCACGCACGCGGTCTTCCGAAAGCTTCACATCGTTCCCCGGCGCAGCTCCGATGATGAGCGACAGGCGCGCGGCATCGGCGCCGTATTTTTCCACCATCGTCAGCGGGTCGATGATGTTACCAAGCGACTTCGACATTTTCCGCCCTTGTCCGTCGCGTACGAGGCCGTGAAGATACACATTACGGAAGGGGACTTGTCCCAGGCAAAAACCGGTCATCAGTATCATGCGGGCTATCCAGAAGAAGAGAATGTCATACCCGGTCTCTAGCACGTCGGTCGGGTGGTAATTTGCGAAGTCGTTTTCGGATCCAGGCCTGCCCTTCGTAGCGCTTTGCGCGAAGTAGGGCCAGCCGAGCGTGGAAAATGTCCACAAACCTGATGAAAACCAGGTGTCGAGCGTATCCGGGTCTTGTTCAAATAAGTCATTGCCGCATTTCTCGCATGGCGATTTGAGGACATCGAGTGAGAGCACCTCCGCGTTCGACATGGGAGGGTGACTATTTGTTTCCTCGAATGTCATGTTCTTGATCCGTCTCATAAGCCAGCGGATGGAACCGCCGTGGCTTACGATGACAACGTTCTTGTGCCCGTGATTTTTCTTGTGATTCGCAAAAGCTTTGTACACCCTCTCTTCCAGATCACGGAGTGTTTCAATGTTTCCTTCTGCTTTGTCGTATGAGCCGAATGGGTTGAAACGCTCTCTTGATTCTTCATAGGTAAGGCCTTCTGCCTCTCCGAAGAAACGTTCCCGCAGGTCGGCGTCAAAAATAGTTTCTGCGCCCGTCGCTTCTGAAATTATGCTCGCGGTTTCTTTGCATCTTCCTAGGTCGGAACTTATTATCAATCCGATGTCCTGATTTTTAAGCCTCTCCCCGGCGAGCCGCGCTTGCACTTTTCCTTCCTCGTTAAGCGGTATATCCGTGTGTCCCTGGACGACTCTCTTTTTATTGGCATCCGTTTCGCCGTGGCGCACGAAGAACCACGTGCTCTTTACCTCGGCGTTTACGGCAGTATGCTTGCAATTCAGGCAGTACCACACAGGAATGCGATGTCCGTACCATATCTGCCGCGAGATGCACCACGGGCGCAGATTATCTATCCAATTGTAATAAACCTTCTCGAAACGCTCCGGCATTATTTTTATCGCTCCACTCTCAACACTTGTTTGCATTAGTTTTTTGAGCGTAGTTTTTGAGCCCGTAGGGATGCCGGGGATTTCGGAGTGCGGGATGGCGAATTCCTTATCAACGGCGACGAACCACTGCTCCTTAATTTGCGGTTCGATAGTCCCTCCGCCACGGCTGTTCGTCGCGACATTGTGCACGTAATTCTCGTCGACTTTTACTATCAATCCTTTCGCCTTCAATTTTTCCACGACCGCAGGCCGTGCCTTTTTAATATGCTCTCCTGCGAATTCGCCCGCGATAGGGAGGAGGATGCCGCGCTCATCAATTATTTGCTCTACATCAAGTCCGTGCCTTTGCGCTATCTCAAAGTCTATCCCGGAGTGCGCCGGAGTTATCGTCATGACGCCGCTCCCGGTTTCCATTTCCGCGGCCTCGTCTTTGATGACCGTCGCGGTGATGGGGCCGTTTATCCATTCCAGTTCCAATTTCTCTCCGTGCTTGTATTTTTTGTATCGCGCATCGTCCGGATGCATAACGACGTATTTGTCGCCGAACTTCGTTTCGGGGCGCACCGTGCCTATCGTGAACGGTCCGTACTTAAAGTAGTAGAACGGATCTTTTTGCTCCACATACTCGATTTCCTCGTCAGAGACCGTCGTTTGCATTTTTGGGTCCCAGTTGACGATGCGCGAGCCGCGATAAATGAGTCCCGCATCATGCATCATCTTGAACGCCGTGCGCACGGCGAGATTCCGTTCTGCGTCCAGCGTATACGCCTCGCGGGTCCAATCTACCGACGAGCCCATAGCACGGACCTGGTTCACGATAGTGTCGTGGCTTTCCTGGGCGAATTTCTCAACCCGCTTCAGGAATTCCTCCCGCCCGAGGTCATGACGCGACTTCTTCTCCGTCTTGAGAAGGTTCTTTTCCACGACTGATTGCGTCGCAATAGCGGCATGGTCGGTTCCCGGAAGCCAAAGCGTTTTGTCTCCGCGCATCCGGTGGTAGCGTATCAGGATATCCTGGATGGCGAGCATCGCGGCATGCCCCATGTGCAAGGTCCCGGTGACATTCGGTGGAGGGAGCACGATAGAATAGGCGGTCGCATCTTTCGTGGTAACGCCTTTCTCGATGCACACATCCGGATTTGCATAGCCGCTCTCATCCCACAGTGCGAGAATTTTCGGCTCCTGCTCGGTGGAGTTGTAGGGTTTGAGGAATGACTCAGGCGCTTTTGAGGGCTCCATTGCGATATAGTACCCCGTCACTAAACTTTGGCATAGTTTTGCCGGGCTCTTTTAGGGCATAAGAATGAACCTTTTCCCTTTATGCCATTTCGTGATGTGTTGCCTCCGACCCTTGGCAAAACATGGAAATGCCAAAGTTAGTACATGGGCAGGGCACAAAACCGGGTCTTTCAGGCGAGTTTGAGATTGCCGTCCGCGCGCAGAGTATCAGGGTCGGAGTAGTCGCCGGAAATCGCGCGGAAGTAACCGGCCAGCGCTATCATGAGCGCGTTGTCAGTCGCGAGTTCAATAGGGGGAGTTAACGGTTTACAGTTTACAGTGGACAGTTGACTCGCTAACTGCGCTCGTATATGGGAGTTTGCGGAAACTCCGCCGCCGACGATTACCGTGCGCGCGCCGTACGCATCTACGGCACGAAGCGTCTTTTCTACGAGTACATCTGCGACCGTGTCTTCAAATTCCCGGGCGATCATACTCTTCATTTCTTCCGAAAGAGGGGAATTGGACTCCACGATCCTTAGCACTGCAGTTTTTAAACCGGAGAATGAAAAGTCGAGATTGTCTTCGTGGAGCATTGGCCGTGGAAGTGAAAAGTTTGCCTTGATATTTTTCTTTCGCGCATCTTCGGCAAGGCGCGATATGTGCGGACCGCCCGGATAGGGAAGGCCAAGAAGCCGTGCGACCTTGTCGAACGCTTCTCCCACGGCATCGTCGCGCGTGGTGCCGATGACTTCATACTTCATCCATTCGCGCATAAGCACGAGTTCTGTATGCCCACCGGAAATGAGAAGTGCGAGCGCTGGAAATTCGATATTTTTCGATAACATCCCATCTATTCTAGTATTTTGCAAAATACTAGAATGATTACCGATTGGCCTGATTTCCATAAGTGACATGACGACGTGTCCCTCCATATGATTCACGGCGACAACGGGAAGGTCCCAAACCTCTGAAAGCGCACGCGCGAAATTGATGCCTACCCACAGCGCGGGTTCAAGCCCGGGGCCGACCGTCACGGCGATGCAATCGATTTCCGGCTTTTCGTGTTTCCGGAGAAATTCAGAAAGCTGAGCATAAAGTTCTGGCTCGCGGGCGAGCATGTCGCGTAAATCATCCGAATATACCGATATATCGGTATGTTTGCCGGCACGTATACCTGACTCATTGAGAACCTGCTCAAGAAGAGGCACGAGATTTTTGCCGTGTTCGCGTTTGGCAAGATTCGGGACTACGCCGCCATACTCCGCATGAGTGATCGTTTGCGAAAAAAGCGCGTTCCCAAGGATGCGGAATTTGAAATCCGCTCCGAAGTCGCCCGACGCCTCAATAAGTGATACTGCGGTCTCGTCGCAGGAAGTCTCGATGCCTAATACACGCATATTGTTTTAGAGAATAGCCCAAAGAGTTTTAATACGCTAGGATTAAAACAATGCAGGAAACATATTCAAGAAAGCTAGCAAGCGCCCGGCAAGTGTTCCGGATCTATTTTCGCCATGTAGCGCACTATCCCTTGCTCGTCTTTATAGTCCTTCTCGGCTCTATCGGCATTCAGGCCACAGACCTCGCCGCGCCGTGGCTCTTAAGACAATTCTTCAACCTGCTCGCTACCAATAGTCCGAACGCGCAGATAGTCCAGCAGCTTCTTGGCATAGTTGTCTTTCTGGCTATCATATGGCTCGGAAATTGGCTAGCACACCGCGTTCAGGAATTCAGCAACCAATATGTAGAAGCGCACGTGATGAGAGATCTGTTCTCCACGGCGTTCGAATATCTTATTCGGCACTCGTACAATTTCTTTATATCGCATTTTGCGGGTTCTCTTACGCATCGCGTGAGCAAATTCGCCCGCGCGTTCGAGGTAATGTTCGATGCCATCGTTCTGCAGTTCTTCCCGACATTCTTGTTCGTAGTCGGCGCCATTGTAATTCTATACATTCGCAACCATACGCTTGGGTTGGCGCTCGGCATCTGGGCCATTCTTTTCGTATCGTTCCAGATATACGTTTCGAAGCTTCGCCAGCCGATACGCGCGGCTCGGGCGGAGGCAGACACCAGGGTCACGGGCGCGCTTGCGGATTCCATCTCCAATCACCCGACCATCATGCTTTTCTCTGGAGCAACGTACGAGCACGGACTCTTTAATTCAGTAGTTGCGAAGTGGCAGAAGGCGACGATGCGCTCGTGGTTCACGGACAGCTGGATTTGGGCGGGATTAGGCATGTTCATGATAGCGATAGAGGTGGGGCTCATGTGGGGCGCAACGATATATTGGGCGCGCGGGCTCCTTACCATAGGCGACTTCGTGCTCATACAGGCATATTTAATGTCGACATTTGATAGATTGCTTAGCATTAACAGGGAGTTGCGCCGCTTCAACGATGCGTTCGCGGATTCGAGCGAGATGGTTTTCATGTTAGAGCAGCCGCACGGCGTACAAGATATCCCCGGCGCACGCCCGCTTGTCGTTCGAACGGGCGAGATAAAATTCGACAACATAAATTTCTCTTTTAACATAGAGCGTCCGATCCTTATCGATTTCAATCTGATAGTACGGGGAAGAGAGAGAGTCGCACTCGTGGGACCGTCCGGAGCGGGTAAGTCCACCGTGACAAAGCTTCTCTTGCGCATGTTCGATATCAAAAACGGGAGGATATTGATAGACGGACAGAATATTGCGGAGGTTACGCAGGATAGCTTGCGCGATGCGGTATCATTCGTCCCGCAGGAGCCGGTCCTTTTCCATCGTTCTTTAATGGAAAATATCCGATATGGGCGGCGCGAGGCCTCGGACGGGGAAGTGATAGAGGCTGCGAAAAAAGCCCATTGTCACGAGTTTATTTCCAATTTGCCGCTTCAATATGAGACGTTCGTGGGCGAACGGGGCATCAAGCTCTCCGGCGGAGAGCGCCAGCGCGTCGCACTCGCCCGCGCCATTTTGAAGAACGCGCCCATACTCGTCTTGGACGAAGCGACGTCGAGCCTGGATTCCGAATCCGAGGCGCTCATCCAGGACGCTCTAGAAATTTTGATGCGCGACAAAACTGTCGTCGTCATCGCCCACCGCCTGTCGACAGTGATGAAAATGGACAGGATAGTGGTTCTGGAGGCGGGTAAAATAATCGCCGAGGGCACGCACGACGAGCTGCTCAAGCACGAGGGTCTCTATCACAAGCTCTGGAGCATTCAGGCGGGCGGGTTTGCCGCTGCCGAATCCGGCGCGGAAGAGTTGGATTTGGAAGAAGAGAAGGACGAAGACATCGACGAAAAAGAGCCGGGCAAGAAACCGCAGATGAAGTAGAATGACCAGGATTTATTCCTCTACCTCCTTACGTAGAGTTTTATTCAAGAACGCTTTCAATTCCTCGCCTTCGGCTTCATTGAGCGGAAATGTATGCCGTATATCCAAGAAATATATTTTGCTGTTTACATAGCGGCTCTGCAATTTTCCTACTGATTGTTTGCCTATAAATTTGTCGTCTTTCAGAAAAACTAGGCTCGTCTCCGTCTCTATTCTTTGTCGCGTATCGACTCGATTATTCACTCCAGACAGCAAAAGCCAAAGAAGGTCGTCCAGATCCGTGTTTTCCGTGATATCGAATTCCGGCAAGAATCTGGTCGCGAATGAGAAATGGGTCGTGTACAGATGCTTGTATATCTTTCGCGCCGTCGCTGAAAATCGCGGAGGTAAAGATAGTATATTAATTAGGAGCGTAAATGCGGGACTATAAAATTCTCCCGTCGCTATGAGTATCGCCTTTTTGTATCTTCCTATTCCCAGAACTTTGTCTAGGATGAATCCCCCATACGAAATGCCGACGAGCGTGGCCTCCTCCAATTCGAGATGCGAAATGAATGCGTGCATGAGCTGACCGGCGTCGGCGATGCTTCCATGATGGATGGGCGGTGTCTTTCCTATGCCCGGAAAGTCCGGGGAGATGACCCGGATGTTCTTGGGAAAGAAATCCGCGAATGCTTCGAAGTGATCGCCCGGCAAAGCGCCTGGAGAAAAAAAGACGACAGTCTGCGTGTACTCATCCGCAGCATTTTCCCAATATGAAACCGGAGTGCCATTTACGGCAGCAGTTTTGTTCTGAAGCACGGTGTGAAGTTATTTATCGAATTAAGTAATCTAGTATTTCTCCCTCTCTACTCTCTTGGTGGGCGGTACAGGACTCGAACCTGTGACATCAACAACGTCAATGTTGCGCTCTACCAACTGAGCTAACCGCCCAACGCAAGGAGTATAGCAGAACACCTTTTCTTCGGGTAGGATTTGCAATTATGGATACATGTCGTATCAGTTTGCAGAATATTGGGGAATGCGTAGAAAAGGCGTCCGAAATCCTACATATCGGCGGCGTTATTCTCTATCCCACAGATACCTTGTACGGCCTGGGGGTGGACGCACTTAGCGATGCGGCGGTCGCGAAGGTCTACGCGCTCAAAGGGCGCGATGAACGCAAGCCGATACATTGCATCGTGACCAACATGGACATGGTCAGCGAATATGCGAAAGTCGACGACGTGGAGCGCCGTCTCGCCGCACGATTTCTCCCCGGACCTCTGACATTGATACTAAAAAAACGAGAGGGAATCGAAACCGGAATAGCCCGTGGGATTGATACCATCGGCATCCGCATCCCGGATTATCCGTTCTGCCTCGCGCTCGCAAAGAAATTTGGAAAGCCAATAACAACAACGAGTGCGAATCGCAGTGGGCAAAAAACAGGACGTAACGTAAAAGAGATCTTGGAACAGCTTAGTGGCGGCGATGCTTATGCTAGTCTTTTGCCTGCCCGCCGAAGCCTCGGCGCAGGCGGGCAAAAAACTGCAATAGAAAATATCGATCTAGTCATTGATGCAGGGGAATTGCCGGGGCGCCTGCCTTCAACAGTAGTCGATGTGAGCGGGGATAGGCCGCTCATCCTGCGCGAAGGCGCGATTCCCGCAGCCTATATTTGGGACGAACTCCAGATGAAGTATTAAGATTCACGTATATGGCGAAAGAGAAAATTGGCGTGTACGGTTCTGCGGTGTCGGATTCAGAGACGCTCCACACGAAGGCACGTGAGCTTGGTGAAATACTCGCGGAGGAGGACGTGATTCTTGTCACTGGAGCGTGTTCGGGCCTCCCGTACAAAGTCGTTTCGGCGGCATACGAAAATGGCCGCACGGAGATATGGGGATTCTCTCCGGCAACGGACTACGAAGGCCAGCTCGCGTTCACTCCCAAGGATGACATCACCATCTATGCGCGGCTCATCTACGTGCCTACCGATGTAGAATTCGCGAGTCAGTTGGACGTATGCATAAAATACCGCAACGTTCTTTCCACTGCCGCCTGCGACGCAGGGCTCATCATCTCGGGCAGATGGGGGAGCATGAACGAGTTCACGAATCTCTACGACATGGGCAAAGCCATCGGGGTCTTGACCGGGACCGGCGGCATTGCCGACGAGCTTCCCGCCCTCAATGCGAAAATCTACAAGCCAAGCAAAGCGAAGATAATCTTCGACAGCTCGCCACGTCGCTTAGTCGAGCGCGTGATCGAGGAGGTACGGGGGAGGAAAAATCAGTAACTTATTTCACGTCACGTCTCTTTATTTCTGGCGGTGTCTGTTTGAAAATATCCGAACGGAACTCTCTGGGCTCGGCGGGCGGAATTCCCCCCACACCCCCCTTCCGCC
>MFLP01000032.1:27062-27596 GCA_001781555.1 Candidatus Kaiserbacteria bacterium RIFCSPHIGHO2_12_FULL_53_13
TTCCGCCCGCCTCGCCTCGCCTGCCCGACCGAAACTGAAAAGTGAAGGCGGGAACCGGAGCGGAAAGGACGATTTCAAGTTTTTCTTTGGCGACTATTATCGAATTGTTTGCCATCCGCTACTCAACGGCACGACAACAGCTCCAATAGAAGCCTGGATTTGCAATGGCAGAGGAGCGTTTTGTGGAATTTGGGGTCTGATTATTCTAAATTCTGAAACGAAGCGATCCTCTTTACTTTCACTCTCAACGCACGCGCCAATCACATTTACCGAGTCTATATTATTTTGTCCCGACTTGTTCAGCATTTCTTGCGGATTGAATGGTTGTAAAATTTCCATTTCGTCTTCATAAGATTTGTATAATTTCCACATTAGCTCTTCGATTTTCTGCTTCGGCTCTTCAATTTTTAATTTTAGGTCAGACGCTTCCTTACGATTGATGGGGTGTCCATGGAAAAATAACTTTGAAGTGAGTGTTTCTGAAACTTCATCAATAATGTGCTCGTCTTTCGGATCAATCATATGAAGTTTAAG
>MFLP01000033.1 GCA_001781555.1 Candidatus Kaiserbacteria bacterium RIFCSPHIGHO2_12_FULL_53_13
TGTCTTCTTTCGTTTTTGCAATCATCTCATTAGAATTTATTGCGGGCGAAGCGAGTTAGAAATTCTTAGATCCCTTTAGGGACAAGACCCAGAGCGGAGAGGATACTCCTGTGAATTGTCGGGATGTCGGGCTCGCCGTCGATCTCATGGATCGTCCAACCCAGAGCTCCGAGCTCTTTCATGGATGGAACGACATGCTCCTCGTACCATGCGAAGCGGTTCGCGATAGCTTCATCTTTCGCATCATCATGACGGCCTCGCGCGACGAGACGCGCCTTCGCGCTTTCGGGCGTAAGCGTGAGCGAGATGACCCGCAGGTCAGTCCGGTCCCAGAGGCGCATCATGTCATCGGCTGCGCGCGACTGATCCGGCCTGCGGCAGGTCCCGTCGAGTATCACGTGCTGAGTGCCGTCGAACGACCGATTGAGCTCAATCGTCAAGAGATGGATGGGTATGAACGAAGGCACCAGCTGGCCGGAAGAAACGATCCTGTTCGTGTGCTCGGCAAGTGATGTTCCGGATTGCATGAACGCGCGCAGTAGATTGCCCATCTCCGGACGCACCATTCCGCGCGACGGGTCTTTCTCCCTCAGGAATTTCTCAAGCAACTCCGCCTGCGTGCCCTTGCCGCTCCCGGAGATGCCAAAAAATGCGACGGTGAGCGGAGCCATATTTATTCGAGAGTATAGCCCTCTTTTTTAAGGATTGCCACGATTTGTTTCACTGCTTCTTCCAGCTTACCGTCCGCGTTCGTCACCTTATAGTCGTAAAAAGACCCCTCATCACGCATCTCGGCTTCGGCGTTCACCCGGCGTTTCGCTATTTCCGCATCAGGAAGCTCAGGGTTCCGTTCCCGGATGCGCTTTTCAAGAGCATCGATGCTTTCCGGAACGATGAAAATCGTCGCCGCATTGAAATTTTCCTTGAAGTACCGGGCACCGACGATATCCGGATTAGCAATGACCGTCTTGTTAGAGGAGATCTTTCCGTTCAAATCCGGCGCATACGTTCCGTAGTGCGTGTTCCGGTTCGGAATATACGTGGACTCAAGAATGCCGCCCTTTTCCTTTTGGCGCGCGAACTCTTCATCATTCAAAAAATAATAATCAACTCCGTTCTTTTCTCCCGCGCGCGGCAAACGCGTGGTCGCGGTCACGAGACGGCTCACCTTGTCAGGAAAGCGCTTCACTATCTCATTCGTGATTGTAGTTTCTCCACTTCCGGTAGGACCGGCGATTACAACGACTTGTCGCTTCATAATGCGACTAATACTCTCGTATCGAGGTCTGCGCGTCAATCTTCTTTACCACATCCAAAACAACTGAAACGACGATAAGGAGAGCAGTGCCGCCAATCGTCATCGCAGTGATGCCGGTCACTCCGCGCAAGATAAGCGGCAAAATCGCGAGAAATCCGAGGAATAAGGCGCCCACGAGCGTGATGCGCGTGATGATATTGCCGAGATATTCCGAGGTCGTGCTGCCGGGGCGCACGCCGGGTATGAACGCTCCGTTCTTCTGCAGGTTCTTCGCGATCTGATGCGGTTCAAAAGTAATCGCGGTATAGAAGTATGTGAAGAGGAATACCATGCCGAAATACAGAAGGCCGTATACCCATTGATTCGCCATAATAGCGACTACTTTGGACGCGAGGAGGGCGACGAGCGCGATGGAACTTTTTGAAAGGAACGTGGCTATCATCTGCGGGAAAAGCAGGATGGAGAGCGCAAATATTATCGGCATGACTCCCGCTTGATTCACGCGCAGCGGAAGATATGTGGAGATGCCGCCCATGACCTTCATGCCGCGCACGCGCCTCGCATACGTGACCGGGATCGGACGCTCCGCCTCCGTGATGAAGACGACGCCCGCAATGATGACGATGGCCGCGATGGCGAAGCCCACATATGCCGGCAATTGAGAGATGTCGAACGAGAAGACGAATTGCGACACGGCGGTCGGGATGCCCGCGACAATGCCAGCGAAGATGAGAAGCGACACGCCATTGCCGACGCCGAACTCTGATATGAGCTCGCCTATCCACATAAGCAGGAGCGCGCCGGCGGAGATGACCATTATATTGGTGAGCATCTGCATGAGATCCATGGGCGGGACGATGCCGTTCTGTCGCAGAAGAATCAGGAAGCCGAACGCCTGGATGAACGCAAGCGGCACGGTGAGATAGCGCGAGTACTGCGTGAATCGCATCCTTCCGGAATCCCCTTCCTCCTGATACATCGCCTTCAAGGACGGGGAGAGCACGGACACGAGCTGCATGACAATGGAAGCGGTAATGAAAGGTGAAACACCTATCATCATTATAGATAGATTGGAAAATCCGCCGCCTGAAAAAACATTGAGGAGCCCGAGGAATTGGTTATTGTCCAGGAAATTTTGCAGTTCAGCTCCGTTGATGCCCGGTATCGGTATCGCGGCGAGAAGCCGGAATACGACGAGCGCGCCAAGAACAAAAAGGACGCGCGCGCGAAGCGTCTCATCCGTTGCGATGAGCTTCATTTTGCGAAGAAATGTCTCAAACATACAAGATTAGGAATTCGGGGACGTAGCGGCTTTCTTAGGCTTTCTCCCCATATCTTTGGAAATTATCGGGGCAATGCTGCCGCCGGCTCTTTCTATAGCGGCGCGCGCAGTAGCTGAAACAGCGCATCCCTTTATGGAAAGTTTGATGCTGATATCGCCGCCCATTATCTTAACGGGGGGGAACAGAGGGCCGCGCGCGCGGATTATCCCGCGTTCTTTCAATATCTTCGGCGTTACCTCCGCGCCGTCCTGGAAAACATTGGCGAGACGCGAGAGAGAAACGGGAATGGCTTGCGGGCGCGAAGTGTTCACCGTGCGTGCTCGATTTTTTCCGAATCCGCGGCGTTTCGGAAGCTTCTTTATGATGTCTCGAAGCTCCGGGCGTTTCTTGCGGCCTGCTCGAGCATTCTGCCCCTTGGTGCCTCTGCCAGAGGTCTTGCCGCGCCTTCCTCCGCGCCCTACGCGAGCGTGCGAGCGCGCTGTCATTCTTTTCAAAGTATGAAGTCCTGAGGTCATATGTATTTCAGCTTTTCTTAGAAACATCTTTCAAGGCGGCCATCGCGGCACGAGCGTTGTTTATCGGATTTTTGCTTCGCGAGAGAAGTTTCGCCGTGACATCGGAGACACCCGCGAGCTCCAGAACGGCGCGCACGGACGAGCCCGCGACAAGTCCTCGTCCGGGGCTTGGCCGAATCTCTACTATGGACGCGCAGTATTTCGCCTTTACGTCGTGCGGAATGCTGCGCATCTTCGTGAGGTTGAGAGTTATCATGCCGCGTTTTGCGTGCCTTGTCGCTTTCTCAATGGCAAGCGCCGTATCGGCGGCCTTGCCAAGTCCGACGCCCACGCGGCCCTTCTTATCTCCCAAGACCAACGCGGCGCTGAAATTAAAACGGCGGCCTCCAGCCATGACACGCGCCACGCGACGGATGCCGATAAGCTTCTGGGCAAATTCGCTCCTTCTTTCGTCGCGGCGAGCTCCTCCGCGCCCGCGCGGTCCGCGGTCGCGGTCCCCTCCGCGGCGCTGCTGAAAGCTCTTCTTCTCCGGCACTTTCAGGTCAGGAGCGGGAACGACGGTATCTTCAATAATAGGAAGCTCTATCGCCTCCGGTGCTATCTCCACGCCTTCGTCTATTTTATGTTCTGCGGTCATATTATTTAAAGTGAGAATAAGAAATTAGAACTCCAGTCCTGCGGCGCGCACGGCATCAGCAAATGCTTTGATAGTGCCCTGGTATTGGAATCCGCCTCGGTCAAACACGACTGCCTTCACTCCTTTTTCCTTCGCAAGCTTGACCAGGGTCGCCGCTCCCGCTTCTGCACGCTCGCGCGGGGTCTTTCCCTTCTCGCTCCCAGACGAAACTGCAACGATGGTGATACCTTTAGCGTCATCAATTAATTGCGCGACGAGGCGGGTGTTCGATTTGTAAACGGAGAGACGCGGACGCCCTTCCGTTCCGATAACCTTGGCGCGCACACGTCGATGCCTTCTCGCTCTTCGTTCTTGTTTGTTCATGGTTTGCATATATCAGTTTTCTTTACGCAGTTCCGCTCGTTACTTTCTTGCCCTGCTTCTCACGCACCACCTCGCCAACATAGCGTATTCCCTTCCCTTTGTACGGTTCAGGCTTTTTCTGCGCTCGCACGACTGCGGCGAACTGGCCGACTTGCTCTTTGTCAGCTCCGGAAATGGTGATGATATTCTTCTCGACCGCAATGGCGAGCCCTTCGGGTACAGAGATCTTAATGGGATGCGAAAAACCGACGGAAAGCGACAAGGTCTTGCCTGAGAGCTCCGCCTTGAAACCGATGCCCTCGACCTGCAATTTCTTTACGAACGGCTGATTGACTCCTTGGATCATATTACGTACGTGCGAGGCATACGTGCCCCATAGAGCACGCGCGAGACGCGTCTGCGTGAGCGGTGTCACGGAAACAGAGCCGTCCGCGACCGCGATAGAGACTGAAGGATGGACTGATTTCTTCAATGTCCCGCCCTTTCCCTTGACGCTCATTTCGCCGGAGACAACGGAAACTTCCGTGCCAGAGGGAATGGTTATAGATTTTTTTCCTACGCGGCTCATAATAATTTCTTTACCAGATCTCAAATAATGCTTCGCCGCCGACTTTCTCTTTGCGCGCTTCGCTGCCGGTCTTGATTCCCTTGGGGGTCGAGAGTATCAAAACGCCGTGTCCGTAGCGCACCGGCATTATCTCGCGCACGGAGCGGTAGAGGCGGCGACCAGGCTTCGAGATGCGCTTCACGCCATTGACCACAGGTAATCCCTCCTCGTTGTATTTGAGAACGATATCCAATGTCTTGCGTACTTTCTTACCTTTCTTCTCGATTGATTTTACAAAGCCGGCGTCTTTGAGTTTTTCCGCGATAGCGTGCTTAAGCGCCGAGTACGGCACCGAAACGCTCGCTTTCTTCACAAAGCCGGCGTTCTTGATACGCACTATGAAATCACCGACAGTATCACTTACCATGAGCTTTTCTTTATTCCCGGTATATTGCCTTCCAATGCCTCTTCGCGGAAGCAGATGCGGCAGAGATTGAAATCGCGCAGGAAACCTCGCGGGCGGCCGCACTTGAAACAGCGTCGGATGACCCGGCTTTTGAATTTCGGCGCCCTCTGCGCCTTCGCTATCATTGATTTCTTGGCCATGTAATGAATACCCCTAAGGAGACGTTGAAACCCCTGCATCGTGGCCTTGCGGCTCACGCTTACGGAAGCTTCATCGCGTGGCTCTGTTCTTCTTCCAACCTGTGGTCAAAAAACAAAGCCCCCTACGAGGCACAGGAAATATACGCGAAGCGTGTTCAGAAGTCAACGGGACGCTCGCCGGGCATTGCGCCTTTGCCGTCGCTGTCTCCGCGTGGTCGCGGAGCGCTCACTCTCGACCCGTCGGCCTGCGAGAGACCCTCACAGCACGATACCCCACTCGCTTTATATAAATCGCTTATATAAAGGGTCTTACAAACGCTTGTCCCATAGCGCGGTAATTGACTGGAGTAACACCTTTTAAGTTATCCTTACCTGTCCCCTTAAAGCCTGATGAACGAGATCAGGCCGTTTTATGGCGAGTAAATCACAGCGTGATAATATGCTTTCTAATGTTCAAAGGGATTACAGATCGCATAACGGTAGTGGCTGAAATGTACCCAAAAGCCATCACAGAATTGGAGCAGATCTTCAATAAGCCAACGGTGATTTACATTGATTGGCAAAACGTCGTACATTGGCAGGAAACAGTTGGTTGTTTATTTGATTTGAAGCGGATGAAACACCTTTTTGACAGCTTCCCGAATGTTAAGAAAGTACGTTGGTACGGAGGCACTCTAATCGGAGATACTAAATCAGAACAACAAATTACGGAGGTAAAACGCCTTAATTACGATGTGTCTACAAAGCCTGTAAAAATGATGCAAATGTCAATTGACGTATCGAGTATCCCTGAAGACTCTCCAGCAATTATCAAGTCCTTCCTCAAGAAGTCACTACTAAAGAAACTGGATATTGAGACCATTACTTTTTTGAACAGAAAACTTAAGGTGTTTAACCAGCAAGGAATTCTCAAGATTGAAGAGCCAAAATGCAACTTTGATGTGGAAATCGGAAGGCATATGCTCGAAGATTACTTGGCTAATGAGTTTGAAAACTTTATATTATGGAGTGGAGACGGAGACTTCAAAAGTTCGTTGAAGCACCTGACGGATAACGGGAAAACAATTCATATATTTTCGGTTGCGGGCCGCGTTTCGCCGGAAATTTCAGAGTTGAAACCCCCGATTTATGATATAAGAAAAATCAAAGAGTTTATTTGTTGGGCACGTGAACTTCCTGAAGCCGTTAGATCAAAAGAGGCAGCGTTTCTAAAAGCTAAGGAAGAAGCGGACTTAAATGCCAAAGGGACCCCCGAAGAGGCCCCTCAGCTCTAAATACAGTTTTGACCGTTTTACGGGTCAAGTTGAAGTATACACAGTCAAGACGGGAATTGCAAGAAGAGTGGACAACTCATTTCCTGGCTTAAATTATGAGTGAAAAAACGCTCTCTGTATCTCGCAATGTCCGGGCGCGACCGAGCGGGAGCGAGGAAGTACTGAGGCCAGCAGGCCGAATGTGAGCGTCCCCTATGCGCGCAGGGGAAGCCCGAGGTAGCGCAGGAATGCCTCCGCTTCTTTCTTGCTCTTGGCCGTCGTAACGATGGTGATGGCGAGGCCGAAGATGTCCTTGCTGTCTTCGTCGGATGTCTCGGGGAACACGACGTGCTCCTTGAATCCTAGGGTCATGTTGCCCATCTCGTCGATAGCGTCCGATTTCAGGCCGCGGAAGTCCTTCACGCGCGGCAAGACGATGTGGACGAGCTTGTCGAGGAACGCCTGCATGCGCGCGCCGCGGAGTGTCGTCTGGAAGCCGACGGTGTCGCCCGCGCGTATCTTGAACGTCGCGATGGATTTCTTGGCGGTGCGCTCTGCGGATGCCTGCCCGGTAATCTTCGCCAAGCGATCCTTGATGAGCTCGCGCTTCTTCGGGTCGTGCTTCGCGCCGACACCCGTCGAGACGACGATCTTCACGACCTTCGGCGCCTGCATCGGGCTCTTGTAGTGGAACGCGGCCTTCAGGGCTTCGAATGTCTTCTTTTGTATCGCGACTGGTTTCACCCCATTAGAAGTTTTGCTGTTCATATATGTTTGTGTGATGGAGTAATGTAACTAATTTCTTTTCAAGTTGTAATGCGTATGTAATCAAAAACTTCTAACGGGGCAAGTATCTTTATTTAATGGCCGAGCCGCTCTTCGTCGCGACACGCTCGCGCGCGCCGTCTTTGCGCACGATGCGGATGCGCGTTGGTTTTCCTCCCTGCGGATCGGCAAGCATCACATTGGACGCGTCTATAGACATCGGCTTCTCAACTATCTGCCCCTTACGGCTCTGTGCGGTCGGTCGGCGGTGCCGCTTCACGACGTTTACTCCGTCAATGAAAACGCGGTTTTCCTTCGGGAGCGTGCGAGTAATCGTACCGGAAGTCCCGCGGCTTTTGCCAGTAATAACAACCACCTTATCTCCTTTTTTTAACTTCATAATATTAGTTTATTGACTTTTACCTTGCCTGCCCCGTAGCCAAATCCGAAGGATTTGTGGTACTGGGGTCTCCTTTTTTGAGTTTCATATTCCTATACGACTTCCGGCGCCAGCGTGGCGATTTTCTGATAACCTCTTTCAACAACTTCGCGCGGGATAGGGCCGAACACGCGGTTCGCTTTCGGCTCCTTCTTTTCCTTCTCCACCAACACGACGGCATTCTCGTCGAAACGGATGTACGAACCGTCTTTGCGGCGGAATGCTTTCTTCTGGCGCACAACGACCGCGCGATGAATGTCCTTCTTCTTCACCGCCTTGCGCGGCTGGGCCGTCTGAATGGAGAGCACGACCTCATCGCCCAATTCCGCATAGCGGCGTTTCGAGCCGCCGAGAACTTTGAAAATGCGGCCGGTTTGTCCTCCGGAGTTATCGGCAATTTTTACGATTGAACGCGGCTGTATCATACTTTTACTATTACGAACCTCTTGCGCTTGGAAATGGGGCGGGTCTCGCGAATTTTCACTTTGTCGCCGATTTCTGCAGTGTTTCCCGGATCATGCACGAGGAATTTCTTGCTGCGCCGCTGGAATTTCTTGTATTTCGGATGCTTAACGTAGCGTTCGACCTGAACGGTCGCCGTGTCTTTCATCGCTCGTTTTACAACGACGCCTTCCAAGAATTTGCCTTCTTGTGCGTTGCTGTTCGAATTGTTCTGCGTGTCTGTCATATGTCATTCAAAGTCGGCACATCCTACGCGTTTTTTGGCTTCAGAGCAAGCTTTTCTTGGCGCTCCGACGCAGCGCGGGCATTCACTTCAGTCAGGATCTGTGCGATCTCACGGCGAAGATTGCGCCCCTCGCGCACATTTCTTGTCCTGCTGCCAGCGCCGCCAAATCGGAACACTCGCAGAGCCTCACGCTTTTCCCTGAGCGTGCCCAGCAATTCCTCGGTACTTTTTTTGACGAAGTCAGACATATCTATTTAATCGCGTGTCACGACGCGCACTTTAAGCGGCAGTTTCGTTCCCGCCTTGCGGAGCGCTTCTCTCGCCATTTGCTCTGGCGATCCATCGACTTCAAAAATTATCCGGCCCGGGCGCACGTCGACAACGTATCCGGCGACATCACCCTTTCCGCTTCCCATGCCTACTTCAGCCGCTTTCTGCGTGCGCGGCCTGTCGGGAAATATGCGTATCCATATCTTCGCGCTCTTGCCGGCAGCGCGAGTGAGCGCGCGGCGCGCCGCCTCGATCTGGTTTGAGGTCACCCGTGCCTGGCTCATGGACTTCAAACCGAATGAGCCGAAGGCAACCGAGATTCCGCGCGTTTCAGGCCTCACGAGACGCGCCCCATGTCTGCGGCCGGTTTGCCATTTTCGGTATTTTGTTTTTTTCGGGGCTAACATGTTAGTTTTTCTTGTGAGCGGAGCGAGTTAGAAACAACTTACACCCAGCACCTTTCATGCTCGCGGTGCCGTTTAGAATCGGATGATACTTCGTAATCTTGTTTTGGGCAAAGTTGTTCATACATGCGGAAAAGGTGCTGGGTCTCGATAAAAATAGTCGCTACGCTCCTTTTTTATCTGAGAAGATATCTCCGCGATAGATCCACACCTTCACGCCGAGGACGCCATATGGAAGATAGGCAACCTCGCGGGCAAAATCGATGTCTGCGCGAAGCGTTTGGAGAGGAACGCGTCCCTTTTTTATCTCTTCGGTGCGGGACATTTCAGCGCCGCCGAGGCGTCCGGCAATTGCGATGCGTACGCCTTGCACGTCGCGATTCGCCATCACTTTTTCAACCGTCTGTTTCAATACGCGGCGGAACGGCATGCGTTTTTCCAATCCTTCCGCGACCATGTATGCGACTACGGGCGCTTGGGATTCCGGCGAGCGCACTTCCTCTATATCGAGACGCACGGAACGCGGCTCCACTCCTTTTATCTTCCGCACTACCTGTTCCATTTCTTTCGTGAGCTTTGCGCTACCCTCTCCGCCGCGGCCAATGACAAGACCGGGACGAGATGTTTTTATAAGCACACGCACGGCCTTCTCGCTTCTTTCGATCTCAACCGATGTTATGTAGTGCCCTCGCAAGCGCTTCTTCAGGAAGCGTCGTAGCGCGGAATCTATCATCACGTTCTCGCGATATTGCGCAGGCCTCTTGGAAAACCATCTGGATTTCCAGTCCCGTATAACACCGAGGCGATGCGCGTATGGATGTACTGTGTGTGTCATATGGATAGGGACTAGTGGTTAGTGGCTAGTGTCTTGGGATTCTTTTGTTTCTTCGGCGCAGTCTTTTTATCGGGCGCGCCGAGTTCAAGAGAAATGATGCTCATCGTCTTGCGTATTGTCCCTGAACGTCCGCGTGAAAATGGACGAGCGCGGCGCATGACGGTTCCTTTATCAACTGACATGCGCTTAACGATGAGTTCTTCCGTAAAAACCCCGGAATTACGCGCATTTGCGACGGCAGAGTCTAGAAGTTTCCTTATGGCAGGTGACGACTTCTTGTCCAAAAACAAAAGCGCGGCCTGCGCTTCAGCGATTCTCTTCCCGCGTATCAGATCCGCAACGAGACGCACTTTCCTCGGCGATTGGTGGTAATTCTTCAGGAGCGCTTTCATAATTATTTCTTCTTCGTCTCGGCTGTCGCCTTGGCGGCTTGCGCCGTCGCGATCTCAGATGCTTTGGCCGCCGTTTCTATCTCCTTCTGCATCTTGCCTCCGTGGCGGATGAACTTCGTGGTCGGCGCGAATTCGCCCAAGCGGTGCCCCACCATGTCTTCTGTCACGAATACCTCATCAAAATTCTTTCCCGTGTGAACGGCGAATGTGTAGCCGACGAACTCCGGCGCTATCTGCGACCTGCGCGCCCACGTTTTTATAGGCCCTGCCCCCGATTTCCGGCTAGAGACTTTTTTCGCGAGCTTCACGTCCACGAATGGGCCTTTTTTTAGTGATCTTGTCATATTTTATTCGTTCTGCAATTGAAAACCCGCGCACGCGGGTAGGCACAATGTATAGGAAATGCCTGCCTATGTCAAACTTCCGGCTTTTTGCTACGCCGACGCTTTGAAAAGCAGGTACGTTGACGAAATACTAATACTAATTAGAGCAAGCAGCCATGTATTCCAAACAAATAATGGGATTAGTATGAGAAATGCTGAAACAATAGCTACAACACCAAATATTTTGTAGAGACGAATAACTGCGATGCTAAATGCAATTGCCGGAATGATATAAAGCATCAGCGATAACCAGATGAGGGCATTCATAAACGACGTATCAAGTCGCTGACTTAACATAAAAGTGTCATATATAACGAGTATTCCATACAGAAGAAAAACAACCATTAGGGTTTGAGCCGAGACTTTTAGAAACCGTGAATTGAGCTTATTTCCGAGATACACATAACCCCATATATGTCCGAGAAAAGTCGCAAAGAGAACACATAGAGCGAGTTCCAAGACAACGAGACCAAGAGGATATCCCAGAATCTCTGACAAAGGACGAAGTGCTAGGAAAAATACGCAGGTCGCGACGAGGCCAATACCCATGATGGCAGACCAGCGGATTTTCTTATTGATGTCCATCGCCGAAGTATAGCACTGTCAATCTACTATGGTATTTGTATTCAGGATATCTTGCTCCTTTCTCCACAACTTCAGCGAGCTCCGGCGTGACGTTTCTGCCGTGTCTCGCAGCGCGTCGGCGCGAGAGTCAGCGCTGTGCGAGCACACACAGACAGCGACGGCAGAAGCGCCACGCCAGACGAGCACCCTCTATCTTCGCTTGCCGACCTTGCGGCGAGTGACGATGAATACGTTCGAGTATTTCTTCGGACGGCGGGATTTCTGTCCTTTGCCTGTGGGCTTGCCCCACATGGAGACCGCGCGTCGGCGGCCGCGGCCCTGGCGTCCTTCGCCTCCTCCGTGCGGGTGGTCAACTGGGTTCATCGCAGTTCCACGCACCGTGGGCCGGACGCCCATCCAGCGTGTGCGCCCTGCTTTTCCGACATTCACCAAGCGATGCTCTTCATTTGAAACCTCCCCGACCGATGCCCAAGCAGTCGCAATGACGCGGCGCACTTCGGTCGATGGCATCTTGAGATGCGTGTAGCCGGCATCCTGCGCTACGATTTCCGCGTAATTCCCCGCAGAGCGCACGAGCCGAGCGCCGCTTCCCGGTTTTATCTCGATGTTGTAGATGAAGGTGCCCACTGGAAGCTTGCCGAGAGGCAGGCGATTCGCGGGCTTGATAGGCGCCGTCTCGGAAACGATGAACGTGTCGCCCACTGCTACCTTTTGCGGAAGCACCGTGTACCTTCGCTCTCCGTCCGCATATACCGCAAGACCTATGAACGCCGAACGATACGGGTCATATTCTATCGAGGATATCTTCGCCGGAATATTTTTCTTGTCGTAGCGGAAGTCCACCATGCGATAGGCGCGCTTGTGGCCGCCCCCTTTGTGACGCACGGTGATGCGGCCCTGATTATTGCGTCCGACTCCCCGCTTGAAACCGCCGATGAGCGCCTTCGTCGGCTTGTGTCCTGAAAGAAGCTCGCGATAATTGAGCGCTGTCATGCCGCGTCTTCCGGGGGTCGTTGGTTTATATATTTTTATGCTCATATTTTTATTAGCGGATGGTTATAGTATCTCCTTTTTTAAGATATACATAGGCCTTTTTGCCGCCGCCTTTCATCCCCAGTTTCCCAGTGCGTGCATTCCGCTTCATCTTTCTCGGTATCGTTACGACGCGTACCATTCGAGGTGTCACTTTGTAGAGTTCCCGCACCGCCTGCATTATCTCCCGCTTGCTCGCTCTTTCGGCTACGTCGAAAGTATATGCGCCTGACGTCTCATGCATAGTTGCCTTTTCAGTAATGCGCGGATTCAGAATGATGTGCGAAAGGCTCGCCGGATTGACGCGAACTCCACGTACCGGAGAGATCGCCTTTGTCTCTCTGCTTTCCGCAGGATCCGTCTTCGTATTTTTTTTGCCGCTGAAGAATGCCATATAGGGTTAGGTAATAGGTGTTAGGTTATAGATAATAGTGAAATACTGAATTATTTTTTCTTCGAAATGCGGTTCGAAATTATCGCAATTGCCGCTTCTGGATTTTCGATAACGAGATATTCGCTGTTGAGGACAGAGACCGGGTTGAGATTTCTCACGCTCGCGCATTCAACGCTTCCGATATTACGGAAGCTCTTTTGAGCGGCTCCCGTGAATTCGGAAAAAGCAATGAGGGCGGCATTGCGGCGCTTGTTGGCGAGCTTCTCAAAACCCGAGACTCCCGAAAGAGCGACAAGGGCTTTTTTCGCCGCTGCGGTTTTTGGAGCTTCAAGCCCCAATGAACCGACAAAAAGGATCTTCCCCTCTTTCCATTTTCGCGAAAGCGCGACGAAAAGCGCCCTCGCGCGCATCTTTTTAGGAATGTCACGCGCGTACACCTTTTCTTTGCGAGGACCGTGCGTCACGCCGCCTCCTTTCCATATCGGCGAGCGTATGGAGCCATGACGGGCGCGTCCTGTGCCTTTCTGCTGCCACGGCTTGCGACCGCCTCCGCGCACATCGCCCCGATTCTTTGTGTGTGCGACTATCGGCCTCGCATTCGCCTGCATAACGGTGACAACCTGATGCATCAATGCATCGTTCCATGCGACTCCGAACACATTCTCCGGAATTTCCACGGAGCCCGTTTTCTTTCCCTGCACATTGTAGATATCTGCTTTCATATGAATTTATCCTCTTATTTCAACAAGAGTTCCCGGCCTACCAGGCACGGCCCCAGAGATAAGAAGTGTATTGGTCGCCGCATCAACTTGAAGAACATGCAGGTTTTTCACGGTGACGCGGTCACCGCCCATGCGGCCTGCCATACGCATACCCTTAACGACGCGCCCGCCTGCACGTCCGCCTCCGCCGATAGAACCCGGGGAGCGCTCCTTGTTCTTCTGGCCGTGACTGCGCGGACCGCCATGAAAACCGTGGCGCTTCACGACACCCTGGAATCCTTTGCCTTTTGATATCGCCGAGACAGATACCGTGTCCCCTGGCGCGAACACAGAAACATCGATAACTTTTCCGCGTTCTGCTTCAGATGCCGCTCCCGGAGAAAATTCGCGGAGATAGCGGAACATGCCGAGGTCTTTGAAATGTCCCTGTTGCGCTTTCGCGATATTCTTCTCTTTTTTAGAACCGAATCCGACCTGAACGGCATCGTATCCGTCTTTTTCTTTGTCCTTAACTTGCGTTATGGTGAGAGGCCCTGCGGTGATTATCGTCGCAGCCGAAACCGCTCCCTTATCATCGAAGATCTGGGTCATCCTGCCTTTTGTTCCGAGCATGAACTTCATACGTTAATGAAAAATCGCGCAACGGCACATCGCGTTCGCGAGTTACCATTGGTCCCCCGTATGGGGACGTAGCGTCGGCGTAGTATACACAGCTCTAAGAACAGCGCAAGCGAGACGCGCTTAAAGGGTCCCGCGCACAATTCTTCTCTTCCCAGCCTTAGCGAAAAGACATGGTTCTTTTTGACGGTTTGAGCCACTCCTCCGTCAAAAAGAACCAGGTCTTTGAGCGTCCTATTTATCTTCAAAGCTCCTCGAACACGGGAATGATGTTGACGTTCACGGTCTCGGTTATCGACGACGGCGCGGCACCGGAGAATCCCGCACACGAGAGCGTGTAGGAGGTCTGGCTCGTGATAGGGCTTGATGTCCTGCCGGCAGAGCCGGAGAAACCGCCGCTCCACGAGTCGCCGTTGGTGCCGGTCACGGTGCAGGATGTGCTGTTGGAGACGTTCCAGTACACCGAAGTCGTGTCGCCGCTCCAGAGGAGCGAGGGCTTCACCTCAAGATGGCCGGTTGCAGTGAAGGGGCCGTAGCTGATGTTCGTTGCGGAGAAGGAGGTGAAGCCGATAGACGGCGGCGGGATGCAGGCGCTTCCCGAGCATCCGTACGAGCAAGATTGCGAGAGCGATTCGACGCACGAGGCATTGCGATAGTAGAGGTCGTTGCCGGAGCAGAAATATGCGGGGGTGCAGGATGGCGGATCTACAAGGTCAACCGAGCTTCTAACCCCGTATCCGGATCCGCTCCAGGAAAGCCAGCCGACGACGTCGGAACCCCACGAGTATCCGGAGAAGGTCGTGCTGGCGATGGTTCCGCCATACGAACTGCTGTCGGCCGCCGTGCCGGAGAGGCGTATCCAGCCATCCCAGCCGCCGCTCGCGGAAAGCGCCTTTGCCCAGCCGGTTACCGTGCCGCTCGTGGTCGTCGTGACCAATGCAGGAGCACACGGCGCGGAAGGACAGCCCGCGGTATCGGCGGCGTTGAACGAGATCCATCCGATATTCTCGCTCCAGGCGTAGCCGGAAAAAGCGCCGGAGGGCGGGTCCACGCGCACGCCGTAATCCGTTGTGCTACAACTGCCCGCGTCGGTGCAATTAAAAGACACCCATCCTATCGTGTCGCTCCAGGCGTAGCCGGAGAGATTGTCCGAACTCCCTGCGAACACGATCTGGTTGCCGAACCCGGCAACGAGAATGATGCCTGCGAGTGTGGCGAAAAGAAAGATTATCTTTTTCACGGAAATTTTCTAGAACGGATCGGGTATAGACCCCCAGGCATTCCCGTTCTGGCTTGTCTTGCACTGCGTGCTATCCGTCGTTCTGTTTGTCCTGCAACAGCTGTACACGTTATTACCGTTAGAAGAAGCAACGCCACAGGATAATTCGTAGCTCCCCGAGCCCCCGGCTTCAAATGGATCGTACATGGACCCCCAGGCATTCCCGTTCTGGCTCTTCTCACATTGCGTAGCGCCTGTTGTTTTATTCACCTTGCAACATAACACGGCTGTGCCGCCACTGTTCCCGCTGTAATAACCCTCATCGCACGATACTTGATAAGTCGCGTCGCCCAAGCCGACCGCCTCTCCCCACGTCGAAGCGCAGCTGCCCCCGAGACAAATAGGATCGGTGTTGCTGCTCGACGACCACCACATCGTGATGCAACTCGTTCCGATGCAATACTTGGGTGAAGTGACGGCGCTTGCGTTCGCCGTGGCACCAACCGTCACACTGTCGGCCACGAAGTTCGCAACGCCCAGTCCGCCGCTTTTCACTTGGTTGGTACTCCCCACATTTACGGGCGCGGAAACGTTTCCCGTCGGCGGCGCACTTGAGGGACCTGTCCACGCGAGCGCAAAGTCGACTCCGAGTCCGATTATGAGGATAAGGACGAGTGCTTTCAGGGGCTGAAGAATGGATGACGATGACATGGCGGTACCGCTTATGTTAATGATTAATATTCTGCAATAGTTTCAGTTTATCATCTGCGGAAAGAGATAGCGCGCTATTTGTACCCAGCTCGCGCAATATGTCCAGCTTCGCTTTCGAATTTACCGAGGAACCGGACGCCGCTTTGTCGAGTTGGTTAAGGAGTTCATATTTCCCATCATCGGTAATTATCGTCCCCTGCGCCTGCTGTATCTGTATCGGAGGAAAGCCGACCGTTTGAGGAGCGCGTTCCCGGGAACCGCGCCAGAGAAAAAGAATGGCGGCGACGGAAACAAGAGCGAATATGTAGTAGGCGATCTCTTTAATCCGAGAGAGTCTAATCTCTTCCATGCACAAAGCTTATCATACGCCGGCATCAGCGTGGTCCGCAGTCTTACCAAGAACATAGCGCGACTCTTCCCAACCCCAGCGAGCCCGGGCAGGACACTTTTGCCGTGTCCCTGCCTGCCGGCAGGCAGGCAGGTCGCAATGTCTCGGGTGCGACCGAGCGAGAGCGAGGAAGTACTGAGGCCAGCGATTGAGCGTGAGCGAGTGAGTACTGAGCTTAACAAAGCGAATGTACAGGCCGAATGTAAGCGCCTCACTTCTCCTCGAACACGGGAATGATGTTGACGTTCACGGTCTCGGTTATCGACGGCGGCGCGGCGCCGGAGAGTCCTGAGCAGGAGAGCGTGTAGGTGGTCTGGCTTACGATGGGGCTTGATGTCCTGCCGGAAGCGCCAGAGAAAGCACCGCTCCACGAGTCGCCGTTCGATCCTGTCACGGTGCACGATTGGGCATTGCTCACGTTCCAGTACACCGAAGTCGTGTCGCCGCTCCAGAGGAGCGAGGGTCTAACCTCGAGGTGGCCGGTAGCGGTGAAGGGGCCGTAGAGAACATTGGTCGCTGAGAACGGGACGAACGCTATCGAGGGCGGCGGGATGCAAGCGCTTCCCGAGCATCCATACGAGCAGGATTGCGAGAGCGATTCGACGCACGAGGCATTGCGATAATAGAGATCAGAACCGGAGCAGAAATATGCGGGGGTGCATGCCGCGACGGTGAAGGAGTAGTTCGCCCACCCTGAATTCAAGCCCGGAGCGTCCTGGGCGAGCGCTTTAAATGTGTGCACGCCAGATGTCGACCAGCTGTGGGCCGTAGATTGTGTAGTGCCAGAGTTCACATAGCCCACACCCGCGGGGAGCCACACGTCGGCGACACCGTCTGAGGGTTCCGTCCAGTCGATGCCATAGCGAACCTGGTCGCCCTGCAGGTCGGTCGAATTTACGCTGAACGTGTACAAAGTGCTTGCGTTGCCGGAAGTGGGACCAGAGATCAAGGGAGTATTCGGAGCAGTGTTCGCGACTGTGAACAAAGCACTGATGGTGTGGTTCCCCTGGACATTGGAGAACGTGCGCGACGAGACCGCTCCCACATCGCTTCCATCGACGATGACGGACGCGATATTGTAGCCGCCACTCGGAGTAATAGTGAACGACTGATTGTTGCCTAGCGTCACGGATACCGTGCCGGAAGGCGAGATGGAGCCGCCAGTGCCGGCCGAGGCGGTGATGGTGTATGTCGTCACCGGCTTCGACTCGGAGCACGAGGCATCTTCGCCGCCAGCTGTGCCATTACACGACCATGTCCAGTTCGTGGAGTTGCTCTGGTTGTTGGTACTGCTCCCTGCGCTACAGTTGTAGTGCGCCGATGCACAAGAGCCGTCGATGGGTTTCGTTTCGGAACAGGAGACAGTGTTCCCGTTATTCAAGCCAGTGCACGACCAGGTCCAGTTCGTGGAATTGCTTTGATGATTCGTGCTGTTCCCTACGTTGCAGTCGTAGTGCGAAGAGGAACAGGAACCGTTCACTGTTTTCGGTTCGGAGCAGGAGGCGGTGGAACCGCCATTCCTGCCCGTGCATGACCATGTCCAGGTCGTCGCGTTGCTTTGGTTGTTCGTGCTGCCGCCGGAAGAACAATCGTAGTGGGTTGCCAAACAGCGGCCATTCACGACCGTAGAACATGATGTGTTAATTTTGTTCCACGTACCGTTCGAGCACGAGAACGTAGCCGAGCCGGTGTATGCAGAGTTAGAGTTCTGTAATATCACGCTGCTGCCGCTCTGCACGGTGCCGCTGTAATACTTATAACAATCGTCCCACTGAACCAGGCCGTCGTACGAGCATGCTTGCGCTATTGCAGGTGTGCAGTTGGGGTATACACCGATGTAGCCGGAGGGACAGGATGCGGCGCAGGTGAAGAATGCGTTGATCTGTCCCGACCATCCGCCGGAATTCACGGCATGCACCCATGTCTGGTACGTCGCTCCCGGAGTGGTGGAGATGGAGCGGGATGTGCTCGTGAGACCGTCCTGACAATAGTCGCCGGAGCCGCTTGAGGGATTGCATGAGCCGTTCCAACTGCTCGGGCTCTTGTCCGCACGCAAGGCATATGTGATACCGGAACCGGAAACGGAACCCCATGAGATAGTTGCTGTGGTGCCGGGACTCGGGCAGGAACCAGAAATCCATCCGGGAGCCGATGGGGCCGATGGTGAATTGAGCCCGAGTGTCCGGTCAGATCTTCCCCATGTCGCATAATAGTTGCAATTGGAATCGTTTACATTCTGTCCATCGTTCCACCCGCTACCCCAACTTGCACAAAGATTCGTGGCTACACCGATCCAGTCTTTTTTGTGCACGATGGTGATATTTGACCCGAGATTCGCTCCATTGAGTGTGAAGTAGTAGCCGCCGGTCGCGCTAAACCGGTAGTACGAATTGCGATAACTGGAGCCGCCATTCACGCCGCCATTCACGCCGTATGCTGAAAGGGCGTCGGAAATTGTGTTCGCCTCGTTCGTTTGCTCACTGCCATTGTATGCATATCCTCCAATAGCCAATGTCCCCAAGAGCGCCGCCTGCACCGCAAGCGGGATTACGAAAAGAATACCTACAATGAGAATGATACGTCGTCTTTTCATAGCGTATTTGACGGAGTAAAAGATTGTCTCGCATGCCACACGCCATAGCCGATGATGATGGCAAGCGCAACTATGAGAATAATGATGCTAAACCACATCCCCGGCTGTGTTGATTCGGGCGCTTCAGCGGATTGCGCCGCGCCTTTCACGGCCGTGGGAATATCGCGACTGTCGGTCGGAAAACCTTCCTTCGTCTTTACTACAACGCCTACAGCGGCGATGCGGCACGCGGCATCGTCCGTCCGCATCGCAAATTTGTAGGTCGCCTGCGACTCGAGAACAGGAGCGCTCCCGACCACGTACGCGCACACCGTTCCCTTCTGGTCTTTCGTCATGACATCAAGAAGGAAAGAGGACTTTTCTGCAGTATCACTTTTGGGAAACGCTACGGAGAGTTCAAGTGTCGCGATCTCCTGCGAAGTATATTCGCGTTTGTCGAGTGTCGCGCCGCTGATGCTCGCGCCTGAAGCGTTGAGAGCGCCAGTGTATGAGAGCGACGCTCCGACTGAGTGTCCGTCGACCGGATCTTTGAGTGAGATGACGTAGCGGTATGTCCCGTTCTCAAAAAGGGCGAGAAACGGGACCATAGCTTTGACGGTCTCTTTCGGGAGGATGCCGACGGGAAACGCGACGGACGTGTCGGCGTTGGTATCGTCCGCGTTCTCTTTCGCCCGCTCGCCGCTTAAGAGTACGGCGGCTTTCGCATCCCCCATATTCGTAAGCGTGCACGTGAAGATGAGGATATCCCCCTGCTTCGTCTCAAGTTTTTTCTCTGCGGTAACGGGGACATTCGGGGAGCAGGAAACGAGATCAATGCCCGTAGTCGTTTGAGAGTGCGCGGGAAAGGCTACGACGAGAAAGACGAGAACTGAAAGCGCGAGAGGGACAAAAAAATTCTGCATCGAATGAACGTGTGTTTTCCCCATGCCCTCTATTATACGAGACGCGCCACGTGCACAATCCACTTTTCCCCTTGATCATCCTCGCGACTTCGGTAAGTCGTATTCCCTACTTCTCACGGAAAACTGGAACAACATTAACGACCTGCGATTCGGTGATGGAGGGCGGCGTGGCTCCGGGGAGCGACGTGCAGTGGAGCGTGTAGGTGGTCTGCCCTTGGATGCTGCTCGTAGTCTTGCCCGAGGCCCCGGAAGACCTGCCGCTCCATGAATCGCTGTTTGTTCCTGAGACGGTGCACGAACGCGCATTGTTCACGTTCCAGTAGAGCCAGGTCGGGTCTCCCTGCCGCACCAGAGTTGGCCGCATCTGTAGATGTCCCGTGGCGGTGAATGGACCGGAGAGGTTGGTCGCGCTGAATGAGGAGAAGCTGATAGGCGGCGGCGCGTCGCACTGGCCACCCGAGCAACCGTAATCACAGCTCTCGACGAGCGTGTCAACGCAAGAAGAGCTGCGAGAGTAAACGTCGGAACCGGAGCAGAGAGTATCCGGAGTGCAGGAGGGGGTTGGCGCGAGGGTAGTGGTGGTGTCAGTGTCACCGCTAGTGCTGCCGGTTCCAGTGTCATTATTGTTGGAGTCAGGGGTAGTGGTGGTGCACACAGTATTGT
>MFLP01000034.1:0-1104 GCA_001781555.1 Candidatus Kaiserbacteria bacterium RIFCSPHIGHO2_12_FULL_53_13
AGCGGACCCAGCCCGCGTATCAGCAGGCAGGGGGTGTCGCGACCCACGTAGCGGCTTCAGGTGCATCGGCGGGTCGTGACCCGTCGGTCAAGTACTCTGGAGGCACATGCCGCCTGAGCACCGGCCAGCCGGGCCTCGACGGCTGGCTTGTTTCCTCCGGGGAAAGAAGGTGCTTCTCCTTCTGACCTAGGCGGTTTTGGATCGGGAGAGTGGCTATTTCGAGCACTCTCCCGGTCAACCTTTTAATCCTTGACATTATACTTAGTACTGTTATAATTACCAAGTTAGATAAAATTAATAAGTAAAAAGGCTATGTATGACATACACAAACACAAATGAAAGAAACATCTTGACATTGGTCGCAATTGCGTGCGTTCTTGCGATTTCTTCGTTTGCGTTTGTTGGTATTGCTCGTGCTGACGATTTCAATTACTCGGAACCTTATACCTCGAACTATTCTGAGCCCTATACATCAAACTATTCTCAACCCTACGCTAATTACTCCGAGTCATATACTCAGAACTATTCTGAGCCATACACGAACTATTCCGAGCCGTATGCCCAGAACTACTCGGAACCTTATACTTCGAACTATTCTGAGCCGTATTCAACGGCTTACTACGACACCTATACTTCGTTTCCATCGTACTATGACACCTACTCGCCGACAGGGTATTCATCCGGCTACGATTACGGCTACTCTCTGTCCTACAGCTACGGCTCATACGGGTATTCCTATCCTAGCTACTCATCTTATGTGAGCCCGTCCTATGCCTACGCGACACCGTCGTATGTGCAGCCATCCTACAGCACCTCGATAACTACAGTGAGCAATCCGACTACCATTACGGATAGCGGGAACACCAACACGTACGCTCCGTACTATTCCACCTATATTTCTACAGTGAGCAATCCGACCACCATTACGGACAGCGGGAATTCGGCGTACACGAGCACGTACACGAGCACGACGAACATCGACAGCCACAATGTCACCAACGTCGACAGCCACAATGTGACGAACGTGTCGTCGGTCTCGCAGGCGACGCCGCAGTATGTCGCGCAAGCCTATCTGCCGAGCTACCCTAGCTACTACCCGTACTA
>MFLP01000034.1:1142-1779 GCA_001781555.1 Candidatus Kaiserbacteria bacterium RIFCSPHIGHO2_12_FULL_53_13
CGCCTTCGTGCACGATCAGCGCGAGACAGGGTGCGAACGGACAGACCGTGCTCACGTGGTACTCGACGAACGCGACGAGCGCATACATCAGTCCTGCGGTAGGGACGGTCGCTCTCTCGGGCTCGACGACCATCTATCCGTACGGCAACTCGCTCTACACGCTCACGGTCTCCGGCTCGGGCGGTACCGCGACATGCCAGACATCAGTTACGCCTGCAACAGTGGCTTACACAGCGCCCGTGACGACCGCGCCCTACGTCGCCTTGACGCAGATCCCGTACACGGGCTTCGATTACGGACCGATTGGCAACACGCTCTACTGGCTCGGGCTCTTGAGCTTCGCGGTTGCCGGAGCGTACCTCGTGGTCTACTACAGAGGAGGCGCGTTCTCGCTCGCGACGGCGATGATCCGCAGGAAGGGGACACCGAGCGCCGCGAAAAGGACTGCAACGATCGCTGATGTCATCGCGCCTGCGGTTCACGCGGAGCACTCGAATGACGTGAAGCAGGGATATACCGGAGTTCGCGATGTCATGACGCTGGTGCCCGCCAAGAACGGACTCGCACCGTGCATCGTTATCTCTCGCTGTTAACTGCCGCCGTCTCCGCAAGGAGACTCCAAAGTGAAAGCACACGC
>MFLP01000034.1:1787-49613 GCA_001781555.1 Candidatus Kaiserbacteria bacterium RIFCSPHIGHO2_12_FULL_53_13
GGGGCGGCGCGTGTTTTCGCACCTTCCGAATCTATTTATCCGCGCGCGTCCGCATCTCTTCCGCGATCCGCTCGATGACATCCGCGACGGCAAGCGCCCCGATCTTCCCGGCGCGCCCTTCGAGCGTCACCGTCTTCGCGTTCGCTTCTTCATCGCCCACGACCGCGAGGTAGGGGATTCTTTGCATCTTGCCGTTCCTTATGCGCTTGCCGAGCGTGTCTGCGGAATCGTCAAGAAGAACCCGGATATCCGCGCCTTTCAGCACATCGAACACCTCGCGCGCATAATCCGCGTGCTTTTCCGAGACGGGGAGTATCTTCACCTGCGCCGGCGAGAGCCACACGGGGAGCGCCCCGTTCAAGTGTTCGAGTATGACCGATAGGAAGCGCTCGATAGAGCCCATGATGGCCGCGTGGATCATCACGATACGCTCCTTCTCGCCCTTCTCGTTCACGCACGTGAGGTCGAAACGCTCCGGCATGTTCATGTCGAGCTGTATCGTCGCCACTTGCCACTGCCGCCCCAAAGAATCGTTCGCCATGAAATCGAGCTTGGGGCCGTAGAATGCCGCTTCACCCGGACTTTCGACGACCTTCGCTTTCTTCTCGCGCGCGATCTCGCGCAAAATGTCTTCCGCAGACGTCCAGCGCTTCTTGTCGCCGAGGTATTTCTCGGGTTCTTTCGGATCGTGGAATGAAAGGCGTACCGAGAGGTCGAAGCCGAACGTGCCGTAGAACTCCTGGACGATGTCCCAGACTTTGAGGAACTCCTCCTTCACCTGCGCCTCGCGGCAGAACGTGTGCGCATCGTCCTGCGTGATGGAGCGGACACGCGAGAGCCCGTTCAATTCTCCGCTCTGCTCGTCGCGGTAGACCATCGTCGTGTTGGTGTAGCGCTGAGGCATCTCGCGGTAGCTCCAGGGCTTGCGCGCGTAGATCTGCGTGTGGTGCGGGCAGTTCATGGGCTTCATGGCGAACTCGTGGCCCTCGCGCGTCGTGATGCGGAAGAGATCGTCTTTGAATTTGTCCCAGTGGCCGCTCGTCTCGTAGAGCTCTTTCTTCGTGATGTGCGGTATCTCGACTTTCTCGAAGCCGCGCGCCTTGCGCAATTCCCACACGAAATCGTCGAGCAGATTCCGGACGAGCGTGCCGCGCGGAGTCCAAAGGGGGAGACCGCTCCCGACCAGATCGGAGAAGACGAACAGGTCGAGCTCGCGGCCGAGCTGCTTATGATCCGGGTTTTCCGACGAATGTGTTTCACTCACCCCGTTAGAAATAGGACGCGGACTATCAGGGTCGGTATTTTTTGTTTTTTTGTCCATAGTCTAAAAGTTGCTGGAATATATTAATCCTGTAAGTCCGCTATTTCTAACGGGGCTCATAGTTCCCAATATTACAGTGCTTTCACGCGCTCAACAACAAAAGAGGGGCGCTCGGGGATATCGTGTCATTCGGGTCGCTGTCTGCACGTGCTCGCGCAGCGCTCACTCTCGGCCCGTCGGCCTGCGAGAGACCCTCATAACACGATATCCCACTCGCTGTTTATTAATAAAGGATCGATAGACAAAAAGCCCACTTTCAAACCTATCGACAGAATCTCTTCCTACAAAGCTTTTACGCGTTCAATGACAAAACTCGCTTCCCCGTTCCTATCCGAGAATTTTCCTTTTGCCGCCAAGCACGTTCCGACTGAAAGCAAAGCGCCAGCTTCTTTGAGCACTCGCGGGAAAGCAACTATCTCTACGCCGTCGGAATAATCGGAAAGACGCGCAAAAAGCATCGGCTCTCCGTTTTTCGTCAGTATCGTCCGCGCGGTATCAAGAAATCCCGCTATGACCGTTTCCACTCCGCGGGGGAATTTTTCTTTTGCTTCTTTAATGGTGGTTTTCTGACGAGAAAGCTTTTCCCTGTATTTATCGAGCGGGTGTCCGGAAACATAAAGTCCAAGAAGCTCTTTCTCCCACAGAAGCCGCTGGTCTTGGGACGCAGGAGTTCCTTCAGGAACGTGCAATGTCGCCTTTGCGTGTGTGTCGGCTCCGAAGAGCGACCCCTGGTTTGTCGGGACGTTCACATGCTCGCGATGAAAGTGGAGAAGCACATCAATGTTGGAAAGCAGGCTCCCGCGTCCGCCAGCTGGCGGAGCGAGCTCGTCCAAGGCTCCGCACTTGATGAGAGATTCAAGGGATTTTTTATTCAGGTTCTTATCGGGTATACGCCGCAGAAAATCGGCGATATCAGAGAACATCCCGCTTGATTCTCGCGCAGCAATAATAGAATCGGCCACGCCAGTCCCGAAATTCTTTATAGAGTAGAGCCCGAAGCGTATCGTTGAATCATCAACGACGGTGAAATTACCCTGGCTCTCTTGGACAGATGGCGGGAGTATCTTAAGCCCCATGCGCGCACATTCGGCGACGACCTCTGCTATCTTTTCCACCTCTCCGGCATCTGCGGTGAGAATTGCGGCCATGTAATCTACGGGGAAATTCGCCTTCATGTAAGCCGTTTTGTATGAAAGATTTCCGTATGACGCCGCGTGCGCCTTTCCGAAACCGTATGCCGCGAAAGTCTCTATCTGTTCCCAAAGTTTCTGAACAAGCACTTCCTTCATTCCGTGCTTGATGCACCCGCGTGTAAACCTTTCTTTTTGCGCGCGCATCTCAATAGGGATTTTCTTTCCCATCGCCTTTCGTAATTTATCAGCTTCGGTCCAGCTGTAACCGGCAAGCTTTATAGCGAGCATGAGTACATCGTCTTGATACACGATGATGCCGTAGGAATGTTCCAATATCGGCTCCATTCTGGGGTCCAGATATTTCACGAGGCGCGGGTTGTGCTTGCGTTCGATATAAGCGGGGATAAAGGCCATGGGCCCTGGACGATAAAGCGCCACCATTGCATTGATGTCATGAATTCTCTCGGGCTTTAGGTCTACCAGATAGTTGGTGATGCCGCCGCCTGCGAGCTGGAACACGCCAAGGGTCTCTCCGCGGCTCAACATCCCGAATGTCTTGGAGTCGTCGAGAGGGAGATGATCCAGGTCTATGTGGACGCCTAGCCGCGCTTCCACCCGGGCGACGGAATCTGCGAGGACGGAGAGGTTCGTGAGCCCCAAAAAGTCGAATTTCAAGAGGCCCGCTTCTTCCACTGCATACATGTCGTACTGGGTGATCTTCTTTCCGCCTTTCGGGTCGAATTGTATGGGGACATATTCGGTGACGGGGGAAGGAGAAATGACAACGCCCGCCGCGTGTACCCCCACATGTCGCGCGTTGCCCTCTATCTTGCGCGCGAGGTCCAGACACTCGCGCGCATCAGGGTCTCTCTTGTATAAGTCCGCAAGTTCCGGAACGCTCTCAAGCGAGCTGTCGATGTAGACGGGGAATCCCTGCTTGCCGAACGGAATAAGTTTCGCGATAGTGTCGCCGACGCCGTACGGGTGCCCGAGAGCGCGCGCGACGTCGCGCACTGCCGCGCGCGCCATCATCGTACCGAAGGTCCCTATCTGCGCCACGTGGTCGTCGCCATATTTTTGCCGGACATAATCTATTAGCTGGTCTCGGCGATTGTCGGCGAGATCCATGTCGATATCAGGCGGCGACGGGCGTTCCGGGTTCAGAAAGCGCTCGAAAGGAAGCTGGTATTCTATCGGGTTGACCGTCGTTATGCCGGAGAGATAGGAAACCAGAGAACCGGCGGCGGAACCACGCGTGTTCGTGAGGATGCCTTCTTTGCGCGCGTGCCGCAATAAGTCTGCGACGACGAGAAAGTAAGGCGAATATCCTTTGTCCGCGATAACAGACAGCTCGTAATCTACGCGCTCCTTATTTTCTTTCGTTTCTTCTATGCCGCGTTCTTTAAATCCGGCATATGCGAGATCGTGAAGAACACTGTCGTGCGTTGCTCCATCCGGGACTGGGAATTCAGGGAAAACCCAGGTGCCGAGGTCCAGTTCCAGGTTGCATGCATCGGCGATTTTCGAAGCATTTTCGAGCGCTTCGGGTAGATCAACGAAACTATTTTCCGCATCCGCACGCGAGATGAATGAGAAATCGCCAGAACTTTCCGCGGAATCGCGGTTCAGGACGCCGCTTGTGCGTATCTTGTCGACGAGTTCTCGCGCGAGTGCGTCCTCTTTTTTCATATAATACACCTCATGCGCGGCGACCAACGGGATGCGCAATTCGCGCGCGAGCTTTTCTATCTTATTCGCCAATGCTTCATGACCGGGAATTTCCGGGTGATGTGTTATCTCCGCATAGCATCCGCCGGCTGGCGGAGCGCCAAAAGTGCGCGCGTACCACTCCGCTGATTCGCGCGCGCGTTCTCCAGCATTGTCGCGCAACGCGCGCGCATGCTCGCCGTCCAAAGAGGGAAGTATCGCGATTAGGCCTTCACGATGCAGTTCCAAAAGCTCGCGGTCAACGCGCGGACGATGAAAGAATCCCTCAAGATGACTTTTTGAGACGAGCTGTATCAGATTGTGATAACCCGACTTATTCGAGGCGAGGAGTACAAGCCGGGAAGGACTATCGTCCACGCGATGCTCCTTATCATGCCTTGTGCGGGGCGCAACAAAGAAATCAACGCCTATTATCGGTTTTATCCCGCTTTTCCTGCAATTTTTGTAGAAATCTATCGCTCCATAGAGATTACCGTTATCGGTGAGAGCAAGAGCTTTCTGCCCGTCGACCGCGGCTCCCGCGACAAGGTCGGGAATTTTCGGCAGTGCTTCCAATAACGAGTAGTGTGAATGAGTATGCAAATGTACAAAATCTTTCATACGGTAGAGCCATTATACCCGGTTAGTAGAATTTCGGCTTGCCGAAGGCGAGAGCTGAAATTTCCCCATGTGGCTTCAAAGTTGATACTTCGTGGTCGACCTAGCCATATTCTGCGACGGCAAAAAACATAAGCCGAAATTACACTACCGGGATAGCAGGGTTATAATAACGCTCATGAGCTTAGGAAAATTTGTCATCGGCATTGATGAGGTCGGTCGCGGACCGCTCGCCGGGCCTATTTGCGTAGGCGCTGTCATCATGCCGGCCGCTCTTTCGCGGAAGGATTTCCGCGGGCTCAAGGATTCGAAAAAGTTAAGCGCAAAGCAGCGCGGAGAGTGGGCGGCGCGCGTCCGCGCGGACGCGCGCCTCAGCTTCGCGACCGCAATGGTCGGACCCCGCACAATAGATAAGATAGGCATAGTTCATGCCGGGAATCTCGCGGTAGCTCGCGCACTCGGGCGTCTTGCCCGATTTTTCACGGATGTTTCCTTAGAGCACCATCAGGTTTTACTGGATGCCGGACTTCGCGCTCCTTATTCTTTCAAACATCAAAAAAGTCTCATTCGAGGAGATGAGACAGAGGTCTCTATCGCGCTTGCTTCCATCGTCGCGAAGGTAAAACGCGACGCGCACATGGAGCGTCTTGCCGCGCGCTATCCCGAGTATGGGTTCGAGCTGCACAAAGGATACGGCACCACTTTTCATATTCGCGCGATACGGAGTTTCGGCCCATGCGAACTTCACCGAGAGAGTTTTTGCAGGGGGATTGCCCGTGGGTTGCACGCTCCCGGAAAATCCCTATAATTGAGCCATGGTAGTACGAATGCGGGCGAATCGCTCCAAGACCGGAATGCGCCGAAGCCATGCGGCGATATCTGGAACACGTCTTTCAAAGTGTGAGTGCGGGAGCCTGCGGCTTGCTCATCGGGCATGCCCGGAGTGCGGAAAATATAACGGACGCGTAGCTGTTGATGTCGTGGCAAGGACCAAGCGCGAACAACGCCGCGAAAAGAGACGGACGACGGAAATGCGGGAATCAGGCAAAGATACGGGGAATAAAGAAAAAGAAACTGCCGCAAAAACCTAAAGGATGGCACTGCCAGTTCTTTCCCTTGATCTTTCGTACAATGGCCAACAGACACCTAGCTCGCTCGGTCGTTCTTCAAGTCCTGTTCGAACGTGACTCTTTAGGGGGCGCAATGACGCCGGACGAGGTGCAATCGCGCCTTTCCGATTATGCAAAGGAATTCGGCGCGCGCGAAAGCGACATGCCGTTCATGAAGGAGCTTCTTCAGATGGTGATAGCTAAGCAAAAAGAGATAGATGGAGTAATAGAAGTGGCCGCGCCGGAGTGGCCGCTCGAAAAGATCGCCGCAGTTGACCGCAACATCCTCCGTCTCGGGCTCGCGGAGCTTTTGTATGCCGATAGAAGCCAGGTGCCGGAAAAAGTCGCGATAAACGAGGCGATAGAATTGGCGAAATCATTCGGAAGCGCCTCGTCAAGCAGGTTCGTGAACGGTGTCCTCGGCGCCGTGTATGTTGAGTTGGGCGAACCTGGCAAAAATGACGGAGCGGCGCGGAAGAAGGGCGGGAGCAATTCCGGCAAGATGCCGACGGAGCATTTGGCAGGAGCTGTCGTGTATGCGCGCTCAAAAGGAGAGGTTTATCTCGCCTTCGTTCATGATATTTTCGGGCACTGGACCATCTCAAAAGGGAAAGTTGAAGAGAACGAAGATGTAAAGGCAGGCGCCATTCGCGAGATAAAAGAAGAAATGAATCTGGATATAGAGATAGTGGAGGAGCTCGGCGTGAATGAATATGTGGCGAATGATCAGAAAGTCGACGGTGGCAAAAAACGCAAGCGCGTGACGTATTTTCTCGCCAAGTCGCCGTTCACGGAGCTTCGGCTTGGACCGAGCGGAGGGCTCGACGATGCGCAATGGTTCCCGCTTTCAGAAGTCGGTAATCTCAATTTTTATGACGACACTCTTAAAATAATCATTCCTGCCATCAACATCCTTGCACAGAAGGATAAAAAACAGGCTTCAGGCAAAAAGTAATAGGAAATGCATATGGACTTCAAGACTTTTGAAACCAGGATAGGATATTCATTTAAGAACGGAAACCTGCTTGAGCAGGCATTCACCCACCGCTCGTATTTGAACGAGAATCGCGCACCGGGACGCGAACACAACGAGCGCCTGGAATTTTTGGGCGACGCGGTGCTCGAGCTCGTCGTGACGGAATTCCTCTACGGCAAATACCCCGATAAGCCCGAAGGCGACCTGACCTCATATCGAGCGGCCTTGGTGAACACCGTGAGCATTTCGGACGCGGCGACGAAGCTTGGGATGAATGAATATCTCTTGCTCTCTCGCGGCGAGGCGCGCGACACGGGGCGCGCCAGGGCGATAATACTTGCGAATGCGTTCGAGGCGTTAATAGGCGCTCTGTATCTGGACGATGGATATGAGGAGGCAAAGAAATTCATTGCCGCGCAGCTCTTTCATAAGACCGACGAGGTGGTCGCGAAGGGACTGTGGCAGGACTCGAAAAGCCGGTTCCAGGAAATTGCACAGGAGAAGGAGGGTATTACTCCGTCGTATGACGTTGTGAGCCAGACGGGTCCCGACCATGACAAAAACTTCTTGGTCGGCGTTTACATCGGCTCGACGCGCATTGCAACCGGAGAAGGGAGGTCAAAACAGGAGGCAGAGCAAAAGGCAGCGGAGAAAGCTCTTGCTACAAAGAGGTGGTAAAGTGACGCCATGGCACGATGCTGGACATGTGGTTCTTCGGTCGCATCCGCGATATACAAATGCTCCGCATGCGTGGGCGTTGCACAGTTGAAAGGGTTGGGCGACGATTTGGAGTCCATTAAAGACGATATTGAAAAGGGAATAACGATACTCGAGGAGCTAAATTCTAGTCTTGCATCTATCGGGTCCGTTCTCGAATGGGGATTTGGCGAGATAGCCTGGCGGCAAGAGCAACAAACGGATATCTTGCGCGGGATCGATGCCACCTTACGTACTCCGGGGGAAACACGTGCCAATGAATTGCGCCTTCAGGCGGAAGAATTGAGGCATCGAGGTTTGTATCCGGAGTCCGAAGAGCTTTTTCTCAAGGCGATTGATGAGTATCGCCTTGATTACCGCATGTACGTGGGCCTCGCCGAGACATATCTGCGCGTGAACGAATTCGACAAAGCACATAATTTTCTTGAGCGCAGTTTGCCGCACGCCCCGAAGCGAGATATCGACTACAAAAGTCACTCGTATCGGCTCATCGGACACATCCACGCATCTCGTGAAGATTATGAAAAAGCGTTTCAGGCACTCGTCGCGTCGATCACATTCTCTCCCGAATATGCCGAAGGTCTCTACGATTTTGCGCAGTACGGTTCTCTTTTGGATGACGACACATTTGCGCGCGTCGCTTCTCCGACACTCTCCGCGTGGGGAGGCAACTGGGCACTTGGAGATCGTGACCTCGTTCTTCACCTGGCACTTCAGAAGGCTATACAAGCGCGGCCGGCATACTACTATCTCGCAGAGCACGAGCCGAATTTCGATGGAAGGAAAAAGATCCTGGAACTTACGCTCAAGGTTCTTCTCAGAAATGCGCGCGCCGGCGTGGAAAATTTCATCAGGCAAGCCGATTACATGCTTGAATTAACCGGACGTGTGAGCGCGGAGGCGGGTAACGCGGCGCGGCGCGCGAGATATAAAGATGTGCGGTCGCCCTTGATCTTCGCGGACGCGCAATTGCGATTGGATGATGCAAAACAAAAAGTCGCTTCGGGGGACTATAGCGCGACTTTGGCCGCGCGGCCGATTGCCGAGCAAGCTCTTCAGCTTCTCGGCGAGGCGAAAGAAAAAGCGGCGGAGGAATACCCGCGCTTCAAAGAAATATCAAGAGGACGCTTCAAAGGTACTATCGCAGCGCTCACTGTCTCTTTATTCGGCGGCTTTTTCGCATTTGTTATAGGAGGCGGTATCGGGAATTGGATTGCAGGAGACATGGGTTTTATTATCGGCGGGCTCATCGGCATTGGACTTGGCGTGCTCATTTTTTTCGAAAGGAGACCATAGGGAACATGGGGCATTTGCCGTAAGCATCTGATAGCACGTGGTGCTGCTTTTTTGGTAGAATGAACACCAATGTATCCCGTTAGAAGTTTCGGAAGTTATGATAGCTGTGCAGTCGCGGCAAGTTTGCACACGGTCGATTGTTTAGTATACGTAGGTATCAAGTCGGAAGCGCAAGCTTCCTACTTCTAACGGGATGTACCTCAAATCCATTGAGCTATCGGGGTTCAAATCGTTCGCGAAAAAGACCGAACTAGTATTCGGGTCGCGCATCGCGGGCATCGTGGGGCCCAACGGAAGCGGAAAATCCAACGTCGCGGAAGCGTTCCGGTTCGTCTTGGGCGAGCAGTCGATGAAATCCCTGCGCAGCCGGAGAGGGGAGGACCTAATCTGGGGCGGCTCGCCGGCGCTCTCGCGCTCGAATCGCGCCGGGGTGAAAGTTGTTTTTGACAACTCGAAGCGCCTTCTCGACCTCGATTTCAAGGAAGTCGCCGTTGAGCGCATCGTCTATCGCGATGGCCAGAACGAATATCTTTTGAATGGCACGCAAGTGCGTCTCAAAGACGTGATACGACTTCTTGCCGGCGCGAACATAGGCGGCTCCGGCTACCAGATAATCTCCCAAGGCGAGGCGGACAGGATATTGAACGCAAGTCCGCGCGAGCGCAGGGAGATGGTGGAAGACGCGCTTGGGCTCAAACTCTATCAGCACAAAAAAGCGGAGAGCGAGCGGAAGCTCGATGAAACTGCTGTGAATATCGAGAAGACGCGTTCGCTCCGGCGGGAGATAAGCCCTCATCTCAACTTCCTGCGTGTACAAGTGGAGAAGATTGAAAAGGCGCGCGAGATGAAAGAAGAACTTTCCGCAAAACTCAGTGAGTATCTCGCGCGCGAGCATGCATGGATAACGCAGGAAGACGCGCGCCTCCTCGCGGAGGCGCGCACACAAGAATCCGAGCTGAAAAAGCTCGGCGCCCGCGTCAACGAGGCGCGCGGAAAGCGCACCGGCGACAGCGACGACACGCTCAAAGAACTGCAGGGAAGAATTGTCGAGCGCGAACACAAGCTATCCATGGCGCGGCGCGAGAGCGAAAAGCTCAGTCGCGAACTCGGCCGGGCGGAGGGGGCCGCGGAAGCAACCAATGTGACGGTAGAACAGATCGTCGCCGTCCCGCATGTGCGTCAATTTGCGCGCGAAGTGAGCGAAGCGCTCGCCGGAGCCGAGAGGACAGACGACATTGCCGCAGTGCGCGGGCTTATCGGACAGATACGCGAGCGCATCAAGGCGTTTGTCGACGGTCTGTCCGGTTCCGCGCCGCAGACAAATGAAGAGATGAAGCAGCAAGTGAAGGCAATAGCGAACTCTCTTGAGCGCGTGCAGAAAGAAGAATCGGAGCTAGCCCAAGAGCTGGAGGCGCTTCGCGCGAAGATCACGCAAGTACGCGACGCCGGGTTTACTGCGGAGCGCGATTTGGTCGGGCTTGAATCCGCCGTGCGCGAAGCGCAGACGAAATTAAGCGCGGTTTCAGGCGCGCGCGGCAACATTGCAGTAGCGCGACAGCGTTTCGAGGAGGAAGTGCGGGAGGGAATCGTTCTCATCGGCGCCGCTGTCCATGGATGGGAAAAGAGCGTGATACCGGAAGGAGCGCTCTCCGAAGATCGCGGCGCGCAGGAAAAACGCCGGCGCGAGATAGAACGTTTGAAAATAAAGATAGAAGAATCAGGCATCGGCAACGGCGACGCGGTCGTTCGCGAGTTCAACCAGACGAAAGAGCGCGACGTATTCCTCGGTCGCGAGCTTGAAGATTTGGAGCGTTCAGCAGCGTCGCTCAAAGATATCATTGCGGAACTGGAAAAGACGATAGACGAGCACTTTACTTCAGGGCTCAAGCAAATAAACGAAGCGCTCTCGAGTTTCTTCACGAAGCTTTTCGGAGGAGGTGAGGCGAAATTGGAGGTAGAGAAACCAAAAAGGCCTCGCGGCGCGAAAGACGATGATCTGGATGAGGACGAAGACGAAGATGATATACCCGAAGAGGAAGAATTATACGCCGGACTTTCTATATCGGTTCAGCTTCCGCGCAAAAAAGTGCGCGGACTCGAGGTGCTCTCGGGCGGCGAGCGTGCACTCACATCCATCGCGCTTATTTTTTCCATGTCGCAAGTGAATCCTCCGCCTTTTCTTGTTCTGGATGAGACGGATGCCGCGCTCGATGAGGCGAACAGCAAGCGCTACGCCGACATGATCCGCGAGCTCGGCGGCAAGAGTCAGCTCATCGTCATCACTCATAACCGCGCGACGATGGCGGCGGCAGGGGAGCTTTACGGCGTCACGATGGGGCAGGACGGAATTTCCAAACTTCTTTCCGTCAAACTTGAGGAGGCGGAAAAAGTCGCCAAATAAGAAAGGACATGAGTCATTGACCGTGTCCGCCTAAACTGGTAGAGTGTCGCAACTATGTTAAAGATACGGATGCAGAGGATTGGCCGCATAAACATGCCGGCGTATCGCATTATTGTCGCCGAGCACACTCGTGGTCCGAAGACAGGCAACATCGTGGAGAAGGTGGGCACGTACAACCCGAAAAGCAAGGAGCGCGTACTGGATGCGGAGCGCATCAAATACTGGTTGTCCGTGGGCGCCAAAGCGTCCGGAACTGTACACAACATGCTTATATCCGCTGGAATTATCACGGGGAAGAAGATAAACGTCCTTCCTAAAAAACATCCGCCAGTTGTCGAGAAGATCGAGGAAAAAGTAGCCCCAGAGGCAACTCCAACGGCGGAACCTGTAGCGGAAGAGAAAAAAGAAGAAGTAGCAGCGGAAGCAGTAACACAATAATCTTGAGTGTCTCAATCAGAGGTCTTGCTTCACGATGTGTTTTCTCAGGAAAGACTTTGTGTTTTTTATTATCTCGTCTTTATTTTTTGGATCGCTTTTGGCAATTCCTGTAGCAAATATATACATAAGCTCGTTTTTTACCGTGAGCCATCTTTGATTCTGTGCAAGAAAATAGAGAAGTGTCATCACGGCAACACGCTTGTTTCCATTTTGGAAGGGATGATTCTTGATCATTAAGTAAAAAAGTATTGCTGCCTTGTCTTCAAGACGCGGGTAGAGACTCTTACCTCCAAATTTCTGAAACGGGTTTTTTAAACAACTTTCGAGACGGTCAGGAAATCGAGTGTTGAATGGGGGTATTGGTTCGTCCCACTCCATAAGTTCCCGCGCAAGGCTATGGGCAACACTCTCAATTTCAATGAGCGTTAACCCCCTGATGAAAGATCGTCTGGGCTTGATCTTCATAGGAACTCACTCCCTGCCAAGACGTCTGAAAGTCACGTGATACTCCTTCACCGCTCTCTTGACGATATTGTTTATCTCTTCTTTTTTTGCGGGAGTAATAAACATCCCAAGAATCGCCTCCAGTTCTTTTTTCCGGATAATATAGTTCCTACCAACCTTCTCTGCCTTTATTTTTCCTTCCTTGATTTTTTTAAAGACAGCTGTCCTACTCACTCCCATTAATTTGGCTATTTCAGACGTGGAAAAATGGCTCTTTTCCGGATTTTTGTTCATTACCACAGGTTAACACATGTTAACCTGTGGTGCGAACATTCATTGACAAAATAGAGGATATCTGCTATTCTTCACAAACCAACTCATCTCATTAGGTTTTTGTCTTGGGAGATACCAAGGCCGTCCCAGAACGAAAGTCGGGATTGAAACTCTCTCGAGACGCGTTGAAATTAATTAAAACGGGATTTCTAATCCCTCAATGCGGGCATTGGTACTTGGTTTTTCCTAAAACCTAACACCTATTCCCTAACACCTAAACACATATGTATCAGCGCAGAGAACATAGTACGAGCCGCACGGGCTCATTCAATAGACGACCGGCAGGCCGGGGCTTTTCACGCTCGTCTTTTGGCGGGTCACGCGGCAGGAGCTCCTCATTCCGCGGACGTAGCAGCGGTTCAAGCCGCGGTGGCACGAGAGGACCAAGCGGCCAGCACATAGATATTTCGCGATTCGTCAACAAAGCGGTCATCACGGAGGAAGTGGAAAATTTCATCCCCGAGCATAATTTTGTGGACTTCGCAATAGATGAGCACCTCAAGAAAAATATTATCGCAAAAGGATACGCTACGCCGACGCCGATACAGGATCGCGCTATTCCGCACGTCTTGCGCGACGAAGATATCGTCGGTATCGCGAACACGGGTACGGGGAAAACCGGCGCTTTTCTTATTCCGCTTATCAACAAAGTGCTTCATGACAGGAACGAGCGCGTTCTCATCATGGTGCCGACGCGCGAGCTCGCTATTCAGATAGAAGACGAGTTCTGGGGCTTCGCGAAGCATCTTCGCATCGGCGCGGTGACCTGCGTCGGAGGCGCAAATATCAATCCGCAGATAGCGACCCTTCGCCGGAAGCCGAACTTCGTCATCGGCACGCCGGGGCGCTTGAAGGATGTTATGGAAAGGCGCGCGCTTAACCTTGAAGGTTTCGGCACCGTCGTCTTGGATGAAGCCGACCGCATGCTCGACATGGGATTCATAGCGGACATGAAATTCATTCTCTCGCACATGAAGACCGCCGAGCGCCACACGCTTTTCTTCTCGGCGACATTGTCGCGCGAGATAGAGAAGCTCATCGGCGATTTTCTCAAAGATCCGGTGCGCATTTCAGTAAAGACACGCGACACGCCGCAGAATGTGGATCAGGACATCGTGCGAGTTTCCGCCAGCCAGACAAAACTCGACGTTTTGCACGACCTGCTTGCCCAGCCGGAATTCAGCAAAGTGCTCATCTTCGGACGCACGAAGCACGGCGTGGAGAAACTCTCGAAGATGCTTGAACAGAAAGGTTTCAAAGCGGCTTCAATTCACGGCAACAAAACGCAGAGCAACCGTCAAAGAGCACTCGGCCTTTTCAAACAGAATCACATTCAAATCCTCGTCGCGACCGACGTCGCCGCGCGCGGCTTGGATATTCCGAAAGTCTCGCACGTCATCAACTACGATATTCCGAACACTTACGAAGACTACGTGCACCGCATCGGCCGCACCGGCCGCGCGGGAGAGAAGGGGAAAGCGCTTACGTTCATCGAGGGGAGGTAAAGAGACGCTCGCCGGGCATTACACTTTTGCCGTCGCTGTCTGTGCGTGCTCGCACAGCGCTGCCTCTTGCGCCGTCGCGCTGCGAGACACGGCAAAAGCGCAATGCCCGTACTCACTTGAGCTTGGATTTGACAAATTGCTATTCGAGGTGGATAGTATCAGGCAGTGGTTGTCGGCTGATTCTGTGGCAATAGAAAGGATGTATATAAATCTCCTTTCTATTGTCACGGAGTGGCAATATGGCGGCTGTGTGCCATTCGCAAAACACAGCATTGATCTCTCGGGGGTCGCGATGGCAAAATTGAAGGTCGTTTCAGTTCGTTGGTGGCGCGGCGAGAACGCGCCGAAGGCGGAGGATGTTGCGTCTCTGATGCTCGCCAAGACCGACATGGAATGGCGTCCCGCTTCTCGCGAGATGTTTCCCCATCAAGAGGCCCTGGACCTCAGCGTCGCAGACTTTGCAAAAGTGCTACACGCAGTACAGCTCATCCAGTCGGAGCTATGGACGCAGTATCACGTCCATGCGTACGTGAACATCGACGACGAACCGATTGATGTATACGCCGCAGCTCTGGAACTCAGAGCTGCGGAGCTAGAAGAAGCGGCCAGAAGTGCGAGCGTCGCGCTCAAGGCAACCCGTAAGTGGGTGCCTGATTACCGCTTTGCACGGATCCGGTATCGTCTTGCCGGAGTGTTGAATCGGGACAGGTTCGCACATTGCTTGAGCAAGGTGTTGTACCCAGAGCGCTAAGACGCGCAACGGGGAGAAGAGGCAGGGGGACCTCTTCTCCCTGCTTCTTTTATATTTTCGCTAATCTGGGGGCGGTGGTATACTTTTTCTATGTTACGTGCACCGTTCTACGATCCGGCAAAAAGCTACGAAGAGAATTACGACACGGGACCGTTTAGCGCTTTCGCCGACGGTGAAGTATATGCACAGCGAGGCGAGCCAACCGTCGATTTTTACGGGCACAAAGTATACGCGCCGCTCGGCATCCCCGCAGGGCCGCTTTTGAATAGCGCGTTCTGTAAAGGCGCGTTCGAGAATGGTTTCGACATTTGCGTGTACAAGACCGTCCGCAGCAGCGTCTTCCCGTGCCATCCGTTCCCGAATGTTCTCGCGATCCATCCCGTCGGCAATCTTACGTTCGAGAAATTGGAAAAGCCCATCATTGCCGACACGTCGTATGTCGAGCCGCTCTCGATAACCAATTCGTTCGGCGTGCCGTCGAAGGACCCGGCTGTTTGGCAGGAAGATGCGCGCAAAGCGGTCGCGGCTGCCGGGAAAGGGCAGGTGCTTGTCCTCAGCTTCATGGGCACGGTGCGCGAGAATCAGACGGCCGATGAATTCGTGGCTGATTTCGCGAAGGCCGCCGAATTGTCCCTGCAAACGGGTTCCCCGATATTGGAGGCGAACCTCTCATGCCCCAACATCGGCAACGAGGGATTGGTCTGCTACAACCTCGACGTGACGGAGAAGGTCGCGAAAGGGATCCGCGGCGCGATCGGGAACACGCCGCTCGTCCTCAAGGTCGGCTACTACAAGAACGATGCCGATATCGAACGGCTCGCGGAGATCGCGAACGAGTATGCGGACGGCATTTCGGGCATCAATACGCTACAGGGCGAGATCAGGGACGCACAGGGCAATCAGGCCCTGCCCGGTTCTCCTGCGCGCCTGCGCTCCGGCGTGTGCGGCACGGGCATTCGATGGGCGGGCCTCGATTTCGTACGCCGCCTCAATGCAATTCGGAAGAAACGCGGCTTCACGTTCGCGATCGAAGGGGTGGGCGGCGTGCTCACGCCCGCAGATTACCGCGCGTATCGCGACGCCGGCGCCGATTCGGTGATGTCCGCCACTGGCGCAATGTGGAATCCTTACCTAGCCAAAGAGATCAAGGAAGCATACCCGGACGCATGATAAGCGCCCGTGTTTTCGGCGCATGACGGAGAAATTCGATAAAAAATATCGGCGATTTGCGGAAGCGGCCAAAGGTACGAACTCCGTGACGTCGAAAAGTGACAGGAAATTGATAAGGGAAAATCCTGACTTCTTGTTATTTGGCAGGAGCGACAGATTGAAAAAAGAGGTACCTCGTGGCGCGTTCGCGTCTTTTTTCAGAGTCTTGCAGGGAGATCATAATATTGATCCTCGCACTGTATTGAAAATCGGCAATTTCTTATATGGCCATCGTCCAGATAAGAGAAACGAAGAAAATGAAAAGAATCCGCCTCTCTCGCCGGAAGATCGGCCTCTCATGGATCTTGCTTGCACGCTCGTCGAAGACGCGTTTTATAGCGGTGACTTACTGGACTTGCCGAAAGAACATGGCGCCGCACTCGCGTTCACGGTGAACGTCATCGCGAAGATCCTTGAGCAGCGGTCAAGTGGTGCGGAGCTTGCGGGTTTCGACCGGCAAAAATTCAGACACTTCTTGAATGCTGTGATCGAGTTTGAGAAACGATATTATGATCGCGTGATCCAAAGAGAAGAGGATCGAAACGAAGAAGGTCGCCTGCATCGCCTTTTCCTTGCCGGAGCACAACGCGCAGGGACTTTCTCCACAGAAAAGTACACTTTAGCATATTGGATAAAGAATGTTCTCATGGTTGATAATCGTCTCGGCTCAATTCCTGAGAGAGAAAGACGCGCAGAGGAAGAAGACAATTTACGCGCCAAGTATTTTAAGGAGCCGGGTGTCCTAAGCGGCGAGTGGCCGGAAGACCGTACACTCATGTACTCGATGCTTACTCATCGGATAACGGATTCCATGCCACAGGGTGAATCCAATTATGCCGGTTTCCATTTCCTTGAGGAAGACATTCCCCTTGCCGTGTGGACGCTTCGGTATCTGCGCTCAAAAAAGAGACAGAAACGCCCCGAGATTCACTCAATGTAAGCCATTTTTCGGCGGACGTTCGGCGTGGTACAGTGGCTTAATGTGCGGTATTTTCGCATACACGGGTAAAAAAGACGCTGCGAAGGTCCTCTTGAACGGCCTTGTTTCGCTCGAATACCGGGGCTATGACTCCGCCGGAATATATTTGCCCGAATCGGGGAGTATTAAATCCGCCGGCGCGGTGGACAGGTTAAAGAAGAAAATCCCAAAGACAGGATTCACCGGGAAAAGCGGCGTCGCGCATTTGCGCTGGGCGACGCACGGCGAACCGACGGAATTGAACGCGCACCCACACGCCGACTGCGACGGCGATATCTGGGTCGTGCACAATGGCATCATCGAGAATTTCAGGGAGCTCAAGGAGAAACTGATAAAAGCGGGACACACGTTCAAATCCGACACCGACACGGAAGTTCTTGCGCACCTCATTGAAGAGCACATGAAGAACGAGAAGACATTTGAGGAAGCGACACTCGCGGCCCTCAATGAAATACGCGGCACCTACGGTGCCGCAATACAGTACCGGCAAGACCCCGAGCGCATCATCGCGGCGCGCATGGGCTCGCCGGTCGTCCTCGGCGTCGGCAAAGGCGAGCGCTTCATCGCGTCCGATCCGTCGCCCATCGTCCCGCACACGAAGCAGGTTGTGTTCCTCGAAGATGGCGAAGTCGCCGTCATCACGCCCGACAGCCACACCATTTACAAGCTCGACTCGACGCAGGTGAAGCGCCCCACGCTCGAAATAGATTGGAGCGCCGAGGAGGCGCAGAAGGGCGGCTACGAGCACTTCATGCTCAAAGAAATCATGGAAGGCCCGGAGGTCATCCGCAACACGCTTCGCGGCCGGCTCATCCCGGAAAAAGGCCTCGCGAAATTGGGCGGGCTTGAGAGCGTGGCCGATGAGCTCAAGAAAATCGATCGCATTATCATCGTCGCGTGCGGGACGGCCTCATACGCAGCGCTCGTGGGCGAGCACATGCTCGAAGAATATGCAGAAATCCCCGTCGAAGTCGAACTCGGCTCGGAATTCCGATATCGGAAGCCCGTCGTCAACGAGCGCACTGCGGTTCTTGGCATTTCGCAATCGGGAGAGACACTCGACACGCTGGAGGCCATCCGCGAGGGAAAGCGGCGCGGAGCGCTCACGCTCGGCATCGTGAATACCGTCGGCTCCACCATCGCGCGCGAGACCGACGCCGGCGTGTACAACCACGCGGGCCCGGAGGTAAGCGTCGCCTCGACAAAAGCATTCCTCTCACAGCTCACGGCGTTGGCGCTTCTCACGATTTTCCTCGGACGCACGCGGAAGATGTCTGCCAAAGCGGGAAAAGAAATCGCGCGCGAGCTTCTGGCGCTTCCGGAAAAAATCGAGCGGATTCTTGAGAATCGTGCGGCGATCGAGCGGCTCGCGAAAAAATACGTGAAAGCCCAGGACTTCCTGTTCATCGGACGCAAATACAACTATCCGATAGCGTTCGAGGGGGCGATTAAGCTCAAGGAAGTCTCATACATTCATGCCGAAGGGTGCGGGGCAGGCGAGATGAAGCATGGGCCTATCGCGATGATAGATGAGAATTTTCCCACGATGGCCATCGCAACAAAGGACAGCGTGTACGAAAAAATGCTCTCCAATATTCAGGAGATAAAAGCGCGGAAAGGGAAGGTCATCGCAGTCGCGACGGAAGGCGACACGGAGATAGGGAAGATCGCCGACGATATTCTCTACGTCCCGAAGACCATCGAGGTGCTGAGCCCCATCTTGAACGTCATTCCGCTTCAGCTCTTCGCCTACTACTTCGCAAAAGAAAAAGGCCTCAACGTCGACCGCCCCAGAAACCTCGCAAAATCCGTCACTGTCGAGTAATCCTTTGCGCGCCGCCCGCCAGTTTCCCCAAAATGCTGAATTGCGGAATGTCGTTATGCTAGTGTTTTGCAAAAGACTAGCATAAGGTAGAATTGCAACATGACGAATGTTAGTAGTGAATACAGAAGGCTAGAGCGGATTGTAAAAGGATTTGCGAATCATCGGCGGCTTCAGATCTTGGATCTTTTGAAGCGGGAGCCGGAATTGTCGGTAGAAGACATTTCCGAACGGCTGGGGATTGGATACGAGAATGCATCTGACCATGTACGCAAACTCGCGATAGCCGGGCTTGTCCTCAAGCGCAACGAGGGAAGCTCGGTGCGGCACAAGCTTACGCCCCGCGCGGAGTCTATACTAGTGTTTTGCAAAAGACTGCAATAAGAAAAGAGTGGGAAGAAGGGGAAATTGAAGTGGGAAGGGGGAGATGAAGTGGGGTGAAGAAAAGAGTGTAGAGAATGGGAAGGGGGCGAGGCGGGGAAAACGACATGAGGAAGTAGGGGCGGAGCAAGTTTCCCAAAAATAAGGAATTGTGGGATATTTGGGCTAATGGCAACGTGGAGTGATATTCAGAAGAAGGCGATTGAATTTCGCGATGTGCGGGATTGGAAGCAGTTCAATAATCCGAAAGACTTGGCCTTGTCGCTTGTTCTCGAAGCGGCGGAGGTCTTGGAACATTTTCAGTGGAGAAACGGAAAGGAGATGGAAGAATATGTCCGCACGCACAAAGGAGAAATTGCGGAGGAACTCGCGGATGTTTTGTATTGGCTCGCAACAATGAGCCATGATTTGAAAATCGATTTGTTTAGGGCATTTGAAGCGAAAATGAAAAAGAACGAAAAGAAATACCCGATCAAGAAGTCCAAGGGCAAGCACACCAAGTACGATAGGTTATAGGCAGAAAAGGAGCATCTGAGCGGATTTCCCCAAAGTTCGTATTTGTGGGATGATCCTATTGATGGCTATTCCAACATACGATAATTTGTTTAACCCAGTCATTGAAGCCTTAAAGAAACTTGGAGGTTCAGGATCAGTTTCTGAGATTGAAGAGAAAGTCGCCGTATTACTCAAATTGACCGATGAAGAAGTAAACGAAATACACCGAGGTAACAGGTCGAAGTTGAGCTATCGACTTGCTTGGTCGAGAAATTATCTGAAACGTTACGGAATCTTGGAAAATTCCTCGCGTGGAGTTTGGGCTCTAACGCCATTGGGAACGAAGACAGGAAAAGTCGATAAAGACGAGGTCAACAAGGCCGTCAAACTGCTTGACCAAGCGCTCGTCAAGGGGAAGAAAGATGGTAAAAAAGTTATAGACGATGAAGAGCCAGGTTTATGGCAAGAAGAAATGTTGGAGCAACTTCTGAAACTTTCTCCAGCCGCGTTCGAGCGACTATGTCAACGTATACTACGCGAGTCAGGCTTTGTTCAAGTAGAAGTCACTGGCCGATCCGGTGATGGAGGTATTGATGGTCGGGGCATTATAAAGATAGCAGGTCTTCTTAGCTTCTACATTATTTTTCAGTGCAAACGGTATACGGGCAGTGTATCTGCTCAGCAGATCAGAGATTTCAGAGGTGCGATGGTCGGGCGAGCTGATAAAGGACTTGTTATAACTACTGGGACTTTTACGAGAGACGCAAGGCAAGAAGCTACAAGGGATGGTGCGCCGCACATCGATCTTATCGAGGGGGAGGAGTTAGTTGAGAAGATGAAGGAATTGCAACTTGGTTTGAAAATTAAGATGGAGGAATCGGTTGAGGTTGATAAGGATTGGTTTAAAGCTTTCTAAACCAACCCAACTAATTATGAAGAAGAGAGAAAAGAAGAAGAAACAGAATTCATGGATAGCAAAAGCCGCAGACTCTATTAAAAGGGCTGGACTTGCGTACAAAACTGTTACCACCAAGAGTTCACAGCATCTTTTGATAAATGCCGACTGTGAGGACGGGATGCGTGCGCTGCCGGAAGGCAGTGTGGATCTTATTATCACAGATCCACCCTACAACCAGAATCTCGATTATGGTCCGAAATTCAACGACAAAAAATCCCGCGGTGAGTTTTATTCCTGGTTTAGAAGACGACTTTCATATATTCCCAGTCTATTAAGTTCACGCGGAAGTTTTTATCTTATTAGCTATCCAGAAATTAATGCCAGAATCTTACCGTTTCTTGAGGACGAGCTGGGCCTAAACTATCGTGCATGGATCACATGGCATTATCCAACAAATATCGGTCATTCGAAAAAGAACTTCACACGCAGCCAAAGATCCATCTTATTTTTTACTAAGGAAAAAGATAATTATATTTTTAACCGGGATATTTTACTCCAGCCATATAAAAATCCAACCGCACCTGTTATAAGAGAACGAATCAAACAAGGGGCTAAAGGTCGGGTTGCATATGACACACTTCGTTTATCTGATTTATATGAACTCAATAAATTGTCATACGATGTACAGATATTAGATCTATTAAAAAACAATTCTCCTGAGAGACTAAGAAATCTGGACGGGCACTTTACCCCTTTCAACGATGATAAGAAGTTGAAGAGAAATGATCATCCCTGTCAGTTGCCCTTGAGCTTGCTCACACTTTTTATACAAGTTAGTAGCAACACAAATTCTCTGATCCTGGATCCATTCGCCGGCACTTTTACCACCTCCGCTGCGGCTGAAAAATTAAACCGCTCTTCTGTGGGAATAGAGCTTAACAAGAAATTCATAGATTTCGGTTCAAAGAGATTATCTCTCATATGAAATATGGACTTGCACAAGCAATAAACATCTTCAATCTAGGGGGAATATTTGCTTGTGATATTGAAGAAACAAAACTTCTAATCTCGAAAAGATCCGAGACAGTAAGTGCAGGGAAAATAACGAAGCAAGGAGAGGAGATTGAACTTGACGGCTTTGCGATGAAGGGGGATGTGTTATGGCTCATAGAATATACGGACTCGAGGAGCTTAGACACAAAAGATTTTGACAACTTTATTCAAAAGATTACTCTCTTGGGAGACGATGAAAACAAGATGCTTATAGAAGCCATTAATAAAATCTGGTCAAAATATAAAGTAAAAGAAACGAAACCGAACATCACAGTTAAGACGCAATTAATCGGTCTCTACATTGCGCCGATGAAAGGTGAGGCTGATGAGGCCACACTCCTCCAAAGAATACCGAGAGACAAGAGAGACAAGACAATATTTTTTTGGGGTCGCGATACTTTTGAGTATTTTTACTCCATATGTGAGAGCACCAGACGAAATGCACAGTATGAAATTTACGGTTATTTCAATCTGGAACCTAAGGCCGTCTTCGAGAAGAAGGAAGTCGAAGACCAAGAGGGCTATGTGTCGAAACCCTATGTAGATATTGAGAAAGGTATTTTCGGATGTCGAATGATAATTTTTAAGATTAGCCCCACATCACTTCTCCGGAGATGCTATGTGTTGCGCAACGAGGGCTGGAAAAGCGACAGTTTCCAGCGAATGATAATTCAGGAGAAGTTGAAAAAACTGCGCTCGTACATTGTCGCAAGGGATGATTCTTCATTTGCGAATAGCATCATTCTCAGTTTGGATCCGAATATTTCGTCAAACGTTTTGAAAGAGGATACAAAGTCAATACTGCTTCCGAATCGTTTTGCAAGCTTATGTATCATTGATGGTCAACACAGACTTCTCGCGTTTACGCAAGATTTTTATGGAGAGAGCGATCCTTCAGAAAAGGAAAATGATGGGAAAATTAAGAGACTTGCCGAGAATGAAGATTTAATTGCCACGCTGTTGGTTTTTAATGGAAAACCGCAAGAAATATTGCGTAAACAGACTCAACTTTTTAGAGATATTAATGCGACCCAAACAAAAGTAAAAAGCGACTTCCTCTATAATCTTGAAGAGATTATAGAGCCTAAGAACCCATCGTCAGTTGGAAACAAGATTATCAAATCTCTCAACAGGAGAGAGAACGGTGTATTTCATGAGAAGTTTTCTGTTAAATGGTATCAAGGTGGGAGAATAAAAAGATCTAGTGTCATCCAATGGGGATTGGTCGACTTGGTCAAAAAAGACGGACTTCTTTATAAGTGTGCTCCGCGCTCTACGATAGAGAAATATTCAAAGGGTGACGTCGAAGATTATGTAGTCTTTTGCGCGAATTCGCTGGAAGACTTCTTTTACGCCATCAGACAAACATTTAAGAAGAAGTATCCTAAGAAAAAGAGCGTGTGGGATTTTTCTTCAAAAAGTAAACTAATGCTGCTATCGACATCAGCAATCGTGGGATTCCTTAGGCTTTACAGGCATTTCTTGCATTCGAAGATTTTAAAATCCAATTACGAGGAATACCTTTCCGGTATTGAAGTCAAATTCAACAAAGTTTCTTACAAGTATAGTTCCAGCCAATGGGCAAAGTTAGAGGAGGCAATGTTTGATGACATTCGCGAAAAATACGGATCTTTTGGCGATGAGTCACTAATAAAAAGATCAAAGAAAATCTAAGTATTCCCTGCAGAGGCGTCTTGCATCAAATCGACGCCGGTGGACATTGGGCGATTCCAACCTCGTTTGTTTGTTCAGCTAGGTTCATTACTTGAGCCGTTCGCTTTCCCAGCTTAAGCGAGCTCGGGCATAGCGCTTCTGCCGTGTCTAGCAGCGCGACGGCGCGAGAGGCAGCGCTGTGCGAGCACGCACAGACAGCGACGGCAGAAGTGCTATGCCCGACGAGTATCCCTATTGCCACCCCCCACCATTTTGTGCTATCCTGGTAATGTGAAATATAGAGGCGTAAACATACAGAATCGCCGTAGGACGCCTTATTTGAGGGTGTTTTAGAGCGTTTGCATTTATCCAGATCAAACTTTCCGAAACGTCCTCAAAAATGAGGCCGTTTTTGATTAATAGGGTAAAATTACACAGTAAAATAATATGAAAGCACAATATCCGTACCACAAGGTAGCTTCATACGAAGGAGATAAAGACAGCATGAAGAAAGTCGTGCTTCTCTATTCTGGCGGGCTTGATACTTCCGTTTTATTAAAATGGATACAAGACGAATACAAAGTCAAAGTTATTACGTTAACTCTGGACCTGGGCCAACAGCATGATGACTTGGATGCCATCAAGCAGAAAGCCCTGAAGTTCGGAGCGGTCAAGGCGATAGCACTTGATGTCAAAGAAGAATTCGCGAACGAGTACCTTGCTAAGGGCATTAGGGCCAATGCCCATTACCAGGGCGAATACCATCTTTCAACCCCGATGGCTCGGGCGATTTTGGCGAAGAAAGCTGTAGAGGTTGCGGAGAAGGAAGGTGCCGATTGCATCGCTCACGGCTGCACCGGAAAGGGGAATGACCAAGTGAGGCTTGATGGTTACATTCTGGCACACAGTCCGAAAATGAAAATAATCGCGCCAGTCAGGGAATGGGGAATGGACAGAAAAGAAGAAATCCAGTACGCCAAAGAACATGGCATACCAGTTCCTGCAACAGCCGACTTTCCTTATTCGGATGATGACAACATGGGTGGCATTACCTGGGAGGGCGGAGAAATTACAGATCCGAGCCTCATTGCTCAAGAGGAAAGATTTCTCACTACGTACACGCTTCCCAAGAATGCGCCGGATAAGCCGGAACTCATAAAGTTGGAATTCAAGCAGGGCGTTCCTGTCGCCTTGAACGGAGAAAAATTGAGCCTCGCCCCATTGCTCATGAAATTAAACAAGATGGCAGGAAAACACGGAGTCGGCACCTTTCAGGTTCTTGAAGACAGATTGATAGGACTGAAAAACAGAGGAGTCTACGAACATCCTGGGCTTCATACGATCATCGAAGCCCATCGCTACTTGGAAAGATACGTCTCAACAAAAATCCTGAATGAAGTGAAAGAAACGATAGACACTCGCTGGGGATATCTCTGTTACGGCGCCTATTGGTTTGATCCCGTCATGGATGCCATCAACGCCTTCAATGATTCTGTGAATGAAAAGGTAACCGGGGAGGTAACCGTCAGACTCTTCAAAGGCAACACTGCAGTGGTCGCGATGAAATCGCCTTTTGCACTTGCGTTTGCCTCCTTCAACAATGCCGAAGGCTACAAATTCAACGTGAATGCAAGCGCCGGGTTCGTTGAGCTATATTCGTTGCAGATGAAGATCGCGAACGAGATAGCGCGGAAGAAAAAGAAAAAATAATTTCCTAACACCTAAACCCAAATCCCTATCACCTAATCTTTATGGCAAAGCTCTGGAAAAAGTCAGAGGAAAAACTGCATCCGTCCGTTGAGAGATATACGGCCGGGACCGATCACGTATTCGACATGCAATTAATGCCGTTTGATATTGAAGCCACCCGCGCGCATGCCAAAGGCCTTCAAAAAATAGGGATTCTTACGAGCGAAGAGCTCTCAAAAATACTCTCGGCCCTCGACAGCTTGGAAAAAGAATTCGCGAACGGGGAGATAAAAATCACTCCGGCGGACGAAGATTGCCACACCGTGATGGAGAACTACCTCGTGAATAAACTCGGCGACACGGGGAAGAAAATACACACCGGCAGAAGCAGGAATGACCAGGTGCTTGTGGCCCTGCGCATGTATATGCGCGCTTGCGCGCGTGAATTACATGGCGCAAGCGTGGAACTTGCCTCGAGTTTTCTTGATAAAGCGGAGAAGTACAAAGATATGCCGATGCCGGGCTACTCGCACACCCAGCAAGCGATGCTCACAAGCGTCGGCCATTACCTGCTGGCCTTCACGGAGAGTTTGCTGGACGATGCAGACCATCTTGCGCTAGTCCTCAAGCACATCAACAAGAGCCCTCTTGGTTCTGCCGCTGGATTCGGGGTCTCAATTCCATTGGATAGGGAATTCACCGCAAAAGAACTCAAGTTCGACGGAGTGCAGGTCAACTCTCTTTACTGCCAGAATTCACGCGGCAAATTCGAGAGTGTTTTTATGGAAGCGCTGGCGCAGATAATGCTTAGCTTGGGAAAATTTGCGAACGACATGCTCATGTTCACTTCGAATGAGTTCGATTTCTTCTCGGTTGATGGTTCGCTTACTACCGGTTCGAGCATCATGCCGCAAAAAAGGAACCTGGATGTCATGGAGATACTTCGCGGCAACGTAAGCGTGGTTCTTGCGGACCAGCTCATGGTCAAGGACATTTCAAAGAATCTTCTCTCCGGCTATAACAGGGACCTCCAGCTCCTGAAGAAGCCCGTAATGGAGAGCGTTGAGATAGTCCGGAGCAGCCTGCAGGTGGCAGGGCTTATGCTTTCAGGAATGACGCCGAATGAAGAAAGCATGCGGGCGAAGATAACGCCCGGCATATTCGCGGCTGACATCGCGAATCAGCTTGTGCAGGAAAAAGGCATGCCGTTCCGCGACGCATACAAGCAGGCGCTTGACCTCGTCTCTTCGCGCCCGGTCGACTTGAAGGAGAATCTCGATTCAAAGGTAAGCTTGGGAGCACCCGGGAATCTCGACCTCGCTAACTATCGCCGCCGCATAAAAAATGCATGAGTCCCGTTAGAAGTCGCGGACGACTAAATATACTAGCAACTATGAACTCAGCATTTATCAACGATAACAAAGTAAGATACGGAGCCCGTTCCGGTTCCGCGTCTTACTTCTAACGGGATGAAACACCTAATTTCTCTTAAAGAACAGAGCGCGGATGATATCCGGGAAATTCTGGATATTGCGTCAGACCTGAAGAAGAAATATCGCGCGGGTATCGCGACGAATTTGCTGCCGGGGAAGACTCTCGTCATGCTCTTCCAGAAAAACTCGACGCGGACGCGCCTTTCATTTGAAGCCGGAATGACGGAACTCGGCGGCCACGCGATATTCCTGGCGTCATCGCATGCACAGTTGCCGCTCGCGGATTTTAGCGACGAGATACAGGCAATAATGCGATTCGCAGATGTGTTGATGATACGGTCCATGCACGTCAAAGACGTGCTGACGGCCGCATCATACGACCGCATCCCAGTCATCGATGCTTGCAGCGAGAAATATCATCCATGCCAGGCGCTCGGAGATATTATGACGATGTCGGAATATTCCGGTGGACTCAAGAATGTCAAAAAAATCGCGTGGCTGGGAATAGAAAATAACGTGTGCAATACCTTGAAACTGGCTTGTGCGAAATTGGGCATAGAGGTCGTTCTTGCGACTCCCGAAGTTCATCCGCCAAGCGTTGACAAGGAACTGAACGCGCAGGCTTCCGCGACGGGGAAAGTGCGGCGCGCTAAACATCCCAAGGATGCCATTGCCGACGCCGACTACGTGCACACCGATACATGGCTCGATGCGGAGTATTTCAATAATCGCACTCCGAAGCCGGAGTTCAGCGCGGAATTCGAACGGCGCAAGGCCGTGTTCATGCCGTACCAGCTGAATGCGAAACTCATTGATACGTATGCGCCGAAGGCGCGGATAATGCACTGCATGCCGATGCACGTCGGGTACGAAATATCACGCGACGCCATCGACCACAAGAACTCCGTCATCTTTGATCAGGCGGAAAACCGCAAGCACGTGCAGAAGGCGATCTTGCTCTGGCTTTTGGGCGTAAATATTAATCCTGCAAAACATCGGAAAATAGGGAAGAAGCGATGACGACTAGATTTTTATTATTTTTTCCCACGAACGTCTGGCTACTCCGAAATGCCCGTAGGTGGCGGTTTCTCGGAAAATGGGGCGGCGCAAATCAAGGCGTTCTATTATTGCCTGGGGGCGGAAGTCGAAATTCTTCGTGACGATGTTCGTCAGATTTTTTCCTTTGTCGTCGAACGCTTCTATCATCACGGGCTCTGCTCGCCCGATGGCGTAAGCAACCGACACTAGGGCTTTCTTCGCGTAGCCGTTCGCGACCAGGTTCTTCGCGACGAATCGGCACATATACGCCGCCGAACGGTCGACTTTCATCGGCTCTTTTCCTGAGAAACACCCGCCGCCATGCGGCATGAGGCCTCCGTAGGTATCGACTTGTATCTTTCGGCCTGTTAATCCCGCATCTGCTTCAAAACCGCCTTGCACGAACCGTCCTGTCGGATTGACTAGTATTTCTATGTTCTTCGTCGAGCCGAGTACGGGAGTGAAGAGATGTTTTATGAGCTGTTTCCGTATCTCTTCTTGAGAGACTTTCTTGTCATGCTGCGTGGAGCAGAGCGCCGTCAGGACTTTACCCTTTGAGATAGTCACCTGCGTTTTGCCGTCGGGCTTCAGCCAGGGAAGCGTCTTGTCGCGGCGCAATTTCTCAAGGCGTCTTGCGAGCGCGTGCGCCAAGACCACTCCAAGAGGAAGCATCTCTTTCGTTTCGTTCGTCGCATAACCATACATGATGCCCTGATCCCCCGCGCCGCCCGTGTCAACGCCCATCGCAATGTCAGGTGATTGCTGTGCGATACGCACAAGCACCTCAAGGTTGTCCTTGTAGCCGATTTCCCGGTAGACGCGCCTCGCGATCTTTTCAAAGTCGACTTTCGCTTTCGTCCGGACTTCTCCGCCTATCATAAGAGTTCCGTGACTGCCGAACGTCTCCACGCCGGCTCTGCTGAAGGGGTCTTGTTCGAGCATTGCATCAAGAATGGCGTCTGATATCTGGTCGCAGACCTTATCGGGATGCCCGCATGTGACGCTCTCCACCGTGTACCTCTCAAGTAAATGGAACATAATATCTTATAGAACCAAATATCTCCCCGACGGGAGATTATTGATAAAAGTATCTTCCCATACGGGCTGGATGTGGCACCTTCTCTTTCGAGGGTTGTCGGCGGGTCATCAGGCCAGTTCCTTCACCGCGCTCTTGATACGATATTCAGTTGTGCACACATGATAGCAGTCATCGTGCCGCTGTGCAATACTGCCGCACGTGTCCCGTTAGAAGCCCGGGGGCGCGATATGCTTAAAGAGAATCTAAGACAATCACAAAAAGGAAGTGGATATGTTTTGCCGCGTACCGCTTCTAACGGGATGAAAAAAATAATTCTCGCGTCCGCGTCTCCTCGCAGGAAGGAGATACTCAAAAAACTGCGGCTTCCGTTCACGACGGAAGAAAGCGGCTACGAGGAGGACTTGGGTCTCAAACTGAAGCCGCGCTCTCTTGCAAAGCACCTCGCGCTAATGAAGGCCGAAGCTGTCGCAAGGCGACGCAAGAACGCCATTGTCATCGGAGCCGATACCATCGTTGTCTTGAAAGGGAAAGTATTGGGGAAGCCGAAGAACGCATCGGATGCGCGCAAGATGCTGAGCCAACTCTCCGGCAATATACACACGGTCATTACCGGGTTCGCCATAATAGACGTAAAAACAGGAGAAAAAGTGTCGAAAGCGGTCGAGACGCGTGTGTATTTCAGGGAGCTTGATAAGCGCGAAATATCGGATTACATGAAAACGGGGGAGCCGCAGGGTAAAGCCGGGGCATATGCGATACAGGGATTTGGGGCTGTACTTATAAAGAAAATCGAAGGCGACTATTACAATGTCGTCGGATTGCCGCTTTCCGCACTTCGTGAGGAGTTAAACAGGATACTGGAATAAAAAGTTATACACAGCCCTGCCCGTAAATCACTTTCTTATGTATTGGCGGGGGGTACAATGCCATGGACGTAGGAGTTCTACGGCCCTTGTTTTTTAACAAGCGTCAGTTGAAAGCACTCCGAAGTTATTACAAAGGTCTCATATTAATAGGTTTTTAGTAAAAATTAATTCGATATGAAAGGTATTTCAATCTTCAAGAGTGCGGGATTCTGGCCGGTGATGGTTGCAGTAGTTGTTTCCGTGTTTTTTGTTGTTGCGACCGTGCAAGCAACCACGACCATTAGTACGGATATTACTACGGGGGGGTCACTTACCGTGACCACGGGTGACACTTCGCTCCAGCATGCCTCGACGACGCAGCTCTCTAATTCAGGGGTAGCGTGGTTTACAGGCGACACGACACTTGGACACGCCTCGACTACTCAGTTGACAAGTTCAGGAACGGTTTGGGTTACCACTTCTGACTCCGCCACCTCGACGGTTTCTCTTGGTTGTATACAGACAACAGCGACGTCGACATTGACCCCGATTAAGCTCAGCATTGGGGCTGCTTCTACGACAGCAGGAACTACATTTGGTGCTGCCGCTGACGGTTTCGTCACTTGGACATACGGGACGTGTCCATAATAGTGGTTCATTCATCGGCTAGCTAACTCAAACATGTCATCATGAAACGAATACTCTGCATGCAGACGGCGACGGTTTGGAGGCGATTCGCTAGCGGTGTGACATTATCAGCTTCAATAGCGAGCGACACATGAAAAAATTCTTAATTTCGAGTTCGATCGCGGCATTGCTTCTGCCTGGACTCGCCCTCGCTGATTACAACGACGTAAGCTTGACCGCGAGCACGGTATTAAGCGTTGGCGGCGCAACCTTGAATGTGCACGGCACGACCGCGGTCGTGGAGTCAATAACTGTTGGGGCTTCGAGCTTCACAGTGACTTTGCAGCCAAGCTCATCAATCGAGATCCAATCCACCGCTCACCTAACTCTCGCGACAAATGCGGAACCGGCCTATATAAGCACTAATACCTGCAGTGATACGGAGTCGATACTGAAACTCGTTTCCTCTATGGGTTCTGCGACCATTACTGTTACTCCTGGAAGTGCATGTAGCGGAACAGCCACAGGGTCCACTAGTAATACCTCAACCACAAGCACTGGTAGCGGCAGCAATGGTGCCCCGGTTGCAAGCGGCGGAGGCGGTGGTGGAGGCAGTGTCGTCAGAGCAATAACGCCTGAGCTACCTGTAGCAACGCCAGCCGTTTCCACAACGCCCGCAACCACAGTATCCGCATCCGGCTCTCTCACCGCCGACTTCGGTATTGGAGCAAAGGGCGTGGACGTGGAAGCCCTCCAGAGCTTCCTCGAGGCGAGAGGATTCCTGACTATGCCGGCAGGAGTTGCAAAAGGAACATACGGTGCTCTGACACGCACAGCAGTCCGCGCCTATCAGCAAAGCAAAGGCATCTCGCAGACTGGCTATGTTGGTCCGATGACCCGCGCTTCGGTCAATGCTGAACTTGGCGCGGGCACCTCTATGGCGGCTCCAGCATCTGCATCCGCATCCGGCTCTCTCTCCGCCGACTTCGGCATCGGAGCGAAGGGCAGTGATGTTGAGACACTCCAGACCCTCCTTGAATCGAAAGGATTTCTGACTATGCCAGCGGGGGTTTCGAAAGGAACCTACGGCGCTCTGACGCGCACCGCAGTCCGGGCATATCAGGAGAGCAAGGGTATTTCGCAGACCGGCTATATCGGCCCGTTGACTCGTGCGGCGGTCAATGCTGAACTTGGACAGTAAATCTCACCGTTTTATTTAGAGCGTTTGAGATACAAAACCGCCCCCTTTTGGGGCGGTTTTGTGCATCGTATGACAAAATTAGTGCAGAGATTGCCAATATCCTTCATGCAGTATACGGTGTATGATACTGTATGAAAAAAATCGTTACTATAGGCGCAGGAACGGGGAGCTACATGATCTTGCGTGGTCTAAAGAAATTCCCTTTTGACATTACGGCAGTCATGACCATGTTCGACAACGGCGGCTCGTCCGGCGTGCTTCGCGATGAGTTCGGTATACTCCCGCCCGGCGACGTGCGCCGCGCCCTTGTTGCGCTTTCCGAAGGCAAACGCAGAGCAGTACTCCGGGACCTCTTTAACTACCGCTTCGAGCAGAAGGGAAGCCCTCTTCATGGGCACAGTTTCGGAAATCTTTTTTTGCTGGCCCTTTCAAAGATATATGGCGGCGACATGGAGGGGATAAAGAAAGCCGCGGAGCTCCTGAATCTTAAAGGCAGGGTGCTCCCTGTTTCCTTGAACAGCTCGCATGTGCATGCGACTCTTGAGGATGGGACGAAGATCATCGGCGAGACGAATATTGACATACCGAAACACAACGGAGACCTGCGCATCAAAAAGATAGTCTTGAAACCCAGGGCGCGTATCTTTAAGGAGACAAGCGAAGCCATTCGCGATGCGGATCTGATAGTCATAGGCCCGGGCGATATCTATTCGTCTCTCGTGCCGAATCTTCTTGTCGATGGGATGAAAGATGCTTTGCGCAAGAGCAAAGGAAAGAAGGCAGTCATCTGCAATTCAATGACTAAATGGGGCGAGACGCACGACTTTGCGGCTTCCGATATGGTCCGGGAACTCCTTAAATACAGCGGATTGAAGAAATTCGATTATGTCATCTGCAATAATAAGGAAATATCCGCAAAAGTGCAGGCGAAGTACGCTAAAGAAAAGAAATACCCGGTGCGGATAGATGAAAAGCTCGGGAAATATGCCGGTCGGGTCATAAAAGCCGATCTTCTGCTCGACTCGGATGTTGTGCGCTACGACCCGAAGACTGTTGCGAAAATATTGTACAAACTTTGAGAGCATGAACGTTCGCCAGGCATCTAAAGACAAGGGACGGGCGAGGCGTGCGAGGAGTATAGTTTCCTATTTGAAAAAGGCTTATCCTGAGCCAAAAAGCGAGCTCAAGTATAAGACACCATTTCAGTTCGTGGTTGCCGTAATTCTTTCCGCGCAGTGCACCGACAAGGCAGTGAACCGTACGACCGAGAAACTCTTCAGGAAATACAAGACACCGCGCGATTTCGCTCGGACAAGACCGCAAGTCTTCCGGAAAGAGTTATCCTCAGTCCCATTTTTCCGCAACAAAGCGAAACATATCATCGCAGCGGCGCAGAAAGTGTGCGATGTATACGGAAGCACAGTGCCAAGCACTGAAAGTGACCTGCAAACGCTTCCAGGCGTTGGATACAAAACGGCGCACGTAATTCTAGGCGAGCTTTTCGACGTGTGGGAGGGAATAGCGACTGACACGCACGTGAAGCGCTTTGCAAAGCGCTTCGACCTTTCCCATCATTACGATCTCAAGAAGATATCGAAGGATCTCGAAGCGCTCATCCCGAAGAAGGACTGGAAGTACGTGAACAACGGTCTCGTGCTATACGGCCGCTACATCTGCCCTGCGCGACCGCACGAATGCAAGAACCATCCGCTTACAAAGTTGTGGCCTGCGGCCCTCCACCGATGGCCAAAATCCAAATAACGTAGATAATCAGATATGTATGAATCCCGTTAGAGGCCGCGGTCGCACGAGACAATATCAAATTTCCTACTTCAATCTTTTACGTCACTAATTCTATGTTTTTATATTCAAATACACGACCGCGACCTGCCTCTAACGTGATGAAAGTCATCGTGGATGGATTGGCGGCAGAATACATAGATGAGGGAAAGGGTCCTGCGGTGCTTTTCTTGCACGGTTGGAAAGATGAGCTACACACGTTCGACGATATCGTATCGCGGCTTTCTTCCGCATTTCGAATAATAAGGGTCGACCTCCCTGGTTTCGGAGAAAGTGAAAAACCTGCTTTTCCATGGACTCTGGATGACTATGTGCTATTCGTGAAAGATTTCATGTCCAAGTTGGATATAAAGCCGGAAATACTCGTCGGCCATTCTTTGGGAGGACGTATCTTGATAAAAGGAGCTTCGGCAAAAGCTTTAAGTGCCAGAAAAATCGTACTCATTGCTTCCGCCGGAATTGCGAAGAGAAGAACTATCCGCAACAAGGTCCTTACGGCGCTTGCAAAAGCGGCGAAGGTACTGACCATCTTGCCGCCTATGCGTTTCTGGCGCGCCGAACTGCGCCGTAAGCTGTACGAAAAGATCGGCAGTGATTATTTCGCCGCGGGCGAACTCCGCGACACGTTCCTCAACGTCATCAGGGAAGATCTGCAGTCCGCCGCATCTTGTATAACGATACCGACACTCTTGATCTGGGGAAGTGCTGACAAGACAACGCCGCTTTCCGATGGAGAACGATTGTCGAAGATAATCAAAAACTCAACTTTGAAAGTGATACCGGGTGCCGGACATTTTGTGCACCGTGAGCGACCGGCAGAAGTCGCGGAGATGATACGCCGATTCATATGAAAGCTCTTTTTTCCCGCTATCATCCGCGTTACATGCGCTCGCTCGTTTACATGCTTCAAGCGAGTGAGTACAACATCCGCGATTATCTCGCGTGGTACGGGCGCACGCGCGATTTCAGTCGCGTCGAAAAGCGCAAGCGTCTGGAAAAGACGCCGAAGGCACTCGCACTTCTTGCAGTCTCGTGGGCGGCGGTCCTCATCGTCGGGGCAATTGTCGTTACCGGCATTTTGGCGGCTGACAATATGTCGCATGTCGCCGCAGTCGGTCTTCTCATAACATTTCCGTTCGTTCTGCCGTACGTGCTTGCGGTTGCCATCCTTGTTTTACGCGTTATTCAATGGCCCGTCGAACGATACATCACATCGCAAGCGGCACGCGCGCTCGCACGACATCCTGCGGTAAAGATCGCCATTGCCGGCAGTTTCGGGAAAACGAGCATGCGCGAGATATTAAAGACAGTCCTCGCGGAAGGAAAAAAGGTGGCAGCCCCGCCCGGAAGCTACAACACGCCGCTCGGAATTGCGCAGTTCGTGAGAACGTTGAGCGGTGACGAGGACGTCCTCATTTTCGAGTTCGGAGAATATTATCCGGGCGACGTCAGAAAATTATGCGAACTCGTAGAACCACATCTGGGAATAATTACCGGCATTAACGAGGCGCATTTGGAAAAGTTCAAGACGATAGAACGCACCGCAGCCACCATTTTCGAGCTTGCTGATTATCTTTCTGAGGGTCCTGTCTACGTAAACGGGGAAAACGAACTTGCAAGATCTATCGCGCCAAGAGACTCGATCTTCTATACGCGCGACGGCGCGAGGAGGTGGCGTGCCAAGAATGCCAGTACAAATCTGGCGGGCACGACATTTATTTTGGAAAGCGGGGACGAGAAAATCGAAGTGCACTCGGAGCTTCTCGGCCTGCACATGCTGGGGTCTTTGGCCGCAGCATCAGACATAGCGTCGCGAGTGGGGCTTACCAACGCACAGATACGATCAGGACTCGCGAGAACGCAGGCTTTCGAACACAGGCTGGAAAAACGGACAGATAGTGCCGGGGTCATCACGCTCGATGACAGCTACAACGGCAATCCCGACGGAGTGCGCGCGGTGATAGATTTTCTATCCTCACTCACAGGTCGTCGGAGATGGTATGTAACTCCTGGATTAGTGGAGATGGGCCCAAGAAAGAGGGAAGTGCACAATAATATCGGCAGAGAGCTCGCGGCCGCCGGAATTGAGAAAGTTGTACTGATACGGAACTCCGTGACACCCCTCATCGAGGAAGGCCTCAAGGAATCGGGCTACACAGGCGAGATCATCTGGTTCGACGAAGGGCTTGCGGCATATGCGGCGCTCCCGCACATGACCGTTGCGGGCGACGTGGTGCTCCTGCAGAACGATTGGCCGGATCAGTACGCTTGATGGTAGGATTCAGAAATGAACCCCGTTAGAAGCCTAATTTCAGAAGTTTATACAAAGTCCTAAGGTAGCGAACAAAAATCAACATAATTTATGGTGGAGAAAGCTTCTAACGGGGTGAAGACGATCGCGGTCATTTTTGGCGGACGGAGCGCGGAGCATGACGTTTCCATCATCACCGCTCACATTCCCATAATCCAATCACTCCAAGCGAGCGGGCAATTCGACGTGTGGCCGATTTACATATCCAAGAATGGAAAGTGGTACGCGGACAAGGCGATGAATGACTTCGCATTTTTCAAGCGACCGGACTTCGAATCTATCCTTTCGCGGCAGAAGCCCGTGCGATTGTCGTTCGAGAATGGCCTGGGCATCTCCTGGCCAGGGGTCTTATCGAAGTCGGTGCGCATAGATGTCGTGTTCCCATCCATGCACGGGACATACGGTGAAGATGGAAGCTTGATGGGGTTACTGCGTATGGCGGGGGTGCCGTTCGCAGGGTGCGACATGTTTGCTTCTGCCGTCGCAATGGACAAAGCGTTCACGAAGCAAGTTCTCTTTGCTGAAGGTATTTCTGTAGTTCCATTCTGCTGGTTCACACGCGCGCAGTGGGAGACAGAAAACGTGCAGATAAAAAAACGCATCGCCGAACTAAGCTGGCCTGTATTCGTAAAGCCGGTGCATCTCGGCTCCTCGATAGGCATCACGAAAGTCAAAAAGGAATCTGAATTGGAGAATGCCATAGAAGTCGCTCTGCATTATGACGACAAAGTTCTAGTCGAAGAAAGCGTCGAAGAACTTACGGAAGTGACGCTTCCTATCATGGGCAATGATATTGTGCAGACAGCGGAAGTGGAACGACCGCTCAATAAGGCAGAGTTCTTCGATTTCAAGGACAAGTATCTCTCCGGCGGGAAGGGTGGGAAGAGTGCTGACGGGGCTCTCTATAAGTACAGCGAGATCCCTGCGGACATCGGAGCGGAAATGACAGCGAGCGTGAAAGAATTGGGGGCGAGAGTCTACCGGGTGCTCGGATGTTCCGGCACCGCGCGCGTCGATTTTCTTATCGACAATCGCTCCGGCCGTCTGTACGTCAACGAAGTGAACACGTTGCCGGGTACTCTCTATCAGCACAACTGGAAGAAGGCCGGCGTTTCTAACATGGACCTTGTATTGAAGCTCGTCGCATTGGCAGAGGAGCGTTTTGAATCACAGAAGAACACGACCCGCGCATTCAATTCTGATATTTTAAGCAAAATTCGAGGTCCGAAGGCGCAATGATATGCGGCGTAGGGCTAAAGCAGGTAAGAGGAGCAGATTTTTCATAATAGATTTTGACAGCACCTTTGCCAGAGTAGAGGCGCTGGATGAGCTGGCGGCGATTTCTTTGAACGGGAATAAGAGAAAAGAAAGCATATTGAAGGAAATAAAGGATATAACAAATATCGGAATGGAAGGAAAGATTTCTATAGATGAATCTTTGGAAAGGAGAGTAGTCCTGTTGCATGCGAACAAAAAACATCTTGAAGCGCTTGTGAAGCTCCTAAAGAAGAATGTGACCCCATCGTTTGCCAGGAACAAGGAATTTCTGAAAGAATACGCGAGAAATATATTCATCCTCTCGGCTGGTTTCAAGGAGCTCATAGTTCCCGTTGTCAGGCAGTTTGGGATTTTGGAAGAAAATGTCTTCGCGAACAATTTTCTTTTTGACAAGATAGGGAACATTATCGGATTTGATAAAGAGAATATTCTCGCCAAGAAAGGCGGCAAGGTTTCCAAACTAAAAGAGCTGAAGCTTCGCGGAGATGTCTATGCGATAGGGGACGGCTATACGGATTATGAATTGAGAGAATCCGGACTAGCTACCAAATTCTTCGCTTTCACGGAGAACGTAGCACGGAATGCCGTAATAGAAAAAGCGGATCACGTCGTGCCGACTTTTGACGAGTTTCTGCGCGTAATCCGCGCATCATAATGAAGTGCTGCATGCCCGTCTCGCACAGAAGCCTGCTATTGTGTACGATAAACGCATGGGAGAAAAACAGCGCATAGGGTCCGCACAGCTCCGGAAAGTGGCGGTATTTGACGTAGACGGGACCATCTTCCGCTCGAGCTTGCTTATTCAGCTGGTTGATAAGCTAATAGAAAAAGAAGCATTCCCGAAAAACGCCCGAAAGGTCTATGAGCGGGAACACATGCGCTGGCTGGACCGCGAAGGAGACTATGAAGAATACATCCAGGCGGTCGTGCGCGCGTTCTTAAAGCACCTCAAGGGCGTTCACTACGGGGTTCTCGCCGATGCCGCAGAGGAGATAGTCGAGATGCAGTGGAAGCACGTGTACCGCCACACGCGCGACCTGCTCTCCGATCTGAAAAAGAAAGGATATTACCTGCTTGCGGTTTCGCATTCACCGAAGACGGTCTTGGATAAGTTCTGTCCGCGGCTCGGTTTCGATAAATCCTACGGCATGGTTTACGAGATAGGCCCGCAGGAGTGTTTTACGGGCGAAGTTATAGACGCGCATCTTATCCTCAATAAGGCGAATATTTTGAAGCGTGCAGTAGAAAAGGAAAATCTAACGCTTTTGCACTCGGTCGGCGTGGGAGACACGGAGGCAGACATCTCCTTTTTGGAGATGGTAGCGGAGCCGATATGCTTCAATCCGAATCTGAAGCTTTACCGGTACGCGAAGCGGATGGGATGGAAGGTAGTGGTGGAGCGGAAGGATGTAGTATACGAGCTTTAGCGTCACTGCGAGGCGTGTATTTTGCCGCTGTCTAACTTAAATGCTCACGATAACCGGAATGACGATGGGTCGTTTAAGTGTTCTTTGCATGAGAAATCGTGACACGGATTCAGCGAGGTCTTCGCGCGCGGCGTCCAAGTCAGTCGCGCGCGGATTGCGCATAGAACCCTCGACGCTCTTCCGGATAATGAGACGTGTTTGATCCATAAGTTCTTTGTTGTCCCGAAGATACACGAATCCGCGCGAGATGATATCGGGAGATTTGTGGAGACGTCCGGTGCGTCGGTCGATGGTCGCTACAACGACGCAGAATCCTTCCTGGCCTAGGGCCTTTCGGTCGCGCATCAGGACATCGGAGAGTTCTGAGACGGTGTGGCCTTCGACGACGCGCAGCTCCGAGGGCGCTTTCACGTCTAGCTTTGTGATTTTTTCGCCGTTCCGTATCTCAATAATAGAGCTATTGTCAGGGATAACGATATTCTCTGGTGCCACACCCATCTCGACGGCGAGGTCGGCATGGACGCGTAGCATGTAGTGGTAGCCGTGCACAGGGACGAAGAATTTCGGCTTTATCTGCCGGTGTATCCACGCGGCTTCTTCTCGGTTGCCGTGGCCCGAGGCGTGCACGTCGCTCGCGTGATAGGTGATTATGTGCGCACCCTGGCGAGAGAGGTTGTCTTTGAGCTTCTGCACGGCGCGTTCGTTGCCCGGAATGACGGATGACGAAAGTACGATAGTGTCGGTCGGCTGGAGCCGGATATATTTATGCGTCTTGTTGCCTATGCGCGCTAGCGAAGCGAATTCATCGCCTTGGGCACCTGTCGCTAGGATGATGAGCTTGTCGGCGGGGTAGCGTTCCATGTCTTCCACGGCGATGGCCGTGTCATCCTTGTATTTGACGAGCCCGAGCTCGCGGGCTATCTCAACGTTCGTGCGCATCGAACGCCCGTCGATAACTACTTTCTTCCCGGCTTCTTCCGCGAAATGGATGACGCGGATGAGGCGTTCGAGATGCGATGCGAACATCGCGATGATGAGACGGCCTTTCGATTCTTTTACTATTTTTTCGAGCGTGCGGTAGACGTTCACCTCTGGTATCGAGAAACCCGGTTGCCAGACGTTGGTCGAGTCCATGAGAAGTGCCAAGACCTTGCGGTGCCTGAATATACCGAATTCCTGATGCTCTTCCTCCGACGGTTCGCCGTCGATGTGATTGAGCTTGATGTCGCCAGTGAAAACAACATCTCCCCACGGCGTTTCTATGATGATGCCCATTGAATCGGGTACGGTGTGAGTGACGCCGAAAAATCGTATCGTCGTTTTGCCCAGCTTGACCACCTCGTCCTTCTCGACTTCGCGTATCTGGACCGGTACCGTCTGCGCGAATTCTTCCTGGCGCTTTTGTATCATTTTACTGGTCAGTCGGCGCGTATATATGGTCGGATTCCCGATACGGTCCATGATGTAAGGGATACCGCCGATGTGATCGAGGTGCCCGTGCGAGATTAGGAGTCCGCGGATCTTGTCGCGCCGTTCTTCGAGGTAGCCGGTATTAGGCAGTATGTAATCAATGCCCGGAGTGTCTTCCTCCGAGAACGCAAAGCCTGCGTCGAGGATGAAGATATCGTCGTTGAACTCTACCGCCGTCATGTTGCGGCCTATCTCTTCGACTCCGCCCAAAGGAATGATGCGCACGGTGTCTTTCGAGGGTTCGGGGATAACAGCCGCTGCCGGACGGCCGCGCGTATCCCTATCCTGATGCTGGACGCGCGCGCGTCCGCGACGTGGCGGATGTGCGGAACGAGAAGAGCCGAAGCGCGGCCGGGCGCCTCCTGCGCTGCCGCGATGGGGAGGACTCGCTCGGCCACTGTCCCTTCGCGGTGAGGGACTCCTAGGACGCGCGTAGGCGGAACCGCTTTGCGTTCCTCTAGCCGCCGTTCTTCCGCGCGTTGTTCCGGCCGACGCTCCCGTACTCGGGATACGCTGACTCGCTGACTCAGGCGCAGATTGCGGGCTCCACGCGTCTTTTTCGGGCATGTTCATATCAATCAATCTTGCATTATCTTGAATAAAAATGTTTTTTACTTGCTTTTATATTGGCTCTGTAAAGAAGTCCCAAACATGCTCCGTTTCCGTATACCAATCTGCCACGTTCAAGAATCTCTCGGACGGAGTGATAAGCGCTCCCAACTTTATCCCTTCAAGCGCTTTCGGTACCACATAGATGAATTCAGGCGAGTACAAGAAGATGGCCGGCTGGTCTTTGTCGACTGCCGCGGCAAAAGTACCGTAAAGCTTCTCGCGAGCCCTGCGATCTGTCGTTGCGCGTGCCTGCGCGAGCAACGAATCGGCTTTGGCATTCGCATACATCGCGAGATTCAGCCCCGGGTCATTTCGCTGGCTTGAGTGCCAAAATGCAAAAAGGTCAAGCGTGCGCCCGACGACCTCTCCGAAAAATACAGCGTCATAAGAGCGCGGCCGGATTACATTCGTATTGAATTCCGAGATAGGGTATATATGAACATCTACGACGACTCCCGATGCGCGCCAGAATTCCGCGATCGCATTAGCAGTTGCCGAAAGTTCCGGAGCGTCGGCTGTTGCAAGGGCGATGGAGAGTGTCTGCTTGTTTTTCTTCCATACCTTTGCTTTTTCGTCGAATATCCATCCTCCGCGCGAAAGTATGCCACGCGCCTTTTCAGAATATGCGTCTTTCGCGACATTCGCAGTGCTTGAGTTCGGTGCTGACGATTGGTTCAGGAGAACACCCGGAGGTATCGGGCCATTTAAGACCGCCCCGTATCCTTTGAGAATCTCTTCGACAAGCGTGTTCTTGTCGACCGCCGCCGAAAGCGCCGCGCGCACAGACGCATCCCTGAGAGCAGGCGAGTGCCCCTGGTTGAAGAACACTCCGAAGACGCGCGGAAGAGGGACGTGCATGATGACGCTGTCCGTGCGCTTGAGTGAAGCGAGCCCGGCGGGAGATATGTTTGTCATGCTGTCCACTTCGCCCGCGTTCATGGCTTTGATAAGCGCTTTCTCGTTCGGGTAAAAGAGAAAAGTTATCTTTTGCAGGTGCGGAGCGCGCGGCGGGAATTGTTTGAACGCCGTGAGAGTAAAGCTCTCCGCCGCGCCCGTGCCGTCCGTTTTGAATGAGGACACGCGATACGGGCCGCTTCCCACCGGGTGCGTGTTCAAAGGATTGAACGGGAACTCTTCCGAGCTCACGCTGCTCCACAGATGTTTCGGCAAGATACCGAGCGTCGTGTTCTCAAGGAATGGAGCGTACGCATGCGGTAGTTTGAAAATGACCGTTTGTTCGTCCGGGCTTGAAACGGTAACGCCCTCCCAGTCGGCGCGGCGGGGGCTTTTTATATCCGGATTCTGTGCGGCTTGGACCGTGAAAAGTACGTCGGATGCTTTTACCGGAGTCCCGTCATGGAAGGTCGCGTCGGGGCGTATTGTGAAAGTGTAGGTGGTGCCGTCCTTTGATATTTCGTAATTACTCGCCATGCTTGGCACAACGGAACCGTCGGGAAGCGCACGGGTGAGGCCTGAGTATACGAGTTGTGTCAGGTCTTCGTCTGCCTGCGAGATGGCAAGAATAGGATTGATAAAACGCGGCGGGCCCACGATGCCTTCCGTAAGAGAGCCGCCGGCGGCAGGAACGATTACTGAAACCGCTGAGTTGACTCCAACGAGAAGCGCCAACGTGCTCGCGGCAAGGGCTACGGTCAGGCAATACAAGACCAGCCGCTCACCGGGACGAAAAGTGCGCAGTAAATTCTCCAGTGTCCCAAAACGCTCAAAACTCCGCGGTCGCGTCATTTTTTCTCTAAGGTCTTCGGGGATTTCTATATCCATGATACTGGTTTGTTCTATTGAATTTTAACTGGCCAGGGTCTTGGCTGGCAGTGCTCAGAGGAAGCGATTCGGAATGCGTGCAGTACTTGTCCTTGGCAATATAAGCCGAGACTATGCCCGGCCAAAGGCAAGGAGCAATTGTATCAAGTTCTAGCTAATGAGTAAGTTAATGAGTGCCGAAAGCGCGAAAAGGATACCAAGGATTATGGTAGCCCAGAAAAGCGTCTTCTCCAAACCTCGGCGCGTGTGGAAACCGGAGCTAAAATTGTCGGCCCCGAATGCGCCTCCGAGCGATGCCCCCGTCTGCTGCAAAAGGATGGTGACGATGAGGAGCGCTGAGAGCGTTATCTGCACATACGGCAGAACCTGCTGGAGAAATGCCATGTGCCGGAAGTGTAGCATAGGTGCGCCGGAAAATCAAAATGGTGCTCGAAGACTTCGTGTTTATTAACGGAGGAATCACTCAAACCGTTAATAAACACGAGGTCTTTTCGCTTATGCCTGGGGAGGGGGAAGAAGAAAAAAAGTACGCCCCCAGGAAGTGTTTCCCTGGGGGGTGCTGCCTTCGTCCCGTACTGGACTTAGGCGGCCTTCTTCGCAGCATTCAAGGTGTTCGCTTGCGCGAACGCCGGCGCGCCCCGGATGCCCGCGGCGGCCAGTTTGGTCTTCATGGTTTCCTCCAGTCGCGGCCGAGGCCGCGGATTGAAAGCCATCTCCCACGAGCCGCTTTCCCATCGGGGGCTTGGAGCCAACCTCCTAGCCTCGCAATGGATCTACTCGCTCTGGCAATACCAGCTTGCTTCAAGCTGTGAGTAAAGACACATAGGCCGATATGTTTTTTCGGAAATATTCCGGATAAGAAGAAGAATTGACAGGAGATTCTCGCCTTATATAATGCCCCAACGTTGCAGTTTCTCTGCACCCCATTAGAAGGTAAGGATCAAATGAATTGATTCATATGAAAAAACAGTCCAAGGTTAAAAGTAGCAAGATGAGCAAGATACAACCGCTCTTCGACAAGGTTTTGGTAAAGCCGGAGGAAGTTGCTGATGAAAAGTCGCCATCCGGAATCATCATTCCCGACACGGCGCGCAAGGAAAAGCCGGAGCGCGGCGTTGTCGTCGCTGTTGGCCCCGGGAAGCCCGGAGATGATAACGAGATAATTCCGATGTCAGTTAAAGTCGGAGACAAGGTCGTCTTTTCCAAATACGGCTACGACGAGGTGAAGATCAACGACGAGGAATACTACATCGTCGCGGAATCGAACATTCTCGCCGTCATCAAGTAAGCATTTACTAAAACCTGCAACCTAAAACCTATCACCTATGTCTGCCAAACAAGTAATTTTTGATTCAGAAGTCCGCAACGCCCTGAAGCGCGGCGTGGATATCGTCGCAGGCGCGGTCAAAGTCACGCTTGGGCCCCGAGGGCGCAATGTGGCACTCGACCGTTCATGGGGGAGCCCGACCATCACCAACGACGGCGTCACTATCGCAAAGGAAATCACGCTCGCTGACAAATTTGAGAACATGGGCGCCTCTATAGTCAAAGAAGTGGCATCCAAGACGAACGACAAGGCAGGCGATGGCACGACAACGGCCGTTGTCTTGACGCAAGCCATCGTGCACGAGGGCTTGAAGCGCACCGCGATGGGCGCCAACGCGATGATGGTTCGCCGCGGCATCGAAGCGGCGGCGAAAGATGCCGTCGAAGCGCTCAAAGCGATGGCGCGCCCCGTCGCGGGAAAGAATGACATCCGCCAGGTGGCGACCATATCCGCCGAATCGGAAGAGCTCGGAAAGAAGATCGCGGAAGTCGTCGAGAAGGTGGGCAAGGACGGCGTCGTTACGGTGGAGGAATCGCAGACGACCGACATTGAATCGGAATACGTCGAAGGCATGGAGTTCGACAAGGGATATGTGTCCGCTTACATGATAACGAACCCGGAGCGGATGGAGGCCGAATCGAAAGATGCGGCCATCCTCGTGACCGACAAGAAGATCTCCACCATTAAAGACATTCTTCCGCTTCTCGAGAAAATCGCCCAGAGCGGGAAGAAGGATCTCGTCATCATCGCCGACGACGTGGACGGCGAGGCCTTGGCGACGTTCGTCGTCAACAAACTGCGCGGCGTGTTCAACGTGCTCGCGGTCAAGGCCCCGGGCTACGGCGACCGGAAGAAAGAGATGCTCGCGGATATCGCCATCACATTAGGCGCGCAAGTCGTCTCCGAAGACCTCGGCATCAAGCTCGAGAACGTGGAATTGAACATGCTCGGCCGCGCGAATCGCGTCGTCGCGACGAAAGATTCGACGGTCATCGTCGGCGGAAAAGGGAAGAAGGCCGACATCGAGGCGCGCGTCTCGCAACTCCGGAAGCAGTTGGAGAACACCGATTCGAAGTTCGACAAAGAGAAGCTCGAAGAGCGCATCGCGAAGCTCTCCGGCGGCGTCGCGGTCATCCGCGTGGGTGCCGCAACGGAGACCGAGATGAAATACTTAAAGGACAAGATCGAAGACGCGGTGAACGCGACGAAGGCCGCGATCGCCGAGGGCATCGTCCCCGGCGGCGGCTCGGCGCTCGCAAAAGTGGGCGCGAAGCTCGCGAAGAAAGTCGATGCGAAGGCGCACGATGAATACACGATCGGATACCGCATCCTCCTCTCCGCGCTTTCCGCTCCGCTTCTGCAGATCGTGAAGAATGCCGGACGCGAGGACGGCGCGGTCATATTGCAAGACGTCGTGAAGAAAGCCGGCAACATGGGATTCAATGCGGCCACCGAAGCGGAATCGGAGGAGAGCAACATCGTAGACATGTTCGAGGCAGGCATCATCGACCCGGTCAAAGTGACGCGAAGCTGCGTGGAGAACGCGGCGTCAGCCGCGGCGGTCTTGCTCACGACCGAGGCGGCTGTTGCCGATATTCCAGAAGAGAAGAAATCTGCACCAGGCGGAATGCCGGGTGGGATGGAGGGGATGGACTAACGCTCGGGGATTTTCCTACGTGGAGCCCGGCCGCACCTCCAGCGAGGTGCGGCCTTAGGTTCGCCGCACGATTTCGCCTTAGTCGAAAACCATGCTCGCGCGGCTGCACAGACTCCACGTAGGAAAATCCCCTCGCTTGTATTGTGGAGAAAAGACAGAGTGATATAATTGTGTGCATATGAGTATTCCTTTCATAATCTTACTAGTCGCAGTCATCATCGTCTTGTGGGCGGTGTTTATTTACAATCGCTTCGTCGCGCTTACGAATCGTACGGAAGAGGCATGGTCCGATATCGACGTGCAGTTGAAGCGTCGGTACGACCTCGTCCCGAATCTGGTGGAAACAGTAAAAGGTTATGCAAAGCACGAGGCGGGGACATTGCAGAAGGTCACCGAAGCGCGCACGAAGGCGATGAATGCATCAACCGTCGCGGAACACGCAGAAGCCGAGAATATGTTGACAGGCGCTTTGAAATCACTTTTTGCGGTTTCCGAGGCCTATCCCGATCTCAAGGCAAACACGAACTTCGTCGAGCTCCAGCGCGAGCTTTCCGACACCGAGAACAAAATCCAGGCCGCGCGTCGCTTCTACAATTCCGTCGTGCAGGAGCTTCAGAACGCGCTTGAGATGTTCCCATCGAATCTTATCGGCAGCGCGTTCGGCTTCAAGACGCGCGAATTCTTCCAGCTCGGAGAAGGGGAGCAGGCGGCGCGGGAGCCGGTTAAAGTCAAATTCTAAATTACGCGTGGGCTCCGCTGTCCACTGTAAACTGCTCACTGATTTTTTGATATGGCTAGTCTATACACACAGCAAGGAAGAAATGTATTCCGCACATGGGCGCTGATGAGCGCGTTTTTCCTGTTGGTCATGCTCGTCGGGTGGGCGATCTCGTGGTACATGCAGACTCCCGGAATACTTTGGGTCGCCGTCGCATTCGCGCTCGTGATGAACATAAGCGCCTATTGGTTCTCCGACAAAGTCGCGCTCACATCCGTCGGTGCCAAAGAGGCCGACCCGGTCAGATTTCTTGAGTTGCATCGCATACTTGAGAACTTGTCTATAACAGCCGGACTCCCGAAGCCGCGTTTGTACATAATAGAAGACAACGCGCCCAACGCGTTTGCGGCGGGGCGCGATCCCAAACACGCGGTCGTAGCCGTGACGACGGGGCTCCTTGCGCGGCTTGACCGCGCCGAGCTTGAAGGCGTGCTTGCCCACGAACTCTCGCACGTGGGCAACCGCGATATTCTCGTGATGACGGTGGCTGTCGTTTTAGCCGGCCTCATTACCGTCGTTGTTGATATGTTCATTCGCGTCAGTTTTTTTGGCGGCGGGAACAATCGCGACCGCGGAGGCAACGCCCTGCTTGCGATAGCGGCGATTGCCGCTATCATCCTCGCTCCGCTCGCCGCGCAATTGATACAAATGGCGATATCGCGAAGGCGGGAATTTTTGGCGGATGCTTCCGGCGCTTTGCTCACGCGCTATCCCGAGGGCCTTGCTTCCGCTCTCCAAAAGATTTCTTCCTATGAAGCGCCGATGCGGAGAGCGAGCCACGCGACCGCGCACCTTTTCATCTCGAATCCGTTCGGCGCGCACGAGGCGGGGAAGTTTATCGCGAAGCTTTTCTCAACACACCCGCCGGTAGGAGAACGCGTCGCGGCATTGAAAGGGATGATCGTATAGTGCGATATGCGTATCACGCGCGACGGAAAATTTGAACGCAGCGATATCTGGCGGGAAGGGAAGTGGCTCGACCTTTGGAGCGTTGTCCATCTGCTCTCCGGCGTATCTTTCGGACTTTCGATAGGGGTTCTTGGTTTGGGGACTGAAGCTTCAATTATCATCGTGCTCCTCGTTTTCGTGCTCTACGAGACGTGGGAAGCGATGGTGAAGATAAAGGAGACCCCGCAGAACCGGTTCATGGACGTCGTGGTCGGTATGGCGAGCTTTGTGCCGACCTTTCTCCTCTCGCCAGCGTTGCCGGAGACACTCCTCATTCTTGCATTTGGATTCATACTGACGGCGAACATTACGATGGCCGTATTCGGCTGGACTGCATCCCGCAAAGCCGAGGAGTTCGAACATAGATTGCGACTCAGGCTCGCCGAGCAGCGCAAGCGTCTCAGGGAGCGCCGCCTGCGCCGCATGGAGAGTCGGCAAAAGTGATGCCCTGTGTCCGCGGTGTTTTTTGACAGGATGCAAATTCCTGAAAAAGAAGCAGTTCTTGGTAATTTAAGTGACATATTAACCTTTAATATACCGATATATCGGTATATAACAGATTCTAATCGGTCCAAAGCCGCCTTCTAATATCATTTAGTCTTTTCTTGTGTCCCGCCCCGGTAATTGGTCTCCCTCCTGTTAATAATAATTCAAGGAGTTCAAGGAATGATACTCTCATGCGTCCTCGCAGCGCTTTTATAATGGGTTCATATGCGCCAGCTTCGAGCTCACCATGAATTCTTTTGATGGTAGAGGTGCTCATTTTCAGACTCTTTGAGATGCGATAGTACGAGAATTCTTTTTCCAACATAACGATAAGCGCAAGGCGTTTTGCCAACATCGTTTGTTCTGTGAGTGTCAAAAGCGACCGTAATATTTCATGGCCTTGCGATCCAGAAGCAGAAAATAATGCACGCGTGAAATTAGTTGAAATTCGGCTTTCAATCTTGCGCTTCATTCTGTATTTTGATACATGGGTCATATGCCAGATTATACCGATATATCGGTATACATGTCTTGTCTTAAAATGATTTTGTGGATAGGGAATCATATCGTATACTTTTCACTCACGGAGGCGTCGGATAGTGGTTTATTCCACCGCCTTGGAAAGGCGGCATGCCGCAAGGCATCGTGAGTTCGAATCTCACCGCCTCCGCTCTGAAAAGGAGAAAGCGCAATTATGCAAAGAATTAAATGAGCTATAATGTACCTTAATGTCGGTCGAGCTCTACCAGACTTTTCTTCTCATCGGATCGATTCTCGGATTTTACCTCGCGTATCTTTATGGAAGAAAAACCACACGATTTAGATGGAGTGAGTATTTT
>MFLP01000035.1 GCA_001781555.1 Candidatus Kaiserbacteria bacterium RIFCSPHIGHO2_12_FULL_53_13
TTTTGTGACGAGCGGGATACTTGGCGAGTCCATCACGGTGCACGGTTCAGGCGCATATACCCGGGATTACATGTACGTTGAGGACCTTTCCAGGGCGATTGATATCCTTATTCATGCGCCGCGTAAACAGGTTATCGGAGAGGTCTATAATGTTGGGTCGGGTAATGCTGTTTCCATCATTGATCTAGCGAGGTCAGTTCTGAAGCATATGAAATGCCCGCCTCGGATGCTTGTTCACATAGGGGATAGGCCGGGGCAGGTGAATAACTTTGCCTGCGATTATAAGAAAATGAAGAGCCAATTTGGATGGGAGCCGAGAATAACTTTTAATGAAGGTATCAAAAAGACCGTCGCATGGTATCGGAAGAATCGGGAGATATGGAAGGACCAAATGTGGATGAGGCAGGTGCCCATCAAAACGGCGAAAGGAAAAATTGAACTGCACTGATAGTATCAGCGGCTCTTCACAAGGGATTCAATATCGGTCAAAAATTGCCGCGAGACAACTTCTGAATCAAAGACACGTGCGCGGACAAGAGCTTTTTTAGAGTATGCGGCGCGCTCATTTGGAGCATTGAAAAAGAAAAGTATACGCTCAACAAGGCCTTCAACGTCGTTTTTTCTGAATGTCAGGCCAGCATCTCCCGCTGCCCACGATGGACCCGAATTCTCGGTTGCTATTACGGGGAGCCCGCACATGAGCGCTTCCGCAACGACCCTTCCGAATGGCTCAGGCCAGCGGCAAGGATGAATGAACACATGCGAATGCCTATAAAAGTTGTATAGTTCCTCACGATCTTTCCATCCGTGCAGAAAGACACGTTTTTCGAGGCCATGATTTTGGATAAAATCTCTGAGCGGTTTTTCCTCGTTGCCGCTACCGATTATGTGCATATGAACTGCGTCCGGTAGTTTTACAGCCGCTTTAACCAATAGATCGGGGCCCTTGTCGGTCGTTAGGCGTCCCGCATATACTGCGCGGAAAACACCTTTATCGTCCGGAAATGGCGATGGTAATTGGGTATCTGGTATTGGGTCTATTGGAGCAGGAACCACATCTGATGAATGAGCATGATATCCGAATCGCTCATAGCGTTCTTGTATTAAACGAGAGTCAAAAAATAGGAGGTCAATTTTTCTCACGAACTGTATGCCAACCAGTTTTTCCCATAGATACAATTTCGCAATGTGGACGCGATTGCGTACGCGGATAAGCAGATTGCGCACGGATCCGTCTGAAGGCGGGGTAGTGCCATGCAATCTCATTCCCGGCGTATAGTTGTTGATACTGGCAACTACAGGAGTTGTGCCGCCTTTGTATTTATACATACCTCCGGCCCATAAGATGTACGAGCTGTAGAGAAAATGCACATCTGCATCCGTGTTTTCGCGCATACGATGTGCGATGTGGCGCTGAAGCGCGATAAACCCGCCATCAAAGTTCTCCTCTCTTATCTCACATGGCTTGTGCTTGTAGTTGTTGTCGCCTGAAAAAAAAGTCGTCAATATCGGCGTGTGTCCGCTCTCAGACAAGGCACGTATATAAATTTCTAAAGTGTGATGCGAGCCGCCGCCGAAAACCGGATTAAACCGCAATGTGTATATGTGTACGCGCATAATGGCGTCACTGAGAGCTCTTTTGCCCACGACGATATGTGCGCATAAGGAATTCCGCGAAACGCTCTATGCTGGTTTTTTCTGCGCTACCATCAAGTCCTTTTTCCCACAGCTCATGCAAATGAATATCCTCGGATTCTTCCAATAGAGCCGATATAAAGTTCAGAAGCTCCGATTCATTGAAGATGAAATTGTCCAACTGTGTTTTCACAAGGGAAGATAGCGTTTCTATATCCGTACATTTTTTTGTCATTGAGAGCGAGTTATAGTAAACGTCGCCGAATGTGATGACTGGTTTTTTGAGAAGGAGCGCCTCCCAACCCGCCGTGCCTGTTTGGGTGAAGACAAGGCGGGAACCTTTTATGATTTCATGCGAGTCGTGATTTGGGTGTATAAGTTTTACATTCGGGATTTTCTTCAATTCCCGATAGTACTGACGAGTGCGGAAACCGACCATAGCCGGATGTTCCTTTACATACAATTTGAAAGAGAAAGGAATGGATTCCGCTATCTGTTTTATAAGGTTGATCTGGTCTGTCCAACGAGGTGCTAAAAGTAGCATCGACATTTCTGGCTCCAGATGTAGGGGATAATATACGAACTGCTCGCGTTGGTCATAAACGTCGTACAAGTCGCTGAAGCCGCGCATGAGACGGAACTTGCGCCGCGTTGCATCAAGAAGAAACCACCAGGGCGACTGTTCCATGTAATCATGTGCGGGGTCTATGAGTGTGCGTACGATACGTTCTGAAAGCCACCTGAGAGAACGGGCGAGCTTCCATGGTGTCAGCCAGGAGTATGCCTTAAGACGTGCGCCGGAATCCTTAAAACTTTCCATCACATAATGATAGGCGTGTGGTTTAGCCCGATATGCTTTGAGATATGCGCGTGCATCGCCATCTCGAGGACTTTTCACTCCCCGCATGAGCACGCGGAACCGCGTCTCCGCAAAACTGAATTTCCGATAATCCTCCGAAAAAACGTAGCCCCCTTTGATGCGTGTTTCTGCACCGACCAGAATCCGAATGCTTTTTTTCTGTGCTATATGGAAGAGAAGCATGTTGCCAAGGGAACTTACGACAGGCATGAAAACAAGGTCCGGCTTTTCCCGCTCCAGAAATTTCTTGATCGCGCGCACGGTCGCTTGCAGCATGCGCGCCATATCCTCATGCGTATATGGGCTCGAATCATGCGGATACTCGCGCACACCTAGCCCGTGACGAATGACGCGGTCAACGGCGATATACGGCCAGAGGTATGGGATTCCGAACTCTCTTTCAACTTCTTCGAGGTAATCCCAATCGAGATCCTCGTGCACGCTCGTATCGTGGATCTCTTCGTCTACTAGAAGACCTCCGTACGCTACATCTTTTTGATTACGAAGGAACCTAGCGCTTGAGCGCAAATACACATAGCCGCAGAAATCAGATACGCCGTACTTATCGCGAAGTTCAATGGCTATTTTGTGCGCGACCGGGGTGAACCGGCGCTGGAAGACAAGGCAGGCTTTCATGAGCGGGATATTTTCAACATGGCTTGAATACTTGATTGCGGAGGTGAAAGAAGCTAGTATCACATCGTACTGTCGCCGCAGAGTTCCGTCAATATAGCAATATAGTATGCGCTCGCACCCCGGCAAATTCATGAACATCCTCCAGCTTCTCGCGACTTCATTTGGATCGTACTACCGACACCTTATAGTAATTATAGTCCTCGGTTTTTTCGCGAGTCTGCTCGAAGGCCTCGGTATAAGTGCGATAATACCTCTTTTCTCGTTCGTGACCGGTGGAGGTGGATTCGCATCCGATACTGTGACGCGCGTGTTTTCGGCGTTCTTTGCGTTCGTGGGATTGTCTTACACTTTCCGATACCTTCTCTTCTTTGTCGGCGCGTTATTCGTTGTGCGTATCATCGCGCTTTTCGCGATCCAAAATGTAACAGCGCGCATAGTATTTGGATATGAGCGCGATATGCGCGAGCGCATGTTTAGGGCGACAGTCAAAAGTAGTTGGCCTTTTTTGTCCATGCAAAAAGTGGGTCATCTTGACCAGCTTCTGATTACGAACACAACTAATACGTCCCAGTTTTTCGGCATGTTCTCTACGCTCGTGCTGATAGTCACTAAAACGATTGCTTATATAGTCATAGCAGTGAACATTTCACACGTCGTCGCACTTTTAAGTTTTTCGGTCGGCGTCGCGCTCTTTTTCGTGCTTCAACCGATGTTCCGCCTGAACAAAAAGTCCGCGACAGAGGCTGAAAATCTCAACCGTTCACTAGCACACTTTGTAAGCCAGCACATTTCCGGAATGAAATCCGTGAAATCCGCCGGCGTGGAAGAGCCCGTATCTAAAGAATCCTCATCGTATTTTGAGAACATACGAAAAGTGCATGTGAACATGGTGACGATACGAGGGTTCCTGGAAATGGGCATACAGTTTACCGGACTAGCGTTTGTCGCGGGTGTATTCGCGTACATGTACAGAATGCCGGGATTCAACTTCGCCTCATTTGCCGTCATCGTGTACGCCGTCAATCAGATTTTTATGCAGATACAGGCTGCTCAGGTTCAGTTGCATGCACTTTCTGGGATGCTTCCGTATCTCTCCAGAGCAAGCACATATCAAAATGACGCTGAGGCGAACGCCGAACCCATAGGAGGAGCGGGTTCGTCCGCTATAGCGGAGGGAATAGAATTTCGGAACGTCTCATTCTCGTATCCCAAAAGGGGAGAGGTTTTGAGTGACGTGAGTTTTTCAGTCAAACAGGGACAGATCGTAGCGATAGTAGGTCCATCTGGTGTTGGCAAATCCACAATTGCCGATTTACTTCTGCGCCTTATAGAGCCGACATCTGGCGTTTTGCTTGCGGACGGCAAGGATGTGCGAACTGTCCCTATTAGCGAGTGGCGCAAGACCTTGGGCTACATACCTCAGGACCCTTTCCTTCTTAATGATTCAATACGCAATAATATCGCATTTTATAATTCTGCTCTGTCTCTTCAACACATCATTGACTCTGCAAAACGCGCGAATATACATGAATTCATAGAATCCCTACCGCACGGATATGATACGCACATAGGAGATCGCGGTGTCCTCATATCGGGCGGGCAACGACAGCGAATAGTCTTGGCGCGCCTTTTAGCTCGCAAACCAAAGGTTCTTATCTTGGACGAAGCGACAAGCGCCTTAGACGCGGAATCGGAACAAGCCATACGACGGTCTATCGAGCATTTTCGCGGAGACATTACGGTCTTCATTATTGCGCACGGCGGAGGGATGCTCGCCTTGGCTGACATTACAGTCAAGCTTTCAGCCGGACGTGTAGTTTCTATAACTGGTCCTTCTTTAGTGCGTGGATAAATATGAAACTCTTTATTATCGGATTGGGAAGCGTTATCCCCGAACACGTGCACGTGGTGGAAGAGCTTGCCAAACAACACGAGATCCTCTACTGGCTCTATATTTATGACGTCGCAAAGTCTGTCGATAAAGCGCGATTCCCGGGTACGGTATTTCACGATTATCGCGCTGCTCTGAAGGGAATACATTCTGAAAACATTGATGCATCTCGTTTTGAACCGTGGAGTAAAGACGACATAGTTTTATTTTCGGCCATTGAATCGGAGATAATGAGCATGATTGATAAGTGGTATCCTGATTGGCCGATCTTGAAGCGCAAGGATTTCTACTATGATCTTCTCTGTTATTGGGGGGGCGTGTTGGACCAGTTGAACCCAGATGCGATCCTTTTTGCTGACGTGCCACACCAGATGTTTGACTTTGTGCTTTATGAGATTGCGAAGCGGCGAGGGATAAAAACGATCATCCTAGATCCTGTATTCCGTTATGATCGCCTCGTCACCTACAGAGATTACAGGGCGGGGAACGAGGCGCTGGCAAACTGGAAACAGCGTGCGAGGGAGACAAAGCTCAATGAACTCGCACCTGAAACTCGGGGCTACTATCTCGAGGTATCAGGGTCAAAAGACCCGTCGCCTGCGCATTTTACCGAATGGAACAAAGTAAACAGCGGCTTATATAAATTTCGCCGTCATGCAATGTCGCTCATTCCTTTCATCAGAGACGGTTCTATTATCGAGCGCGGCGTTATGCGTATCTTCAAAATGCTGAAATCAAATGTGAAAGATGAATATCTTGCGTTGGAACGACCAGCCGACCTCAAGAAGCCGTATGTGTATGTGCCGATCCATTACCAGCCGGAATTAACGACAAGTCCGCAAGGAAGCGTTTACGTAGATCAAATCTTGATGATGAAGACGCTCTCGGCGGCACTCCCCGTGGACTGGGAACTATATATCAAGGAGCACCCAGCTCAGTGGATGGCGCACGGTGGTAATTTCACATCATACCGTTATCGAGGTATCTATGAGGAAATGGCACGCCTTCGCAATGTTCGTCTCGTTCCTGTCACGACGAACACCTTTACGCTCATAGATAATGCAAAGGCCATCGCGACCGCAACCGGAACGGCCGCCATGGAGGCCATACTGCGCGGTAAAAATGCTCTCATATTCGGATATCCGTGGTTCATGCACGCGCCAGGGATGTTCCGCGTTTCGTGCGTTGAGGATTGCAGGAAAGCCTTCGCACGTATAATGGAAGAGAAACGTGCGGATGAGCAAGATATTCTCAACTATCTTAAGGTAGTTGAAGAGGTGAGTTTTCGGGGATATACGGCCGGTGAGGGCGCTAGCGTCTCCACTTATGATAGAAAAGAAGCGTGGCAGGAAATCCTGAAAGCAATTGAAGACGAGCTTAGAAAATAGAGGAAACGTCACGTGGTTCTTGCATTATTGACGCACCGGGGATGATCGGTGATAGTCGCGAAGAATCACGAGTGTCAAATGTGTAGCTTATATCTTTCAAGAGCTTGAATTTTTGCCCGAAATACTTATTAAACACTATGCGGAACGAGTTGACCGGGGTTATCGTATCATAGAGGAGCGAGCTGCCTCCGTCGGGCAAATAGTAGGCATTGAAAATGCGGGTTATTAAGGGCGCCGCTTGCTCCGGTGTAAGCCCATACTCACTCTTAAGCAGCTCCGGATTGGAAAGGGGAAACTTATGCCCATGGTCTCCTTGTATAATGATGATCGGTTCCGGCTCAGATTTCTGCAATTGGACGACCAGCTTCTCAACTTCTTTGCTTATGTATGCAACTTGTGCAAGATAATTTTCCTTTTGGCTTCTTGAATCAGCCTCTTCTTTCGTTACAAAATTCCCATCCGCATCAAAAACATACGGCTCGTGAGGAATAAGAAGATGCGCGAAAACAAAAACACGCCCCTCGCTCCTCTTGGGTATTTTTGCAAGTTCTTGCAGCTGGAGCCTTATCCGTTTCCACTCTGTAAGCCTGAAATCAAGAGAATCAAGGTTCAGGAAGCCGAGTTTCTCGCCAACGGGACCATGTCCGGATAGTATCATTGCGACAGGCGCGAAGGCGCTGACATTCCATACCATCTCTTGGTACGGGGAAAGATAGTCTATGTTAATGTTCTCATCGGCATAAGGGTTGAAATGATCTGTCCAGGCGGCACCGAAATGAATGTAACGATATCCATATGAGTGCAGAAAATCCTTAAGGAAATGATTCTGTGTCATTTCGGTCAGGATTCTGCGAGGTGGAGCTCCATCACCCGTATATTCGTCGACGTAGCGCACGTTAAGAGAACTGGGCAGTGATAAGTACGTTGTGGGATAATTGCTCCGGCTCTGTTTTGGCACATAAAAACCTTTCTTCTTGAGAAAATCAACCAGGTGGTCATCCGAAAAGCCGAGCACATCCTTCAGAACATCGGGCGACGTATATTCGTCTAAGACGATGTAGTATATGTCACGGGGCTCCTTTATTGCTCCGATTGCTACGGTTTCAAACTTCGCAGGCGCACGGTGCGCAAGGTTAGAGTAGGAATTCCACGCAAGCTGCACGAGAGAGAGAAGAATAAAGGCCCCGGACACGACGGCCAAAATCTTATTCAGTATCGACAAGTCGTTTTTTGTCTTTTTCACCGCGTATGCCACTGCGGCAACGATGGTGGCAGAAAACAACAGCGCCCAGCGATGGCGCATGAACTGAAATGTGAGTGGACTAAAAAAAATGTACTGATAGAACAGAGCCAGGACGAGAGACACAGAGGTGGCTATGGCAGTTTTGTTATAGTCGCGATAGAACAACCAAAAAGCCCCAAACACCAGTCCTCCGAACGCGATCAGTATCGGTAGCGTTATAAGTGCCTCCCAAAAAAATACCTCGGAGAAGTTATAGTTCCATAGAAAGATAGCCGGAGCCAGAGCGAACAGAAACGGGTGCAGAAGGTATAGTTTGCGCATACACTCATCGCTTTGTCATGTGATACAAGGTCCTCTTTGAATCGGATACACTTTTCTTTCCGCTTATAATAAAATATGTAGCGAATGCGTTCTCGAATCCTTGCTCACTGTAATCGGGGAAAACGTCCTCTCTCGTCGCCAGAAGTTTTTGTACCTGCGAATCGGTCTTTGGGATAAACTCAACGATCAGATTCTTGCACGACCTGCTAAAGAATTCCGCAACTCGTTTCAGGGGGACGTTATTGGATATGGCAAGGTGATGTACTAATGCAAGGGCCATTATCGCATCGACTGGTCCTCGCTCTACAAGAGACGTGCGCTCATCGTTCTCCCAGCCGATGGCAGGGCTCGGATTCGTAAAATCAACCAGAAGAGGAAGTACATTTTTTTCCTTTCCACGCTTCACCACGCGATAATATTTCTCGACAGCGATCGGGTCTATGTCAAAAGCGATCGTCCTAATTCCAGCTTCACTTGCCAGCCGACTGAATTCTCCCGTATTGGCTCCTATATCCCACACGGTTTTCGGACCTGCAGTCCTTAAAAACTCAGTAACAATTTCTGTCTTGCTCCGAAAGGCATCCGCCGAGTAGTTGGTTTCCTGATAGTAGTTTCCCCACTCGGTGTCTTGCTTTCGCAAGGATAGATTCTTCACTGCCGTTTCCAAACTATCCACCAAGGCGAGTAAGTTGTGTCGAGGTATTTTATATACAGGCGCGGACTTTTCCGACTCAAACCGCTTCTGACTTTTTGCATGGAGATGGATATGTGATAGCAGCAATGGACTGAACCATGTACTCCAAGGAAGCAAAGAGCTCGCTAGATCAAGCGGAATGCCATCAAGAAATATCTGGAAAAGACGGTTGAGCCGAATATCCGTGCGGCTCATTAGCGCAAGCGGCGCGAGGAAATGCTGGCAGAATTGCCTGTAGCCGATCCACGGAGAACCCTCCTCGTACATCTCGAAAGATAGGGTATCAATGAATATCGGCCTGCCGTCCAAGAACTGAACGTTGAAAGCGCTAGCATCCTTAAGTATCATTTCATGTCGCAGTGCCCTTTTTTGCACTTCAAGTGTCAAGAGAGCCGCATCTTTCAACTGACTGAAGCACCACTCATACGGGTAGGAAATAAAGGGTATTCTCGTCGGGCGGATTATCCTATATGCGTCCACGGCGCCTCCGGGGCCAAGGTCTGCATGCGGGATCAGCAATTTCTCGCGGATCAGTTCTTGATGCAATCCTGATCTCTCTGCATGCTCCCAATGCTTTTTATAGATGTTGGAAATACGCCGATGCAAGACTCCTTCCTTTGTGAAAAGAGAACCGCTAGGATCTCGGAAGGAGCTCTTTAAATCGGTCATATCAGCCAACCCGGTCCTTTTCTTGGGCATTATCTGCTTGTTCAGGACTTTCTTTTTCCCCGTCCTTCGGTTGTTCCGGCGAACGGAAGCCCAGGAAGCTCTTCAGCTTGTTCCAATACACTTTTATTGCAAATGATGCTCCAAAAATGGTGGCCAAAACAGCCTGCACTATCAAACTTCCTGTCCCGGGGTCTATGTAGGCCTCCGTGACCTGAGGCATGATGCAGATGTATACGGTAAGAAAGATCGCAGTAGACAGTGTGTTCTTGTTCCACATAAATATTACAATGTAAAACTACTACACCGATTTTTTAAGTCAAGGAAAATATGGCGTTTTTCCGAGCTAATGGTAGATTTATCAGACCCTATGAAAAGGAAAACCAATGCCTACCGCGTGGCCATTATTGGAGCAGGACGCATTGCAGCCGGATTTGATACGCTTCGGTCGCGCCACGTGCTCACGCACGCGCATGCCATTGTCAGTAATCGCCGTCTCAAGCTTGTTGGTATCACAGACACCGATGAGGGGCGCGGAAAACATGAAGCTCGAAAGTGGGAAGCGGATTTCTACCCTGATATGGAGGGAATGCTTGCGTACCTAGAACCGGATATCGTTGTCATCGCAACACCCGACGAAACGCACACGGATACTCTTTTACGCGTGCTTCGAACCCATCCTGGTCTCATTATTTGCGAGAAACCTGCTGCAAGCGACCCTAAAGATATTCCGAAGATCCGGAGTGCAGAGAGAGAGCGCGGAGTTCCGGTCATTGTTAATTTCCGCAGGCGCTTCGACCCGACGGTCAGGGATATTCAGAGAGACATGCTGCGAGAACGCTTTGGAAAAATAATCTCGGCATCTGCCCTCTACACGAAAGGGCTGTTCCACAACGGGTCGCATGCGATAGACCTCGCGCGCCTGTTTTTCGGAGAGATGACGAACGCCAAAGCACATTTCATAGTAGATGATTTCGAAAAAGGCTCACCATCAGTAGGCGGAGTAGCGGCATTCGAACGATGCCCGCAATTTTATCTGATGACCGGTGACGAGAGATATTTCTCTCTCTTTGAATTCGAGATACTCACGGAAAAGAAAAGACTGCGTTTCATAAACGAGGGGTTTTCTCTCGTGTCGCAAGACGTTGTGCCCGACCCGGTTTTCAAGGGATATTCCACGCTCGGAAAGGAGAGTGTGCGAAAGACTGGGTTGATCCGTTCCATGTCTTTCCTCATGAAGAATGCGGTCGCAGTTCTTGATGGTACGGAAGAGCCGATATCATCCCTTGAAGAAGCGCTTAAAACCGAAAGCACGTGCCTCAAATTGAAGCAGGGACTATAATGCCGCTATGGCGAAGCTAGCGGTCATGGGAGGCACTCCGGTCAGGGAGAAGAACCGTTTATTTCCCGCATACAATCCCATTGGCGAGGAGGAAAAAACAGCCGTTGCGCGTGTTATGGATTCCGGCGCGCTTTCTAAATACATAGGATGCTGGGACCCGCAATTCTACGGCGGACCGGAAGTGCAGGCATTCGAGAAAGAGTGGGCGGCGAAGTTTGGAGTAAAGCACGCCGTTGCGATGAATTCCGCTACATCGGGGTTGATCGCGGCAGTAGGTGCGCTCGGCATTGAGCCGGGAGACGAGGTCATCGTTAGCCCGTATAGTATGTGCATTTCAGCGACAGCCCCGCTCTTTTACGGCGCGGTTCCGGTATTTGCCGACGTGGAGCCGGAATATTTCTGCCTGGATCCAAAATCCATAGAAACCGTAATAACTCCGCGCACGAAAGCCATAATCATTGTGGACCTGCTGGGCCAGTCGCATGATGTTGATGCGATTAGTGTGATCGCAAAGAAGCACGGACTAAAAGTTATCGCAGACACCGCTCAAGCGCCAAGCGCCATATACAAGGATAAGTTTGCAGGGACACTTTCCGATATCGGGATTTTTTCTCTCAATTTTCACAAACACATCCACACGGGCGAAGGATGCCTCGCAGTCACTAACGACGATGTTCTCGCCGAGCGGATGCAGCTGATTCGCAATCACGCGGAAGCGGTCGTGGAGGATAAGGGTGTTGCCAACGTCGTGAACATGGTCGGCTATAATTTTCGCCTTACCGAGATACAGGCGGCGATCGGCCGCGAGCAATTGAAGAAACTCGATGCGTTCGTCGGAGAACGGCTCAAGAATGTCGCATACATTGGAGAGCGTTCACAGGATATGCCGGGTTTCCGGCCGACGAAATCCCGTCCTGGCACGAAACATGTCTATTACATGCACGCGTTTCTTTATGACGAGAAAATCGCCGGAGTTCCGCGCTCAACTTTCTTCAATGCGTTAAAAGCGGAACTTGCTCCTTCAAAACTTCAGGAGGAAGAGGGTGTCCTCATGGGGGAGGGTTACGTGAAGCCGATATACCTCATGCCCATCTTTCAAAAGCAGATCGCTTTCGGTTCGAGAGGATATCCTTTCCGCTCCGAATTCTATACAGGCACCCCGCGGTATGAGAAGGGGATGTGCCCGGTCGTCGAACGGCTCAACGAGAAAGAACTCATCACGCACGATCTGATGCGGCCCGGCATGGCACAGGAAGACCTTGATGATGTCATTGACGCATTCCACAAAGTGTACGAACATCGTGAGGAACTGCTATGAAGAATCCGTTCCTGGTGGGCGAGAAAATATATCTTCGTACGATTACGGAGAGCGACCTAAATGAGAACTACCGCGAGTGGTTCAACGACGAGGAGGTGTGCCGGTACAATTCGCACCATCGCTTTCCGAATTACGACGAGAATATGCGCGACTACTATGAAACGACCATCAAGTCGCGCGCGAATCTTATTCTTGCCATCTGCGATAAGGAGACTGATGCGCACATCGGCAACATCGCGCTTGAGAACATAGACACGCTGAATAAATCGGCCGAGTTCGCGATAGTGATCGGCGACAAGTCTTATTGGGGCAGAGGAGCCGGAAAAGAGGCGGGAAGGCTGATCTTGGAGCATGGTTTTGAGGAATTGAACTTGCACCGGATATATTGCGGCACCCAAGACGGCAACACGGGAATGCAGAAGCTTGCCGTCTCTCTCGGGATGAAAGAAGAAGGGAGGAGAAGAGAAGCAATGTACAAGAACGGGGCATATACCGATATCGTAGAATTCGGTCTCCTAAGGAAGGATTTTGGGACGGGGGACTAGGTATGAAGCGACCGCAGCCACTTTTTCCCCACCTGAAATACTGCACGCGGTGCTGCATTCCCGAAACGCAGGAGGGCGTGAAATTCGACGATATGGGCATTTGCCAGGCATGCCAGTCTTCCGAGCAGAAAATCCACATCAACTGGGTAGAAAGAGAAGCGAAGCTGCGGAAAATATTGGAAGACGCTAAAAAGCAGGCGGGCAATAATTACGATTGCATCGTGCCAATAAGCGGCGGCAAGGACAGCTCGTACCAGCTCCATGTGTTGACGAACGTGTACGGAATGAAGCCGCTTGCGGTCACGTTCAGTCACAATTGGTGGAGCAAATCTGGATGGTACAACCTGCAGAATTCCTTGGAGACCTTCAACGTGGACCATATCATGTTCACGCCAAATCGCGCTCTCATCAACAGGCTGGCCCGTAACTCCGTCGAGAGGATAGGGGACACGAATTGGCACGATCACGCTGGAGTCGGCGCATTTCCCCTGCACGTGGCGGCAAGGTTCAAGATACCACTTCTCATCTGGGGAGAATCGCTCGCCGAAAATTCCGGAAGAGCAACATACGAAGACCCCGTCCATACCTTCGACCGAGAATATTTCCTCAAGCAATCAGGCAAGCTCAAACCGATCGAGATGATAAGCGAGTCGGTCAGTTATCGAGACCTCTTTCCGTTCGAACTCCCTACCCTGGAGGAGATAGAGGCGGTCGGTGTGTGGGGGATACATCTCGGCGATTATATTTTCTGGGATGATGAACGTCAGACAGAATTCCTGCGCTACACCTACGGCTGGAAGGAAACTCAGATGGAAGGGACCTACAAGCGCTATAAGAGCGTCGAGGACATCATGTCCGGGATGCACGATTTCACATGTTATCTGAAGCGAGGATACGGACGATGCACCGAACAGGCGAGCGTTGATGTGAGGAACGGTTTGCTGACGCGAGACGAGGGACTTGAGCTTATACGCAAGCACGACCCAGAGCGGCCGGAAGCGCTGGGGCACTATCTAAAGATCACTGGCTCTACGGAAGAGGCATTCTACGCGGCGATGGAAAAGCTCCGCGTGCCTCAAATGCGCGGCGTGAGCATTCCCGTCATAAGGAAAAAACATAAGCACGAAGAACGCCTTCTTCCGTTTCCCGAGCAGATGATAGAGAAATTCAATCGCTCCGATGCAAAGCGTGGCTATCTGCGCAATTTATGAACCGTCTTTTTTTCGACACATCGATCGGCGCCTTGACCAAAAAGATACAGGCAAAGAAACTCTCTGCGGCCGAGGTACTACAGGCATCCATAGAGAACATCATCGAACTCGACCCGACATACTTCGCATGGGTGGCGCACCGTGGCGGCGGTTGGAAAGCGCCATATCCTCCCGCGCCAATGGATGGGGCGACTCTGCCGTCCAAATTTCTTGAAGGAATTCCCGTAGGCGTCAAAGATATATATAATACGCACGACTTTCCTACCGAGATGGGCAGCCCACTGTGGAAAGGATTCAAGCCCGGCAATGATGCGCGCACCGTCTTCAACCTCAAGAGACAGGGTGCAATTGTCGTCGGGAAGACGGTCACGGCCGAATTTGCCGTTCATACGCTTAACGAGACCCTGAATCCGTGGGACACGAAGAAAACTCCAGGTACATCTTCAAGCGGTTCCGCAGTCGCGATATCTCTGGGACAGGTACCCCTTGCGACGGGCTCACAAACCGCCGGCTCCATCGTTCGCCCGGCCAGCTTTTGCGGTGTCTACGGATGCAAGCCCTCATTCGGCACCATTCCGCGCACAGGCACGCTGAAGACCACTGACAGCCTCGACACGCTGGGTTTCTTTGTAATCCACGCTGAAGACTTGCGGCGCGGATTCGATTCCATGCGTGTGGAAGGACTCGATTACCCGATAAGTAATGCCGCGCTTTCAGACGAGTCGCGGCAGGAGAAGCCGAAAGGTAGACCATGGAAAATAGCGTTCGCGCGCACGCACACGTGGCGTCATGCGCCGAAATACGCTAAAGACGCGATGGAATCATTTATAAATCGGCTCGCAAAAGAAAAGAGCATCGAGGTCTCTGAAGCAAAACTTCCCGCATCAATGGAGCGGACGCATGAGATACATGAAACAATTTATAACAAAGCCCTATCGTATTACTTCAGGGGCGAACACAAGAAGTCCGAATTCGTCTCTCCAATCATGAATGAGCTCATTGCAAAAGGGAACGCGACTACACTTGAGGCATACGCAAAGGCAATCGATGACCAGATGCAATGCGTGTATGACATGGAGAGTTTTTTTGGGAA
>MFLP01000036.1 GCA_001781555.1 Candidatus Kaiserbacteria bacterium RIFCSPHIGHO2_12_FULL_53_13
GTGAGGATGACGCCAAGTCAGCATGTCCCTCTGATGTCCTGGGCTGCACACGCGCTACAATGGCCGTTACAAAGGGGCGCGACGGGGTAACCCTGAGCAAATCCTTAAAAGCGGCCTCAGTTCGGATTGAGGTCTGCAACCCGACCTCATGAAGCTGGAATCGCTAGTAATCGTGGATCAGCCACGCCACGGTGAATACGTTCTCAAGCCTTGTACTCACAATAAAAGCGCACAGCAGTGCGCGCATCTATGCGGTTCGAATCCGCACCTCTCTATCAACCGTTAGAGAGCGTAGCTGAAAGATAGCCGATATCCGCGAGGATGCCGGTGGAGGATCTGGAAGCAAAAAACAGCCGTACAATCACAAAAGCAGACCGACCTATTAGTGGGTGGTGAGGATAGGGAAGGTCCAAGAACGGCTTTGAACGGATGTTTGGAAAAGATACGCACATTACCTGTGGAGATCTGATGCTGTTATCGCGGAAACGCGATACAATGAATCTGACGCAGCGTCAGAAGTCAGCTGAGTCATAGTATTCGCAATTCTATGCGGAAAAGGACTCACTCAAAGCAAAATCTTAGTCCCGATTATGTTGTCGGGCTCGTGGATGGTGAAGGAAGCTTCACTATCTACGTGCGGAATCCTGACGTAGAGAAGACTGTTGCACGACGAGTCGTTGTAGAACCAAAATTCTACATAAAGCTCGTAGAGCGCGACAAAGACATTCTCGATGCACTCAGAGATTTCTTCGGATGCGGTAGTGTCTACTTCCAAAAAGACACGCGCCCGAACCATCAACATTGTTATCGGTATGAAGTCTTCCGGTGGGAAGAACTCCAGACGATAATCGTTCCGTTTTTCAAGCAGAATAAGCTTCGATAAAGGAGCTCATAAGACGGAAGCCGGATTAAGAGAGCTGTTTGAGTTGAAACAGCATATGCATTGAGCTCGCGTAGTGCGGGAAATCCGCTCGCTACGTGGGAACATCAATTCGTAGATTCACGAAGATAATCGCCCGTCAACTCAGGGAAGTTGGGAGTGCCCAAAGCCCATCCTCGCGATGGTCTAAGGCAAACTCAATGACAAAGAGTAAGTCGTAACAAGGCACGGGTAGCGGAAGCTGCTCGTGGATTCATTCCAAAACGGATAGGTCAAAGGCTTCGGCCCGAGACTATACGGTTGATATCCGCCCCCTCGATCGAGGAGCGGATGGGCAATGATGCTGTACCCTAATCTGCATCAGACAGATCGGAAAGACGGTCTGGGACCGGCTGCCTAGCCCGACACACGCCAAGCGTGTGAAGGTCTAAAGCGGCCATTGGACGGAACAAAAGAGTGTGTATAGAAAAGCTGGTAGCCTGTAGCCAGTAGCTTGTAGCAAAAACAGGAATGCGTACAAAACAAAAAGCGCCCCGAGCAAAGTCGGCGGGCGCTTTTTGTGTTGGAAGCTATTTTCTCAACGCATAATTCAATGTGTAGGCGCTCGCCTCGAAGAATTTCTTTGCGAAATCCGCCGCCTCGTACGGACTATAGTACTTGCAGGAGAAGATGTCCAAGTACGTCGTGTTCGTTTGGTTTGCGAAGTGAGCCGATATCATGGAAGTTTCAATGAACTGGCTCATCGAGAACCCCGCGACCTTTTCGTCTTCTCCGAAATTGACTACGGTACACTCGCCGAATCGCTTCATGTCGATCTTCTCGCACAGCTCGACGACGAACTGTTTGATTTTCTCTGCACTGCGGATTGTTTCCGGATTGCAGTTGTGTAAATCAATTCCTGACGACATCCCCCATGCATCGACGACGCGGTACTTCTCACGAAGGCCTTGTTCCCCTTGTGCAGTTTCCATATGTGACGTACATAATTAGTTAGCTAACAATACACTTATGATACACGCGTAGCCCTGCACGCATGTCTTTTGAAGGCAACGTGTGCATAACCTCCTTTCTGGCTAGAAGTAGCAAGAAACGGACAATTTTGATAACATCGCTCTACGCGCCTGTAGTTCAGTGGTGGAACGCTGTCCTGATAAGACAGAGGACCTTGGTTCGATTCCAAGCAGGCGCACCAGAGTATAATGAAAAGATGAATCCCGTTAGAAGTCGCGGAAGTTCAATCGTAGTTTATACTCCACATATGTTTCTTCCGGTCGTATATATTAAGACGATAATTCTCAAGTCGGAAGCGCAAGCTTCCTACTTCTAACGGGATGAACTACAAAGTAACTGGCGGCAAAAAGCTTTTTGGAACAGTTGAGACCAATATCTCGAAGAACGCCGCCGTCGCACTTCTTTGCGCCTCGCTCTTGAATCGTGGGACGACGACCCTGAAACGAATGCCGCGCATCGAGGAGGTGAATCGGATTTTGGAAGTTCTGCGCTCCATCGGCGTTGCAATTGATTGGCAGGAAAATGGCGACATCGTTTTGAAGCCGCCAGCGAAATTTGATTTGCGAAATATCGACCGCGCTGCGGCGGGGAAGACACGTTCGATTGCGATGTTTGCGGCGCCTCTTGCGCACGTGCTTAATTCATTCGACCTTCCGGCTCCCGCAGGGTGCAATCTTGGGAAGCGCTCGCTCGGCGCGCACATTGATGCTCTTGCACGGCTTGGCATCCATATTTCAGGCAACGAAGACAAGCATTCCTACCATGTCGAAGCGGCGGGGAAGCACACGGCGGAAATCGTCATGTACGAGGCCTCCGACACAGGCGTTGAAAATGTATTGATGGCTGCGGCGAAAATCCCAGGGCTCACGACGATTAAATTCGCGAGTGCGAATTACATGGTGCAAGACCTCTGTGTCTTTTTGGAGCGTTGCGGCGTGAAAATAGACGGCATAGGCACTTCGACGCTTATCGTGCACGGCGTGAAGGAAATCAACGCCGACATCACCGGCTACCCGAGCGAAGACCCGATTGAGACGATGTTCTTCCTATCACTTGCGGCGACAACGCATTCGAATCTTTCCATAAAGCGATGCCCGATTGATTTCCTGGAGTTGGAATTGCTGACGCTCGAAAGCATGGGATTTCATTACGAACGCTCGAAAGAATACGTGGCAGAAAATGGCCGCACCAAACTCGTCGACCTTGTGCTCAAGGATGGGGAATTGCACGCGCCGCCGGAAAAAATTGCGCCTCGACCATATCCGGGCATCAACATAGACAACTTGCCGTACTTCGTCCCGGTGGCGACACAGGCAAAAGGCCGCACGCTCATTCACGACTGGGTGTACGAAGGCCGCGCGATTTACTACATGGAGATGAAAAAGCTAGGCGCTGAAATGCTCCTTGCCGACCCGCATCGCGTTTTCATTGATGGCCCAACGCCGCTTCACGCGGCCGACATTGAAGCACCGCCAGCCCTCCGGCCTGCGACCCTGCTTTTAATCGGCATGCTCGCGGCAAAAGGCGAATCCATGCTTCGGAATGTGTACCCTATAAGCCGCGGCTACGAGAATTTGCACGAAAGGTTGAAGAAGTTAGGGGCTTCAGTCGAGGCGGTGGAATAGTCAATGTTCGATAACGAGTTTCTTTTTTGCCAGCTTCACCAAATACGCAAGATTGCCTATCTTCTTGCATTCAAGTAATTCCAATCCGGCACTTTCAGCCATCTCTGATATCTCTTCTTGTGTGAACTGTTCGGACTCGATTTTGCCGTCAAATATGAATGTTGTTCCTCTTGTTGAGACCTGTGCCCCTATTTTCTCATACATTTCTTTGCGATTCTCGAATGCGTCCTCAGAATATACACTGATGATTATTTTCCCGGTTTCTTTCGCTATACGCGCCATTTCCTTGAGGGCATCAACTTTCTTGTCTTTAAAATTAATTAGGGAATCCAACATGATTACGTAGTCGAATGAGTTGTCAGTAAACTGCGTGTGTAGCGCATCTCTCTGGAAAAGCTTATCGCCCAAGCCTTTTTTCATTGCTGATTTAAGGGCTCGCGTATCGTTATCCAAACCGTAAATGTTTTCCGTAATTGTCCTCAGTGACTCCATGTTTCGTCCGTCGCCGCAACACATATCGAGAACGCGGTCATCATGATCAACGTTTTTCTGGATATAGTCCCGCTCCTCCTCGAAGAGGAGCCGAAAGGCTGGGGTCGGGTCAGATAGAATTCTTGCCCAATAGTCAATTGTTCGTGGATTTGGATCGATCTTTCCAATCATAATAGCTAACCCTCAACAACCTTCACTTTTTTTGCCGCCGCCATCGCTTTTTTGCGGGCTTCAGCAACAGTTTTGCCGATTGCGAGTGCGACACCCATACGGCGGTGACCTGGGGACATTGGCTTGCCGAACAGGCGTATCCATGTGCCTGGGGCTTTGAGTGCTTGCTCGACGCCAGTGTATGCAGGACTGTCCGTCTTGATGTTGGCAAGAATCGCAACAGAAGCACCTGGGCGGCAGGGGATTTCAGCCTGCCTGCCGCGCCCGCCCGCCTGCGCGCGGCGCGCGGGTAGGCGGCGCAGGCAGGGGATAGGAAGCCCCAGAATTGCACGGACATGCAGTTCCATTTCGCTCATCGTTTGGGAAACCATCGTCACCATGCCAGTGTCGTGCGGGCGCGGGGAAAGTTCTGAAAAATACACCATGTCGCCCTTAACGAACAGCTCAACACCGAAAATGCCGCGCCCAGTCTTTCCACAAAGTTCGTCCACAACTTTCTTTGCGATTGCCTGCGCATACTTCAGTGCCGTTTTTGTCATCGGCTGCGGCTGCCAACTCTCGCGATAATCGCCGTCTATCTGAATGTGTCCGACAGGCGCACAGAAACTGATGCCGCCTGCATGTCGCACGGTGAGAAGTGTTATTTCGTAATCAAAATTGATTTTGCCTTCCACGATGACCTTGCCAGTTTTTCCGCGCCCGGTTTCTATGGCAAATTCCCAGGCCTTTTTCAAGTCAGCAGGTTTCTTCACCATTGATTGCCCGTGTCCCGATGATGACATCGTGGGTTTGATGAAGCAGGGGAATCCAACGGCTTTCGCCCCTGCCTCAAGCTCTTCTAAACTGCCGGCAAACCGATACGGCGATGTCGGCAGTCTCAACTCTTCTGCCGCAAGCTGGCGGATGCCTTGTCTGTCCATCGTGAGGCGTACCGCGCGTGCAGTTGGAATGACAGTCCACCCTTCTTTCTCGAGTTCGACCAAAGTCGGCGTCGCGATGGCCTCGATTTCAGGGACGATGAAGTCGGGTTGTTCTTCCTCCACAACGCGCCGGATATTTGCGCCGTCGAGCATGTTAAATGTGTGACTCCGGTGCGCGACTTGCATCGCTGGCGCGTTCTCGTATCTGTCGCACGCAATAACCTCAACGCCGAGCCGCATCGCCTCGATCGCAACCTCTTTTCCGAGCTCGCCGCTCCCGAGGAGGAGCAATTTGATCGCCGAGGGTTTCAAGGGTGTTCCGAAGCGTTTCATCCCGCCATCATATATACTGGTGTACCTATGAGCAAACCGCGTCTTATTATCTTCGCGTCCGGCTCCAAAGATGGCGGCGGGTCCGGCTTTGAGAATCTCGTACGTGCCGCGGAGCGTGGGGAACTTGATGCGGATATCGTCGCGGTCGTTTCGAATCACGAACATGGCGGCGTGCGCGAGCGCGCAGACAGGCTTGGTGTGAAATTCCTTTATTTTCCAGGGCCATATGATGCCGAGCACTATTGCAGTCTTTTGCAAAAGACTGCAATAGAAAAAAGCGAACTATGGGTCGCGCTCTCCGGCTGGTTGAAGCATGTGCACGGCCTTGATCCAGCGCGAACGTTCAACATCCATCCGGCGCTCCTCTCGCAATTCGGCGGCAGGTTCGGTGGCAAAGGTATGTACGGGCATCGTATCCACGAGGCCGTAGCAGATGCACTCGCGAGAGGGGAGATATCCGAATCAGGCTTCACGATGCATTTCGTCACCGACGAGATGGATAGAGGTCCCGCTTTTTTCGAATGCCGCGTTCCACTGCGAAAAGGGATGACTCTGGACGACATCGCGAAGGCCGTGAATGTCGAGGAACACCGGTGGCAGCCAAAGATCACAAACTTGGTCATCTCCGGCAAGATACGCTGGGACGGAAAAAATCCGGAATCACTCGTCGTTCCGAAGGATATTAGCGTTTGAAGTACACGATGAGCAGAACGCCTAAGATCGAGAAAGCGACGCCAAGCACTTGATACCAATTCAATCGCTCATGCCAAAATAGAAGGCCGAATGCGAGTGCATAAACGATCAGGAGTGGATAAAAAATAGATGTGAAGCTCGATTGTGGAGCACCAAGCCCGTACGCCCTGATGATCGCAGCATTGCCGACGCTGACAAGTACTCCGATGCCGATCGCAAGCCAGAGCGACCTTGAGGCAAGGTAGACACTTTTCTCGGTTGACGTCAGGAAGTAAAGCAAAACCATCACGACTGCTCCGACCGCCGATGCGTATGCATTGACGAGAAACGGGGAGATGTTGGCAGGCAGCAACTTTGAGATTGACTGGTACGTTACAAAGAGAAGTGGAGCACCAATGGCGATGATCTGCCATGTCATGTCCAAAATAGTAGCGCATCACTCCAGAAGAATCAATTGGTATACGCTACTTGCTTCAGGTTTGTCGGGGAACTATACTTAAATGGTGAAAAGGGGACCGAAACCCAAAGGAAAAGTGAAAATCAAATGGTCGCGGCGGTTTGCGTATGCAATAGGGTTGTTAACGGCAGACGGATGTTTATCGAAAGATGGTCGACATATTGATCTGACATCGAAGGATAAAGCACAGGTCATGCTTTTTAGAAAATGCCTGGGAATTGCGACGAAAGTGAGTACGAAGCGTTCGGGTAGTGGCAATCTGACATATTGTATTCAATTCAGCGACGTACTATTTTATCGTTTTCTTCAAAATATCGGATTATCGCCGGCAAAGTCTAAAACTATTTCGTCTGTCTCAATTCCAGATAGATATTTTCTCGATTTTCTAAGGGGGTATTTTGACGGCGATGGGTGCAGCTATTCCTATTATGACTCTGTATTTAAGAAAAGTTACCGCTTCTATATTTCCTTCACCTCTGCAAGCGCTGCATTTCTTGACTGGCTTCGGGCCGAATTGGACGGAGTCTTGAATATTAAGGGCCACATTGGCCACTATCGCGACACTCCGTACGTACAGTTGAAGTATTCAAAGAAAGAAGCGGTTGTGCTTAGCAGGCGTATGTATTATCGTGCAGGGACCCTGTGTCTGCGAAGAAAGCACCTTAAAATCAAGCAATCTTTGCGCATAATCGGGTAATGCCGCGGTGGTGAAACTGGTAGACACGCTAGCTTCAGGAGCTAGTTCTCGCAAGGGATTGGGAGTTCGAGTCTCCCCCGCGGCACATAATTTTTTAGTTTTAAGTCTCTCGATACTCACTATGAAAAAGAAACCAGTTGTTAAGCATAATCGAACAACACTTAGCAATCAACAAGAAACCAGAAAAGCTTATATCGCTGGGATTTTTGATGGAGAGGGGACTTTTTCAATGACTCAGTATCGTCAGCGCAATGGGTATATGAACAGCAGGATTTGTATTGGAGTTGCTAATACGGATAGAGATATTATAAAAGCAGTTGTCGATTTTTTCCGGAAGAATGCCATCAGTTATTACTTGTTTGTTAATGATAGACGGAATATAGGAAGGAAAATACAGTATCAACTAGAAATCACTAAGCATCAAAACAAAACAAAGTTCATTGACCTCATATATCCTTATCTGCGCAAAAATCGCGAACTCGCGGAGCTTTTTAAAGATTTTTGTGAATATCGGCAGACTAGGTGGGAGCAGTGGAAAAAAGATGGTGCGAATGGGAAATTTGCGAATAAATATTTAACGGCGAAAGAAGACAAGAAATACCTTATGATTTATAAGAAGTATCGAGAAAAAGCGGACACGATTAGCAAAACACTTTATGATTTTGGTGGGGCGAAGACCAAGGATGACGAAATCTAATCCCTTGGTCTTCGCCAGCGAACCCACTCCTTAATGATTATTTTGCATTCGAGTCAAACCAAAAAGCTCATACAGTTGCTGTTCTGCAACGCTCAGATTTTTTGTTAACTCGTGTACTTTTGTATGGTCTTTCATATTTTTACTGCGCATGAAATCACAGTATGCTTTATAGGCGTTCTTAAATTTCAAACAGACTGCTCTATGTTTATCGGAGTTTCTATACATAGCCATAACGAAAACGATGCAACGTATTAGTCCATTATAGCAAGCATGTTGCGTTTGGAGCATGCACCCGCTAGAATGCGCTCTTCATGCCGCAACTGAGCGATAAAGCGTTCAAGAAGCTTGTCATTGCGCTCGCGATTTATCTGGCGTCACTCTTCGCCGCGAATACTCTCGGACTCAAGATAATGCCGTTCTTCTGGGGGCTCCACGTGTCTGTCGCAGTTTTTTTCTTTCCTTTCGTATTTCTAGTAACCGACGTCGTCGGCGAGATTTATGGCAAACGCATCGCCAAATTTTTCGTGCTCGCAGGATTCATCTCGACCCTGCTTTTCGTCCTGTATTCGTTCCTATCACTCGCGGTTCCCTGGGATCCGGCAGGGGAATGGGCGCATCAGAGCTACAATCAGATCTTCGGCATTTCGGTGCGTATCGCGTTCGCTAGCCTCGTCGCGTTCGCCATCGCCGAGTATCAGGATGTGCTCTCGTTCTTCTTCTTCAAGGCGAATATCGGCGCAAGATATTTCTGGCTCCGCTCCAATCTTTCAAATCTCTGGTCGCAATTCTTGGACACGATAATCTTCATGACCATCGCCTTTTACGGCGTCTACGCGACGCCGGTCCTATTGCGCATCATAATTACCTGGTGGCTTTTCAAGGTGCTAATGGGGCTTCTCTACACGCCGCTTTCATACGTCGGTCTACGGCTCTTGCAAGATAAAGAACAATCATGAATGTAGCGCCTATCAAGACGCGCATCTTTAAAGAAAGAGAAGATCTCACCGCATTTATAACTGCATATATTCCTAAAATTAAGGACGGCACAGTTCTCGCCGTAACATCAAAAATTGTGGCTCTATCTGAAGGTCGAACTGCCACACCTAAAAATAAAAAAGAAAAAGAAAGGATAATTCGTGCAGAAAGTGAGTGGGCAGTGGAATCATATCCGGGCTGGTGGCTCACGATAAAGGACGGGACGTTTGTTATTAATGCGGGAGTAGATGACTCCAATGCAGGTGGCAAAGTCGTTTTGCTCCCGAAAGACAGCTTCCGCGTTGCGGCAAAAATCCGAACGGAACTAAAGAAGAGATACCGCATCAAGAGGTTAGGCGTAATCATAACGGACAGCCGTGTCGCACCCTTGCGGAAAGGGGTTTTCGGCATGGCTCTCGGCTACGCAGGGATTAGAGGACTGCGAGATTACAGGGGCAAGCCTGACATCTTTGGCCGCACGCTTGAGGTAACGGAAGTGGGTGTTGCCGATTCACTTGCCGCCGCCGCCGCGCTTGTCATGGGAGAAGGAAAAGAGCGTCAACCGCTCTCTATCATAGAAAATGCTCCTGTTGAATTCTGTGAGAAAGTAAATCGAAAGGAATTGAGGATTCCTCGAAAAGATGACATATATCGCCCTCTTTTCAGAACAACCAAGCGAAGAGAGAAACTATAGAGCTCCACAACCAAGGAGTAGGCGCGTTCGTAGCGGCGGCAGTTTGCGCGCCGCTCTCCGCCGACTGCGGGGAATCCGTTGCCTCAGTCGTCATTCCCGGTCCATATTCTTCTTGATATAGCTGTGGAGTGATTGAAGGTGTCGCTTGCGGCGTCTCCATCTTGATTGCGGTTTCAGGTTCGGTCGCGGACGATACGGGAACTGCATCGTCCGACGAGGAAGCAACAAGCGTCATATCGATTTTCGGCGTCGCCTCGCCCGTAGGCCCCGCTGGTTCGTCTACGACCGAGGGGTTACGACCGAGGGTATCACCCGTAGGGCTACGACCGAGGGAACTCGCCGCAACTGCTGTTGTTGAAGCTGCCGGTGTCGGTTTGGGGAAAGATTTCAGCACGTCGTTCCATGTTTTGCCTTTGGTAGCGGGGATGGCGTATGCTGTTGCCCATACCCGCGTGGCGGTGTCGCTTGCAACCGGTTCCACGCCCCCGTCCCGCTCCTGGAAGGTTGCGAGGTAATACCGCGGTGTTTGATAGACGGACTTCGTCCAGTCATACGGCGAATCACCGAGTGCTTGAAGGGCTTGCAGGACCCAGCTTGTGGTGAAGCTATTGCCCCACCCACCGTCCTCATTCTGCTCCGCGCGCAAGTAGCCGGTTGCTTTTTGGAGCGCGGCATCTACGCCGGAGAGCGAGCGTACGCCGGCAAGCGCCTGTATAGCGGCGGCAGTAAGGTCGACGCTCTCCTCCCATGAGCCGTTGTCTTTTTGCTTGGAGAGAATGAATGTCACCGTGTTCCCTATGATTCCGTCGCTGGTCGCGTATCCCGCGTGAAGCAGGGGGAAGAGCGCGAATATATCGTCGTTGACTAGCGACGAATTGCCTATCTGTGTCCCGTCGAACGCCTGCAGAACGGGCGCTATGTAATCCACGCCGCCCGCCGCATACGGATCGATACCGAGCGCCTCGAGCGCCATCGCGTGCCGTTCATAGTCGGTCACGCTCAAAAGTTCGGGAGTGGTGGAGGCGAAGAGTACCTGCATCTTCTTCAGCGCGTCTCCTGCGCCTCCGCTTGAGAATGCGATCGCGGCCCAATCGGAGGTGAGCGAGGAATCGAATGAGCCGTCCGCACTCTGGTTCGCGGCGAGGTATGAGAGCGCGAGCGATATATCAAAAGGGTCATGCAACGTCAGGCTTGAAGCGCCTGTCGCCGAAGCCGAGACACTAGGCGTGCTCGCAATGAGACTCGCGGTGAACGTGAAGCGCGTGCCGAGATAGTTGTCCGAGAAGTCATGCAACTCGAGCATTATGGTATCGTCTGCAGCCACGGTCATCTGACTGAGGCCGACGCTCGCGAAGCCATCGTTTTGGTAGAGCGCCCAGTATTGACTTGTCGGGTCCGCTGCGGTGCCGCCGATGGAGGTCACGAAGAGGCCGAGTGACGGGAATGCGTTGGAAAATTCCGCACCGGAGATGGAACCTGCCTCAAGCGCTGCCTCAAGCGCGCAGATGCCGAGGTACTGGCCCGAATATGTATGTGCAACGCCGTCGGTATCGGTGACGGTGCAGTGATTTGGAACGGCGACCGACACGCTCGTGTCGGCAAGAGCGACGAGCGGAGAGAGGGCGAGGATCAGCGTGATCGCTAGGGAAACTGAGCGTGTATGCATATTATTCATGCGCATGTATTGTTAAAATTTAATAACCTTTCTCATACCTCCACTCCACCGTGTCGCCGGGCGAAATGAAGGTCTGCGAGGTGCCTTTAGGAGACTGTGCGTTGTTCACGTAGAGGATCCAGTAGAAGCCGTCGGCGTTTTTCTTTCCGTTCATGTCTTCGACGAAAGCGCCAAGACCGGGGAAGTCGTGCGATGAGAATGTGAACGGCGTAGTCGATGCGAGGGTTCGCATTGCGGCGAGGACGCTCGTTTTCGGTGCGACGGCAACCTCATACCGCACGCCTTCGACGGAGAATGCCACCGTGTGCACGACAGGCGCAGACGTTGTTGCGCTCGGTTGTGTTGGCGATCGCTCGATACGCTCGGCAGAGCGGGCGGCAAAGAGCAAAAGACCCCCCGCGAGCGCCGCGATAGTGAGTGCGTATAGAATGTATTTTTTGTTCATACAGAAACGAAAAACTCCGCGTCGAGCGGAGGATTTTCAGGTGCCGACCACGAATGCGGCCGGTACGGTCTCCTGCTCGGGAAAGTTCGATCATCTGACGACCGGACTAACCCTTGCCCTTCGATTGCTCAGAGGACAGGCAGGTATTACCGTTGCGGCACAGTAGGGGAATCTCACCCCACTTCCACAAATGACCGTGCGAGTGAGTATAGTCCGAGATGGGTGTATGGCAAGTGGATAGCGTAACGCGAAACATCCTTCTTGAATGCGCAAGCCCGGTAGTGTAATTTCGGCTTTGTTTTTTGCCGCTATGGGGCATGGCGAAGTCGACCACGCAGTATTGATAGAGAAGACTCATTTGACGAAGTCAGTTTTCGCCTTCGGCAAGCCGAAATTCTACTAACCGGGTAAATGCTATAGTGGCGTCTATGCAGGGAAAATCGACATATTTCAGCCTCACATCTCGCACATTTTCCCCGGGAGAGAAGAAAATCCTGTTCAATTACGAGGTTGGATTCGAGAACGCGGAATCGATGACGTTCACCGAAACGGTTTTGCTGCCGCGAGCGCTAGATGCGAGCGTTGTCGCGCCCGAACTTATTGATCGGCTCTTAAGCGATGTGCACCTCATGCTCGGTATTAGCTACTACAAGCTCTACTGCCCGCCGGATATCCGCCTCACCTATAAGCTCTCCCGCGAGCAAGCGGCATTTTGGGATACGGTCTATCGCAAGGGCCTCGGTGAATTCGCGTATCGCAACAATCTCGACCTGCGCGAGCGGCTCCACTTTCCGCATACGGACACGATGCATTCGCCCGTCGATATACCGCGCACCGAGCGCGCCTTGGTGGGCATAGGTGGCGGGAAAGATTCCGCTGTTGCGGTCGAACTCCTGAAGGAAGATGGATATACGCGCGACGGATTCATCGTCGAGACGTACACATCGCATGATATCGCGCGAAAGATGTGCGATATCGGAGGCATCAGTTCGCTCGTCATCCGCCGCATGCTCGACGAAAAAGTGCTCGGAGATCTGCCCGGCAGCTACAAAGGCCACATCCCCATCTCTGCCGTGTATGCGTTCCTCGGTGTGCTCGCGGCCGCGCTCTACGACTATCGCTACGTCGTTGTAAGCAATGAACACAGCAGTAACTTCGGGAATGTCGAGCACGCAGGCGAGACCGTGAATCATCAGTGGAGCAAGTCCGCAGAATTCGAAAAACTATTTCAGGATTACATCAAGACCAATCTTACGCCCTCGATCACATATTTCTCCATCGTGCGGCCGTTCTATGAGATACGCATCGGAGAACTGTTCTCCCGCTACCCGAAATATTCCCCGCATTTCACGGGGTGCAACAGGAAGTTCAGGATCGATGAGGCGCGCCGCCCCAAGAGCATGTGGTGCTGTGAGTGCCCGAAATGCGCGTTCGTCTTTCTCATGCTGGCGCCTTTCATGCCCCGCGAGCGGCTCATCGGCATTTTCGGCAAGGACATGCTCGACGATCGCGCGCTCATGCCGCTCTTTGCCGACGTGCTCGGATTCGGCGACATGAAGCCGTTCGATTGCGTCGGCACATTCGAAGAAGCGCAGGCCGCGTTCTTCCTCGCGAGGGAACAGTATGCGCAGAGCGCCGTCATGCAGGCGCTTCTTCCGCGCATACGGGACGGGGCGAATCTTGCGAAGCGCGTCATGCGCACCGCCCGGTCGCTCACGGTCCCGACACGGTTCCGCCTGTGCGGAGTGGATAGCGCACTCATCCTCGGCTACGGGAAAGAGGGGAAAGCCACGCAGCGGTATCTGAAATCGAGATTCCCGAATGTGGCAGTCAATATTGCCGATGAATCAGAGAACAAAGATTACCTGGAGACGCAGGACGATTACGATATCGTCATCAAGACGCCAGGGATTCCCAAGGAAAAAATCCATGCGCATTACGCGACCGCGACGAACATCTTCCTGTCGCGATTCAGGGGTACGATTATCGGAGTGACCGGTAGTAAGGGGAAGAGCACGACTGCGTCGCTCATCTATCACATCCTTTCGTCGAGCGGAGTTCCATCGCGGCTTGCGGGGAATATCGGCTCTCCCATGCTCGAACTTCTCGGAGAGTGCCTTGAACCGAATGCGGTCGTCGTACTTGAGCTTTCGAGCTATCAGCTGGACGACATCGAGTTCTCTCCGCACATCGCCGTCGTCACGAGCCTCTTTCCGGATCACATGGACTACCACGGGACGCTTGAGAAGTACTACGAGGCGAAGAAGAACATCCTGAAATTCCAGAAGAGCGATGACATCTTCATCTACAACGATGCAGTACCCGAACTTCGCACGTGGGCATCGGCTGCGCGCGGGAAGGCCATGCCGTTCCCGAAGCTGCCCTTCGAGCCCTCTGCCGTACCGCTCCTTGGGGAGCACAATGTCGGGAATGTGCGCGCGGCGGTCGCCGCCGCGCGCCTCTGCGGAGTAGCGGACGCAGACATCGAGCGCGCGGTCAGGAGCTTCAAAGGGCTTCCGCATCGCCTCGAGTTGGTCGGCGAATTCAAGGGCATCCGCTTCTACGATGACGCTATCTCAACGACGCCGGAATCGACGGTCGCCGCCTTGCGCTCGGTCCCGGATATCGGCACATTGTTTCTCGGCGGGCACGATCGCGGGTATGATTTCAAAGAGCTCGAAGAAGAAATCCGTGCGCAAGGCATCAAGAACATCGTTCTCTTTCCTGAGACAGGGAAGCGGATGTTCAGGGAGCGCAGCGGTCTCAAAATCCTTGAGACATCCGACATGGACGAGGCCGTCCGGTTCGCATATGCGCATACGACCAAGGGCGAGGCTTGCGTCCTCTCGTGCGCCTCGCCCAGCTACGGGCTCTGGAAGAATTTCGAAGAGAAGGGAGACGCGTTTGCGCGCGCAGTAAAAACATTATGCAATTGAAGGACATCCAAAATGTGTACATGGTCGGGATCGGCGGCATCGGTATGTCGGCGCTCGCGCAGATGCTCCTGCACCAGGGGAAGACAGTGAGTGGCTCCGACAGGGAAGAATCTCCTACTACCTCCTTGCTCGCGGATAAGGGAGTGCAGGTGTGCATCGGGCACGACCAGTGCAATATTCCCGCCGATACGGAATTGCTCGTGTACAGCGATGCGGTGTGGGACG
>MFLP01000037.1:0-759 GCA_001781555.1 Candidatus Kaiserbacteria bacterium RIFCSPHIGHO2_12_FULL_53_13
GCCCGCAATAAATTCTAATGAGATGATTGCAAAAACGAAAGAAGACATCGAAACATTGCGCGAAGGCGGTAAGCGGCTCGCGCGGCACGTTCGGATACTAAGCGAGAGGGCCGTGCCCGGTGTTGCGACCGCGGAACTTGAACGGAAAGCGCGTGAGATGGTCGCCGCAGAGGGCGACGAGCTCGCGTTCTTCGGCTATCGCTCCGGCAAGCATGAAGATCCATACCCGTCCGGCCTCTGTGTTTCCATCAACGACGTCATCGTGCACTCTCCAGCAGGGCAGAACGGGAAGATCATCAAGGAGGGCGACGTCGTGTGCATCGATTTCGGCATCAAGCACAAAGGACTCTTTACCGATCATGCGGCAACCGTTATCGCGGGCATGAAGCATGACCCGGAAGATGAGAAGTTAGTGCGCGGGACATATGAAGCACTCGCGGCAGGCATCGCAGCCGCGAAAATTGGCAACACAACCGGTGATATCGGCTACGCCGTGGAACAAGTGGCAAAAAAATACGGTTTCGGGTTCCCGCGCAACCTTTCTGGGCATGGCGTCGGTACAAAAGTGCACGAGGAGCCACACGTGCCGAATTTCGGCGCTCCAGGAACCGGTACGAGACTGGAAGAAGGTCTGGTCATCGCGATAGAGCCGATGATGACGCTTGGAACGGGGGATTTGTTCGTAGACAAAGACGGGCATTCCTATAGGACGAAAGACGGCTCACGCACAGCGCATGCGGAGCACACAGTCATAATCAC
>MFLP01000037.1:770-14619 GCA_001781555.1 Candidatus Kaiserbacteria bacterium RIFCSPHIGHO2_12_FULL_53_13
CGGAGATACTCACGAAAGAATAACTATGGACGTGCTCATTGTCGGCGGTGGAGGTAGAGAACATGCGCTCGCGTGGAAATTAAATCAATCGCCTCGCATAGACAAACTTTATATAGCACCCGGAAACGGCGGAACGCGCGCGTTATGCGAAAACGTCGCGATTGATGCCATGGATTTCGGCAACCTCGCCAAATTTGTCCAAGAGAAAAAGATCGACCTTACGGTCGTAGGGCCGGATGACCCGTTGGCGTCCGGCATAGTGGATTTTTTCCAGTCGCGTGGACTGCGGATATTCGGGCCCTCAAAGGATGCCGCGCAGATAGAGGCATCCAAAGTATTTTCTAAGCAACTCATGGCTAAGGCGAAAATCCCGACCGCGGAATTCAAAGTTTTTAACACGCCTACGGAGGCGCTCGCCTATGTGCGCCTGCGCGGCGTGCCGATAGTCATCAAAGCGAAAGGATTGGCGCTTGGGAAAGGCGTTTATGTGTGCAGAACGATGGCAGAGGTTGAAGTGGCCCTTGACGAGCTCATGGTGAAGCGTATCCACAAAGATTCCGGGGATGAAGTTGTTGTCGAAGAGTTCCTCGATGGTCCGGAGGTCTCCATCCACGCGCTATCGGACGGCCTGCATTTCTTGTTGTTCCCTCCGGCGCAGGACCATAAGCCGGCACTTGATGGCGACAAAGGGAAAAACACCGGGGGCATGGGAACGATAGCGCCGGTCCCGTGGATGACACCCGAGATGATGCAAAATATAGAATATTCGGTCCTACGGCCAACGCTTGAGACGATGAAAAAGAGCGGCACGCTGTTCACCGGCCTGCTCTTCCCCGGTATAAAGATGACCGTGGAGGGGCCAAAAGTATTGGAGTTTAACGCGCGCTTTGGCGATCCAGAAGCGCAGGTCTACATGCGCCTGCTCGGAAGCGACCTTTTGGACCTGCTTGAAGCATGTATAGACCAAAAGCTTGATGGTCTCGGCTCCTTTGTAAAATGGAATAGAGGATTTGCCGTGAATATCGTTATTGCCTCAGGCGGCTATCCTGATGCATACGAAAAAGGATTTCCCATAACCGGCATAGAGGAAGCAGAGAAGATAGAAGGTGTTGTTGTATTTCATGCAGGCACAAAAGTCGAGAAAGGACAACTGGTGACCACTGGCGGACGCGTTCTCGGAGTCTCGGCCGTGGGCGATACATTACAACAGGCGCTTGGCAGCGCCTACGAGGCAGTCGGACGCATTAATTTCAAGGGCATGCAGTTTCGGCGCGATATCGGGGCGAAAGCATTGATACAGTGATGGTATAATTTCTGAATGGAACCCCGTATTCTTGCGGAGCGCATCGTGCGCCCCGTGGAAAAATTCAAATCATCAGAAGAGGAGCTTGCGTACTTGCGCGAACGAGTACGCGAGAAGGAGAAAGAACTTGATACTCCCAAAAATCAATTTGAAAGCGACCGCATCGCGAAGCGCGAAATAGCGGAGTATAGCTCAACGCCCGCGTCGGCAGTGCTCCACGAGGATGTCGTCATGCCGGAACACGAGACACTCCGGCATGTTTTGAAACTTGAGCCGGAAGAGCACGACACGCAGATGGATGGACTTTTAAAGATCGTGGCGACGAGGGGAGTTCGCAACGCCCTCTCTGTTGTTTCGCGGATGAAGGACGCGCATTTGGAGGACGATCTGCATCGTGTTCTCGTGAGGTACATTGCCGAAGGCCTGCCAGAGAAAGGTTTTCCGCCGCCCGAAAAAGTGAAGCGCGCTCTTCACATGGTTCTTTTCGAGATACAGCCGCAGGCGCACGGGGAAAAAGACAAAGAGCAGGGGCAGAAGCTGGAACAGATACTCGCTTCTTCGGAGCAATTGTATGCAGGACTCATGTCGCTTATCGGCAAAGACGAAGGATTTTCGTTGGAGATCGCCGTTGGCGAGGGAACGGAGGAAGCATCGCTTTATCTGGCTGTGCCCCGCGCCAAACAGACGCTCGCCGAACGGCTGATATCATCGGTCTTTCCGAACGCGCGCATTTCGGAGTGTCGCGGCGATTACAACATTTTCAATTACAAAGGAGAAAGCGCGGGCGCCGTCGCTCGTCTCGCCGAACACCCTGCGTTCCCTCTCAAAACGTACGAAACGTTCGAGCACGATCCTCTGAACGTCCTTCTCGCCTCTTTCGCGAAGTTAGCCAAGCATGGCGAAGGGGCGGCGGTCCAATTCATTGTTGGCACGGAAGGCGACCGATACAACAAGCATTATAAAAAGATGTTGCGCGCAATAGAGAAAGGCCGTCCGCTCTCGAAAGCTCTCAGAGTCCCCGAGACCATTATCGGCGAAGTCATTTATGACGTGAGCAAGGCGGTGTTCATGCCGAGAAAATACAAGGAGGATAAAGAAAGGGAGTTTAGGCGCGCATCTGACCAGGTGGCTACGGAAGCGATAGGGCGCAAAGTGAAGAGCCGGATAACGCCGGTCGTCATACGGCTCGCGGCTTCGGCCACGGATAAGAAGCGTGCGGAGGAACTTCTGAAGAACTTGATAGCGCCGTTCAATCAATACGATGATTCCAAAGGCAATCGCCTTATCTTCAAGGAAGTTTCAAGCTGGAGTATCCGGGATTTTTTGCGCGATTTCACGTTCCGCACATTTGATTCGGGAATAGCGATTCCCTTGAGCCTGGCCGAGATAGCGACCATGTTCCACTTCACCGCCGAACGCGTGACGACCTCGCGCGAACTGAAGCGCTCGTTCGCAAAACAAGCGCCAGCGCCAGTCGAGATATCCTCGAAAGGCATCACTATCGGCATCAACCGTTACGGAGCCACGGAGACGGAAGTGCATTTTGGAGCGAACGACCGCCTGCGCCACTGCTACGTCATCGGGCAGACGGGCACAGGAAAGACCGGGCTCATAAAGAATATGATAATTCAGGACATAAAGAATGGGGAAGGAGTCGCGTTCATAGATCCGCACGGAAATGACATCGAGGACATACTCGCGTCAGTGCCTCCGGAGCGCGCGGGCGATGTTATTTACTTTGACCCCGCCTACACGGCGCGGCCCATGGGCCTCAATATGCTTGAATATGACCGCTCTAGACCAGAGATGAAGACGTTCGTCGTGGACGAAGTGTACGGCATTTTTCGCAAGCTCTACGCCGACGTGCCGGAAGCCTTCGGCCCGATGTTCGAGCAGTACTATAGGAATGCCGTTCAGCTGGTAGTCGAGGACCCGGATAGCGGGAGCACATTCGTCGAGATCCCGCGCGTGTTCGCCGACACCGAATTCCGCAATTTGAAGCTATCGCGCTGCAAGAACCCGATAATAGTGCAGTTCTGGCGCAAGATCGCGGAAGCCGCCCAGGGCGACCCATCGCTAGAGAACGTCGCGCCCTACATCACGAGCAAGTTCGATGTTTTCCTAACGAACGACATCATACGTCCTATCGTTAGCCAAGAGCACTCGTCATTCGACTTCCGCGAGATAATGGACAAGAAGAAGATTTTCATCGCGAATCTCTCCAAGGGACGCTTGGGCGATCGCAACACGGCGCTCCTCGGCCTCGTCCTCGTCTCGAAGTTCCTCCAGGCAGCGTTCTCGCGCGTCGATACGCGCGGGGAGCTTCCGGTCTTCTACCTCTACATCGACGAGTTCCAGAACTTTGCGACCCCTTCGATAGGAACGATCCTATCCGAAGCCCGCAAATACAAGCTCTCGCTCATCATCGCGCACCAGTTCATCGCGCAATTGGAGGAGAAAATCCGGGATTCGGTCATCGGCAACGTGGGCACGAAAGCGGCGTTCCGCGTTGGCACGACCGATGCGGAGTTCCTCGCGAAGCAGTTCGAGCCAACCTTTACCGCGCCCGATCTTGAGAATCTCCCGAACAGGAACGCGGTACTGTCGCTCCTCGTGAACGGCGTTCCCGCACGACCTTTTACTATCCAAACCGTGGATCTCCCGAAAATGGATTACAGCACGATTACCGCGCTCAAAGAGCTATCGTATCGCACATTCGGACGCGACAGGGAAGAGGTAGAGGCCGAGATCCGCCGCAAGTTCGCGACACCGATCGAGCCTGATGTACCGGCACCGGTGTATCAGTAATTGTAATATCAAATGTCTTATCGCTTCCGTTTTCCCGCCCTATGCGGTATACTCCGCGCATAAAATATCCATATGCAACATTTGAAACAGGAGAAGACATTCGTGCTTATCAAGCCAGACGGCGTGAAGAAAGGTCTCATCGGCGAGGTCATCAGCCGTTTCGAACAACGCGACCTGAAGATCGTCGCTTTGGAGATGTTCCAGCCGACTCGCCAGATGATAGACGATCACTATCCGAAGGATATGGCATGGATAGAGAGGCTCGGTCACAAGACACTCTCGACGTATGAGAAATACGGGCTTGACCCGAAATCGTCACTCGGCACCGATGACTCGAAAGAAATAGGAAAAATGGTGCGCGGCTGGGTCATCGACTATATGACCTCGGCGCCGTTGGTTCGCATGGTGGTGCAGGGCGTGCACGCGGTGGACATGGTGCGCAAGATCGCGGGCCCGACGCTTCCGTACGCCGCCGACATGGGGACTATCCGCGGCGATTTCTCAATCGATTCGCCCGCCATTGCCAACGCCGAGAAACGCGCTGTCGCCAATATACTCCACGCGTCCGAGACTGCCGCCGAAGCGGAGCATGAGATCAAACACTGGTTCGGGAAAGCCGTTATACACACGTATAAACGGTACGGGATGGATGAGTAAAGGGGCGCTCGCTAAAGCTGGGAAGAAGCTTCCAATACTGTAATACACAGCTAACGCCGCTTGCACATTATTTGAGAGTGATATACTGAACATCAGCGACAGGTATAACACCTGCTGGTAAAACTTAGGGAGCTCGAATCGCTTCATGCGCTTGCGTGTGAATGCTGAGAGCACCCACCTGGTAACACCCAGGCTTGCCGTGCCTGCCGCACACAACAACTCCGCATCCGCGGGGTTTTTGTGTACTTTTACTTCTCGCGCGGATGCTAGAATGCTCCGCATGCCCCGGCGCAATCTTCTCTTCGCTCAATTAGGGATTGTCGCGATCCTTGCCGTTCTGCACAATCTCGGCTTTATCTATTTCTTATACTGGCGCTTCCATTGGTTTGATATTCTGACGCATTTAATCGCTGGCATCTGGGCAGCGCTCTTTGCTGCATGGATCCTTACACTCCGTCAGAAAATGCTCACACCCGTTTTCTGCGTTGGCGTTGCGCTCGTTATCGGTGTCGTATGGGAATTATTTGAGGCCGCTATGGGTGTCACACAATTTCCTGCCGATATTTTGGACACGATAAAAGATCTCTCCGTGGATATCATCGGAGGCATTTCTGGGGTGTATCTGGCGAGATTAATTTCCAGACCATTACCGTGACCGCACAACTTACTTTTTACGGAGGCGCAGGGACTGTAACGGGAGCGAATTTCCTCCTTGATGCAGGGAATCCGCCTGCTGGCGGGAGAATCCTTATCGATTGTGGAATACGCGAGCGCGAACAGATCGCCGATCCGCAAAACTACGACGCCTTCCCTTACGATCCGAAAACGATTGACGCGCTTGTCGTAACTCACGCGCATATGGACCATATCGGTCGTGTTCCGAAGTTAGTACGCGACGGGTTCAGAAGCCCGATATACTCAACTCCAGCGACAAAGGAGATTTCCGCTATTATGTTCGAGGACGCCCTCTCTATCATGAAAGAGAGTGCCGAAACGCGCCAGTTCGGCATGCTCTACGAGGAAGAAGATGTCGCGCGCGCGCTTTCCTTGTGGCAAGTGCACGAATATCACGAGTCGTTCAGCATAGGAGATGCGAAGGCGGAATTTCTTGATGCCGGGCACATTCTCGGCTCTGCAATGGCCAAATTAAAGCGCGGGGAGCGCACGATAATATTTACCGGAGACCTGGGCAATTCTCCGGAACCGCTTTTGAACGATATCGAAAGCTCGGAGGGAGCTAATTATGTCGTGATTGATAGCGTATACGGAGACCGCGTACATGAAGAGAGAGAAAAGCGGCGAGAGCACCTGCGCGAGGCGGTGGAAGAGACGCGCCGACGGGGCGGCGTTCTTCTTATCCCGTCTTTTTCTATCGAGCGTACTCAGATATTGCTTTTTGAGTTGAACGGCATGATCGAAGACGGCTCAATGCCGAAAATCCCGGTCTATCTGGACGCCCCGCTTGCCATTCGCGTCACGGATGTTTACCGTCGCTATGCGAACTTGCTGAATCCGGTCGCGCGTGGACACTTCACAAGCGACGACGACCCTTTCTCCTTTCCCGGGCTCGCATTGACCGCGCAGGTGAAGGAATCACTGAAAATTCATAATGCTCCGAATCCCAAAATAATCATCGCGGGGGCCGGCATGTCCCACGGCGGGCGGATACGCGAGCATGAAAAGCGTTATTTGGACGACAGGAAGGCCGCTATCCTCTTCGTCGGCTACCAGTCGCCCGGGTCTTTAGGCAGGCGTATTCAAGACGGAGAAAAAAGAGTCGAGATAGATCACGCGCATGTTCGTATACGCGCATCCGTCGACACACTTTCAGGATATTCCGGGCATGCAGACCGGGACCAGCTTCTGCGATTTATAGAAAAGACGGCTGAGTCGCTTGAACGGGTGTTCGTCGTAATGGGGGAGCCGAAAGCATCTCTATTTCTTGCACAGCGTGCAAGAGACTTTCTGGGAGTCGAGGCATCTGTTCCGGAAGCGGGACAGTCTTTCCTGATCGATTGGTAATTTTCCGGGGCGCGTTCTCGTTCGTGTGCTATATTTATGGCGTATATGTCTCATGATCGCGTTTTGCATCCGAATCATACCGCCATGCCGCGCAATTTTTGCAGATTGCCTTCCGGTTTCGGAGTAGTGAAAGTTTGCGTATCGGGAGCGGCGGACACTGGCTACTGCGGCCTCGATGCATTCGACAAAGCAAAAGAAGTCGGGCGCGAGATCGCAAAGCAAGGCGGGATAATAACGACGGGCGCAACTACGGGCTTCCCGCTTTACGCTGCGATGGGCGCGAAAGATGAGCGCGGATTTTCCATCGGCTTCTCTCCAGCGTCCACCGAGCGCGAGCACGTGGAGACATACAAATTGCCGATCGAATACATGGATATCATCGTGTATACCGGATTCGGCTATGTGGGGCGTGACCTGCTCCTCATACGTTCCTCGGATGCCGTTGTCATCGGATGCGGGCGCATAGGAACTCTCAATGAATTCTCCATAGCTTTTGAAGACCGTCGCCCGCTCGGGATACTCGAAGGGTCATGGGATACGGACGAGCTTCTGGCGCATTTTCTAAAATCAGCACATCGTCCGAATGACAAGATAATCTTCGATTCGGACCCGAAAGCGCTTGTCGAGCGTCTTATTGAGATGGTTATGAAAGATAAGAAGGAGACAAATCCCGTATACAACAACCACGACGTATGGAGCAGCACGGGGAAAGATGCCGATGTAATACTTTAGGCAAAACGAATCCTCGCGCCGACTGCGTCGGCGCTAATTCTTTAATTGTTCTGTGAGCCTGGAGAATGCCTCTGGGTAATCTTTTGCGAGTGCCGATAGCGATTTGCGGTCGAGTGCGATACTTTTCTTTTTCAACGCACCGATGAATTTTGAATATGAAATACCGGAGGTGCGGCTTGCCGCGTTTATCCGCAGTGTCCAAAGGTTTCGGAACTCGCGTTTCTTTGCCCGGCGGTGCTTGAATGCATAAGCGCCGGCATGCGATATCGCTTCATTCGCCACGCGCTCTTTTGTAGAACGTCCGAAACGATAGCCCTTAACCTGCAGAAGCAGATTACGGCGGCTCTTATTTTTTGTTACACCACGCTTAACTCGGGACATAAAGAATAGGTTATAGATGCAGAAACAACTTAACTCAGAAATCTGCTTCTGTTTTTTAGAGTCATTTCCATTGAACCAGCTCGTTTATGGCGCATTCGCTCACTGCCGGTGCGCTTCGCGTTGAAGTGATTCTGGCCTGGCGCTCGCGCAACTATCTTGCCCCGACGCGTGAGCCGGAGGCGTTTCGTGTATGATTTATTGGTCTTCATATTGTTCGTGTGCTACGGACTTTTCTATTGATGATCCCTCAACTTTCTGTTCTTTCTTCGCTGGCCTATCCGCCAAAACGTTCACATTTACCGGGGCTTTAGCAGAGTTAACTGCCTTATTACTTGCCCGGCCGGATAACGGTTTTGCGCCGCCATCATGCTCAATAACGACCGAGAGGCCTTTTGGGCTCTTTCTGATCTCGTCCGCGATTTTATATGATTCTGGGATGATTGCAAGGAATCTCTCAAGCCGCTCCTTGAGGAAGTTGAACTCCATGTATTTGTACCTGCCCCACAGGAAAAGGTCGATCTTCACGCGGTGGCCCTCCCGGAGCCATATGGCCGCCTTTGATGCCTTTATATGCATGTCGCGTTCGGAGGTGCCTATCTTCACCTGAGTGACTTTCGTCTCCGTCACATGCGCTTTCGCCTTCACATCCTTCTCCTTTTTCTTCTGTTCGTACTTGAACTTGCCGTAATCGGTTATCTTGGCTACCGGTGGATTGGCATTCGGGGATATCTCTATGAGGTCAAGGCCCAATTCCCGCGCTTTCGCGAGCGCATCTTGTATCTGCATGACGCCGAAATTCTCGCTTTCTGGCCCGATTACGCGCACCTCGCGCGCGCGTATACCCTCGTTCATCCGAACGCGCTCTTTCTCCTTTTGCGAAGTGTATTTTGTAAATCCCATCCTAAAATGTTGCTTGATGCAGTTGGAGAACTATACCATTTCTCGAAAGGTTCCGGAAGCTTGCGATAAGAATGGCATACACCCAAAATTTTCGCCCGAGTTTCGCTGAATTGTCCCCGATTGAGTTCGGGAGTAGTATTGGCCACACCTATTCTCCCATATGGCACGTGTAAAAATAAGCGAATACAGGGCCAAAAAGCTCATCCTCGGAAATGCCTATCGCGGACTCGAATTGCAGGGCGGCGTGAAGCTTCCAGGCCGCTTAACGGGCCAATGGGTCGCAAAGGTAGACCAGGGCGTGAAGAAGCGCTTCAAGCAGGGACTGGTCGCGATCGGCTCACGCTCGAAACTCGTGGCCGCGCTCAATTCGTGGAAGAAAAAAGGGTTCTCGCGATTCATCGTCGAGCCGTTCGTGCCGCACAAAGAGAACGAGGAGCAGTATCTTTCGCTTGAGCGCGTACGTGAGGGTATCAGGGTTCTCCATGCGCACAATGGCGGCATTGATGTGGAAGCGCATCCAGAAGCGGTGAAGGTGTTCGTCGTGCGCGAGCCCGCCGACGTGAAAAAGCTCGTGCATGCGACGAAGATTCCCGAATCATTCCTCTCGCATCTCCTAGAAACATTTAATGCGAATTTCTTCGCGTTCCTTGAGGTGAATCCACTCGTCGTTCGCAAGAATGAGGCATATCTTTTGGACGCGGCGGCGCTCGTTGACAGCGCGGGTGCATTTTTCACGCGCGTGTGGAGCGAATCGGATATCGTGGAAACGAAATCGCGGCACCCGGCCGAAGAACGCGTGAAAGCGCTTGACGCGACGACCCCCGCATCTCTGAAACTTTCAGTTTTAAACAAGAATGGTGGGATTTTTTTCCTGTTGTCCGCTGGAGGCGGCAGTATCGTCATCGCCGACCATGCGGAACTCACGGGCGCGGGGAAACTCATCGGGAACTACGGCGAGTACAGCGGTGGACCCACGCGCGAGGAGACGTATCTCTATGCGAAAGAAGTAATCGGTCTGCTCCTTCATTCGAAAGCGAAGCGCAAAGCGCTCGTCATCGCTGGTCCTGTCGCTAACTTTACCGATGTGAAGAAGACGTTCCTCGGCATCATAGATGCATTATCTGAAAAAGTCGTCGAATTGCGAAAAAACAAAGTGAAAGTATTCGTGCGGCGCGGGGGTCCCAACGAAGCGGCAGGCCTCGGCCTCATGAGAGAATTCCTTAAACGCGAGAAACTTCTCGGCGCAGTCTACGGCTCTGACGCGGTCATCACGAGGGCGATAGACGAAGCCATTCCAACCGTATGTTGAAAATTCTTGAGAAAACCCGGAATGGCGAGGACGGTATCATCGCGATAGGCAACCATCCGGCAATAATCCAGTCTATTCTTGATTTTGATTTTCTTTCCGGGAAGAAGAAACCATCGCTCCAGTGCATCATCACGGGAAACCGCAAGGCGCATAAGTGTTTTTTCGGCGCGCGCGAGGTCATCGTCCCGTGCTTCAAGGACATTGAACATGTTCCCGCGGATATCAAGAAACGCGTGCGGTGGATGCTCAATCTGCAATCCGGCAGGCGCGCGTTTGATTCATCCGTACGTTTCTTTGAGGCATTTCCGCAAGCGCTTGGGGGACACATCTTCGCCGAAAATGTTCCGGAAGCGCACGCGACGGAACTCATCAGGCGATACGGGCGCACGAAATTAATAGCAGGGCCTTCCGGCGTCGGCATCCTCATATCGGGCGCGCTCAAGTTGGGCGCGATCGGCGGGATCGATCTGACGCAGATAGAGGCGGGGAAATTCAAGATTCCCGGCTCGATCGCGGTCGTCTCGACTTCTGGCGGAATGACGAACGAGCTCATCCGCGCCGTTGCGGCCTCAGGGCATCACGTGTCATTTTCCATCTGCATCGGTGGAGACAGATTTCCCGTGACCTCGCTTTCCGACGTGCTCGCGCTCGCGCAGGCGGACGCGCAGACCAAAGCGCTCGTCTACTTCGGGGAACTCGGCGGCTCCGATGAGTACGAGATCGCGGAACTCTTGAAAAAGAAAAGATTCACGAAACCGGTTGTTGCCTACGTGGCGGGCATCATAGACGAGGCATTCGACGAGCACATGCAATTCGGACATGCGAAGGCCCTCGTGCATCGCCCCGATGAAAGCGCCCGTGCGAAGCGAGAGGCGCTCGTAAAAGCAGGAGCGATCTCGCCCGCAACATTCACGGAATTCCTGCAGGCGATAGCGGAGCTTCCGCGTAGTGCCGTTCGTGATACAGTGGCCGATATTGAAACGATTATGAACCGCACGCCAAGCATTCTTTCGACGCGGGAAATCGTCGACCAATCCGAGATACCGGCATTCGTTAAGCGCGGGAAACTTGCGCGCCGCGGAGAGAATTCATTTGCCTCAAGCGCTCTCAAGGCGCTCTTGGGATGCGCTGTTTCGCCGACGACGGCCGCATTTGCGGAGAATACTTTTGAACTCCTGATAGACCACGGCGGGGCCGTCTCCGGCGCAGTGAACACGATGGTGACCGCGCGCGCCGGCAAAGACATGGTTTCCTCGCTTGCTGCCGGACTCCTCACGGTGGGGCCGCGCTTCGGCGGTGCCGTTAACGAATCGGCGCGCGCGTGGCTTTCTGGCGTGGCGTCAAAAAAGAGCGCTGCAGATTTTGTCGAAGAATGGGCGCGCTCGGGTGCGCTTATCTCCGGTATCGGACACCGCAAATACCGCGTCGGCGTTCCCGATCCGCGCGTTGCGGCGCTCGCGCAGTTCGCGATACTCCTTAAGAAACATCCGCACTATGATTTTGCGCGCGAAGTTGAAAAAATAACCAGCGGGAAAAACGGCAAATTGATATTGAATGTTGACGGCGCGATTGCCGCGCTTTTTCTGGATATCTTGAAAGAATGCGAAAGATATTCGCATGAAGAACTTGCGGAACTCGTAGAGGCAGAATTTTTCAATGCGCTTTTCATAATCCCACGCAGTGTCGGATTCATCTCGCACTTTATCGAGCAAAAACTTCACGACGAGGGATTATTCCGACTTCCTGAAGAATTGCTCTTCGTGCGCAAGGGAAAGAAATAAGATATGAAGATCACACGACTGCGTCACGCAACAAAAGAAGGGCTCAAGGATCTGCACAACCTGCTTCCGCAGCTTCGCCCGCACCGAGAGGGGCAGAAGGGAACTATTGCCGAACTTCGCAACATCGTTGGGAACGAACGAACGATAATTATCGTCGCACAGGATGGCAAGCATATCGTCGGTTTCGGCAGTTTGTACGTTATAGCGAAATTATCTGGCAAGATCGGGCACATTGAAGATGTGGTAGTAGACAGCGCCTACCGAGGGCAGGGCTTGGGAGAAAAAGTCATGCGCGTGCTCATCAAGGAGGCTCGCAAGCAAAAAATAGAGTCTCTTCACCTTACAAGTCGTTCTGCGCGCGTCGCTGCGAACAAGCTGTATCAAAAACTCGGATTTGTGCGAAAGGAGACGAACGTCTATCGTCTGAAACTCTAGGCGCGTGTAGATATACACAGCAGAGGCTCTACAAGGGCCGTGTTCTGTTAGATACTGGACTTACCAGTCTTTCGCTGTCTATGACTAGCTACACCAGAGAAGAATCAGTTTATCCGCACTTCTTTTTTACGAGCACGAGGAGTTCTATCATGTGGTTTGTCGTGCGCGTGTACGTCGGATGGATATGGCTTGAAGCCGGATTGGAGAAGATACAAAATCCGGCGTGGGTGGGGGACTCATCCGGCGCCGCGCTCACTGGTTTCGTGCAGGGAGCTCTTAAGAAGACGGCAGAATTTTGCGCGCCTGCGCCAGCGGCCTGTCACCCGGATGTGCAAAGCTGGTACGCGGTGTTCTTGGAGAATGCTATTCTCGCGAATCCAGTTCTCCTTTCGAATCTCGTAGCGTGGGGCGAGGTCTTGGTAGGCGTGGCTCTTATCCTCGGATTCCTCGTCGGCATCTCGGCGTTCTTTGGTTCGTTCATGAATTTCAATTTCATGCTCGCCGGCTCGGTCTCGATAAACCCCTACCTCTTTGTTGCAGGCATCCTCCTCATGCTCGCGTGGCGCACGGCGGGCTACTGGGGTCTTGACCGCTTCATTCTCCCGATGTTTGGCAGGCGTCCGCATTCGTAGGGAACTTTCATAGGGCCAAGATTTTCTAGCGCGCCTGCGTTAAGGGTATTGTGAGTGCAAGACCATGAAAGATCTTGATACCGGCCATAGGGCGAGAACTGATATTCCACCCTTGCAATCTTAATAGGACCACTTATTAGGGTGTGCTTGGCGTGGTGAGAGTAATCGCTCGTATGCCGCCGGCATATTCAAGACTTACAGTAGTGTTGGTAGAGCTTGAGGTCGATTGAGACTTCACGCTCTTTCCATCTACAGAAGCTGTGAAGTTTTTACCGAGCGCTATTGGTATGGTTACTACAGCATTGCCCGTCGTCCCGTTGGAGTTGGCAACGGTAAAGGTAATTGCGCGGGTACTCGGGTCGAACGTCAAAGCCGAAACGGAGGATTCGGAACGTACAGAAATGGAGTAACACTTACCGCCTGACGAAACCGAATAATCGTATGCAGGCTTTTGCTTCTTCAAAAAGAGCTCTTTGGCATTAGCGCTTAGGATGTTGCGAGCAGAGTTGGAGTCCAAGTTGGAAAGGAGATTCCTCCAGTGTCCAACGGCGTCAGGCGTGGCACCGTTCACTGCATTGCCCGCGTAGTTCTGCCATCTCTCCAGGCCATTTCCGCCCCCTCCCGCGTCTGAACCGAACAAGATACGGGAGTTCCACGTTTCGAAGAACTGCCTCCACTCCTTGTTCAGTTGACCATTATCAGCTTGGCTTGTGAGCATCCACCAATTGGAATTGGCCTGCGGCGCGGGGTCTTGTTGCATGTTCTGGATCCCGGCCGTATCAAAATACAAATGTGGATATCGCAAGAGATAATCGCTCAGCGTGGCGCTGTTGAGCGGCATGTTATTAAATCCGAGATGAGCCCAGATGAGAATGGTATCTTTATTGTG
>MFLP01000038.1 GCA_001781555.1 Candidatus Kaiserbacteria bacterium RIFCSPHIGHO2_12_FULL_53_13
CGACTTTATTAGTCCGCGTCCTATTTCTAACGGGATGAATAAGAATGACCTGAACGCATTCCGGGCAGTGCTTGACGCCGAACGAGAGACGCTTGAGGAGGAGCTGGCTTCGCACGGACGCGCCACGCCCGAAACCGGGGACTGGCAGGGAACGACCGGTGGCTTGGAAGGCGAGGAGCCCGACCCGAACGACGCGGCGGACCAGATGGAAGAGCTGGCTACGAACGTGCCTCTCGTGGAAGAACTCGAAAAAAGACACAAGGAAATCACCCATGCGCTCCAGAAAATGGAAAATGGCTCTTACGGCGCGTGCGAGGTATGCGGCGAAGCGATATCGACCGAACGATTGCGAGCGAATCCTGCGGCACAGACGTGCATCGCGCACGCCCGGTAGTGAAAAGCGCTGTTTAGCGCTGCTCCGTCATAGGAGTTCGTAGTACAATATCTTCGTGACCAAAAAGCAGGCAATCGCCTCCGGCTTCGCGCGTGTGTTCGGCGCACAGCCCGCACTCCCGCACGCGCACATCGTCGCCGTCGAGAGCGACATCACTAAGGGACTGCATGCGTTCTCCATCGTCGGGCTCCCGGACAAATCGGTCGAGGAAGCGAAAGACCGCATCGCGTCGGCCATCAAGAACAGCGGGTTTGAATCGCCGAAAAGGAGCAACAAGAAAATAATAATCTCGCTGGCGCCGGCGACCTTGAAGAAAGAAGGCGGCGCGTTCGACCTCCCGATGGCGCTTTCGTTCATGCTCGCCTCCGAACAGGCGCGATTCAGTCCGGAGGGAAAACTTTTTGCCGGAGAATTGGCGCTCGACGGCACGATACGCGGCATTCTCGGCGCCCTTTCGATTGCTATCGCGGCGCGCGACGCCGGATTCACGGAGCTTTTCGTCCCGGAAGAGAATGTCGAGGAGGCCTCGCTCGTGGATGGCCTCTCTATATTCGGAGTGCGCACTCTGGAAGAAATACTTGCGCATCTCGCGGGCGACGCGAGAGATGCGCTTGCGCCTCATGCGCGCAGCGGACGAAAAAATAAGGGGGCGCAAGAGTACGAAGGGCCGATATTAGACGATATCCGCGGGCAGGAGAGTGCTAAGCGCGGATTGGAAATCGCCGCGGCTGGACGGCACAACATCGCGCTCTACGGCCCGCCGGGAACAGGCAAGACGATGCTCGCCCGCGCGGCGACCGCGCTTCTGCCGGAACTTTCTTTGGAGGAAACCATAGAGGTCACGACCATTCACTCGCTCGCGGGAGCATCGGGAGGCCGCGCCGTGGAGCATCCGCCGTTCCGCAGTCCTCATCACACCTCTTCATACGCGTCACTCATAGGCGGCGGCTCAAGCCCGCGGCCTGGAGAGGTAACGCTCGCACATCGCGGAGTTTTGTTCCTCGACGAATTCCCGGAGTTCCACCGCGACGTCGTGAACGCGCTGCGCGAGCCGCTCGAAGATAAGGTGGTCTCCATCTCGCGCGCAAAGGGCTCATCGGTTTTCCCCGCGAATTTTATGTTGATTGCCGCGCTCAATCCCTGCCCATGCGGATTTTGGGGAACCGCGCGTTGTGAATGCATGCCGCACCTCGTGGAAAAATACCGCCGGAAAATTTCCGGCCCCGTGGCCGACCGCATTGATATGTGGGTCTCGGTCGGCGACATCGCGCCTGAAGCTATGGCCATGAACAAGAGAAAACCTACCGGCGAATCGGAGGCGATGCGCAAAAGGATAGAAGCCGCGCGCGGGCGGCAGAGCGAGCGGTTCAAGGACGCGAAAAACGTGCGGACGAACGCCGATATGAAACCGAAGCAAATAGAAACACTCGCGCAACTCACGCAAAAAGCCGAGGCCGCGCTCATCGGTGCCGCCCGTTCGCTCAAGCTCTCGCCTCGCGGCTATCATCGCACCATCAAGCTCGCCCGCACCGTCGCCGACTTGGCCGAAAGCGAAACAATCGAGCCCTCGCACATGCTCGAAGCTCTCCAATACCGGGCGAGGGAGCTGTGATGCGCGCGCTAAGCGCCGAAGTCCGGTTCTCTTGAGCCGAGCCCCCACATAAAATCAAAGTACGCGCCGAGCGTATTCGAAAATTCTTTGCTTTCGATGATGAAACCGAAGTTTTCTTCCTTGGTGGAGACCATGGCGACTTTATTGTCGTATATCATTATCATAGCCGCATAGAAAACATTCGGCGGCAGATAGCGTACCTGTCGTTTGAGCTTCGGGTCTTCCATCCCGCGCTCATTCGTGTAGAGATCTCCCGACTTCGGATGAAGAACGCGCGTCATGATGCCGCGCGCGATGCGCTTTCTGATGAATTCCTTGATGAAAGCGTCGCCAACGGCTTCATTGTGCTGACGCACGCGTGCGATTTGCTTTATCTGTTTCGATTTGCACTCAAGAACGTCGTCGTAAATCTTCCTCACTCCCTCGCGTCCCTCGAAAAAAGCGATTTTCGGGCGCACGTGATGCGTAACGAATAACATAGACAGCTCTGGCAGGAGCTCGGCCACTCGTTTCTTCTTTGTTTCGAGCATGGATAGGATGATGGCCGGGTCCTGCGCCTCGTAGAGCTTCTTCTTTCCCTTGTAGCTGCTCTGCATCAGGCCCATCGCTACAAGCTCGTCTATTACTCCGTAGGCGGTCGTTCTTTTGATTTGCGCCGCGCGCGCGATTTCCGGCACTTTTGAAGGCCCGGCTTCCAAGCAGGCGATATACACGTCGACCTGCTTCTGGGTCAGCCCCGCATCAATAAGTGCCTTTTTGTACATATTTTTCGACAATTATCCTGTATCTAAAACGGCTTGTTTAGAGCCATATTCTCGATTCCACATCTAAATCATACACCGTTTAAGACAAATTTCAAAGAAATGGACAATAATATACGCAGACAGATCGAAATCGGTCTGAATAAAAAAGATAGCGAAAGCTATCGCGCCGCGAGTCGTAATACTCGCATTGCTCCTTCAATACAATTTGAAATTACATATTGACAAAATATCTAATTTCAAATTGTATCCAGGCTCTAACGATTTCGTTAGAGCCTGTTTACTTATTACACTGGGCCTAGGCTTGATATACTGCCAGTATGTCAGAATCTTCGGAAGGTGGCCTCAACAAACGCCGACCGGTGCGCGAGTCTGTGCCGAACGGAGAGACGTTTGAGGGAGTTCTTTCCAAGTGCAGTCCGGGACTCTTGAAACAAGCTAAGTGGCTTACAAGAAATCTTATGAATAGTACGGTGGTAGCGGAAGAACTCGTGCAAGAAACCCTTCTCAAAGCGTTAGAGAGTAGGGAGACATTCCAACTTGGCACGAATATGGGTGCTTGGACACGTAAGATCTTGAAGAATAAATTTAATAGTCATTTTCGTAAACCGCACTTGCGCCGAGAGGTTGGCGTTGAGGATGTTGAGAGTCTTATAGCTCGTGTTGAAAGCCCCGACAAAAATCCGGAATCTATATTAGCCACGCGCAGATTGCTGAACAAAACGCTAAAAGATATCGGGAGACTTCCTCTTCGCCAGAGACAGGCGCTAGAGCTAACAGCCGTGGGAAGTACGCCTGATGAAATCGCTGATGAAATGAGCTCAAATAAAAAGACGGTAAAGGCAAATGTATTTAGAGGACGTCAAACTCTCAGGGGTAAATTGTCGGGTGAAGATTTGGATGCAATCCGTTCATCTGGCACATAAATCCTGGCTATCATCCCCCCGCCAGCGACCAAGCGGAAACGATGACCGGGCGCGAGGGAGGCATGAACATTCTCACATTCTCAAGAACGTAAGAATGTGGTTTAAATAGAGAGATCACGCCCCTCATCCCCAAAATCTCCCCCGCCATCCTCTCCCGAGTTCAATAGCACGCTGTAATTCCGGCCTTCTTGACGACATTTAACCATTGTATATACTTCGGTTATATGAAAACTGTCATCAGCGTGAAGGTGGACAAGGATGTGCGCGACAAGGCCCGGAAGGTGGCGCAGAAAATAGGCGTGCCGCTCTCAATGGTCGTCAACTCGGGACTTCGGCAGTTCGCACAAGAGGAGCGTATCGTGTTCCAGACGGAAAAATCATACCGCATGAGCAAAAAACTTGAGAAAAAGCTTGCAAAAATTGATGCCGATATCAGAGCGGGACGAAATATGTCGCCAGGATTCACCGATACGAAAGAAATGGATCGGTACCTCGACGCGCTTAAATGATCGTCTACTTTCATAAGAATTTTGAAAAGCAGTTCGCTAAACTGCCGCAGAAAATACGCGCGCAGTTCAAGAAGCGCCGAGATGTCTTCCTGTCAGACCCGTATGACCCGCTCCTCAACAATCATGCATTGCAGGGACCACTCGAGGGGTATCGGAGCATAAATGTGACCGGGGACTTCCGAGCCATCTATAAACATCTGGCTGAAAAAGCTGTTGAATTCGTCGATATTGACACGCATCACAATCTCTTCGGCTCATGATTACCGCCGCCTCCGCAGAAATCATGCCCCTCATCCCCAAAATCTCCCCCGCCATGCTCTCCCGAGTTCTCTAGCATCCTATAATTCGTCAATCGAGTTTCTATTTTGAGGTGTATCACGAGCGCATGCCTACGTTTCTCTGGCCTCTTAAGAAGACACTCACCAGAGTTGTTCAGGGTTTCGGTGATCCATGGAGCGCAAACACAAAGAAGTTGCATACTGGTCTAGATATTCCCGCCGCCGCTGGCGAGAAAGTTGCGGCTGCTGCGAGCGGAACGGTTAGCAAAACCGGGGATCTAGGGAAAGATTGGGCACATTATGTTGTTTTGGAGCATGCGAGCAAAGATTATTGCACGTCATATCTGCACATTGACCCTATTGTGAGAGTTGGGCAGAAACTCCAGGTGGGAGATCTCGTTGGATGTGTTGCAAAGATTCCCGGCTCTCACCTGCACTTCAACGTATGGAAAGGCCAGGCAAACCAGTTGCTGACTCAACGCGGTGCACTCCCAACGACTGACAATGCTGGAAAAGTTGAGCCCACAACTGATCCTCCTTTCCCGAGCAATTTTCTTGATCCCTCTTCTTTTTCTTATCGATATTCTAACTCAACTCAGGAAACCGCGGAATCTCAAGGTCGCGTCTTCACTATCACACGAGATTTAGCGAAAGGAAGTTCAGGCCCCGATGTTAAGTTGCTACAACAAATTCTCAATAGCGACGCCTCCACGATAGTTGCCATATCGGGACTTGGATCTCCTGGCAATGAAAGTGAACTGTTCGGAGATCTAACAGAAAATGCCGTCCAACGGTTTCAGATCAAGTACTCGATTGCCTCAGCGGGTACTCCTGGGTTTGGTATTGTCGGCCCTAAAACCAGAGAGCAACTTAGGCAGATTTACCAGAGGAATTAATCTGGGTAGCCGGGAAGTTCGCATGAGAATAGAGGGTTGCAACCCTGACCTTTTCTTTTATACACCTGTCCATAAGCATTCTTGAGAACTTGCCGTATATAGACTATACTTTAACTGTGCTTGTTGGGCCGTCAGGCCTATCGACCAAGAAAGCGTGTCGAAAGCAAGCACGTCAAAAAACACCATATTTTGATGGTGTTTTTTGTTAATCTGCGACATTGCCCTTGGTATTCCTGACAATCTTGATATCTCGATAGTATTTAGTGCTCCATGCAGGTATCACACTGAGAAATTGCTTCTCTCCGGCTCCGACTTGTCTGACAACCACTTTGATTCGATACCCATTGATTATTGCCACAAAACCCCAATCTCTGATCTTCGTGTTGATTAATTGCTTTTTCTTATACTTCCATCCGATTACTTGGTCCAAATAATCCTCGTACTCCTGAACAGTGTTCGTCCGCTCCAGAAGTTGCCTTGCCTTGGTGAGAAGCTCAAAACGCATTATTTGTACGCGCGGATGACGTTCCTGCTTAGGAATCCGGTATATGAGGTGATTAAAACCTTCTGATGGAAAAGATACCTGTTGGTTTCCCAATGCGGGACACTTCACCGGTTTAAAAGAACCGTACAGTTTGCGGGCTTCCTCCTTGATTTCTATGTAGCGAAGCACTTCCTCGTCAGCTACTCTGGCTGTTGCATATTGTAGTTCTAATTCTTCATCTTGAGCATCCATGGAGACAAATATTATCACATACCGGATAATGTAACCTCGCTGGTCGTATCAACCACCCCGACCCCAAAGAAACTCTCCTCGGGGTGTGTCTGACGGAGACTAGCGAGCGCGGTAGCGCGAGGTGTGGTTGTCCGTTATCCCCACCAAACTTCCTGCTGACGTATTTTTGTTTCCGGAGTACTCAGTGCTTCTTTGACCACATTAAGAACACGCCCGCGATCGTATTGTTTGCATGAAAAAACATCTACGAGCGCTTCGTTATATTTCGTGAACGTATGAATCGATATATGCGAGAAATCGATAATAGCCAGCGCGCTAAGACCAGGATTTGACTGCACTCCTTCCGCAATAATCGGCCCTTCAAGGATCTTCATGTCGACTGCATCAGCAATCTTCTGCACGAGGTTGCGCATGGCCTCTCGGTCGCCGATACTCGCGCTGCGATTCTCGAAATCGAATATATTGTGAAAACGTTTACTGTGCATGATCGTGATTTAACTATACACCATGTCTTCGCTCTTCCTCTTCCCAACCAAAGTGAGCGGGGGCGGTGCTATTGCGGAGCCCCTGGAGGCGCGCGAGATTGGTCGACGCGAAGCGCCGTCGCGCGCTGAAGCTTAAGGGCGAATTCCGCTGGAGAATTCGCCCGGGCTCTGCAATAGCACCGCCTCCCGAATCAAATCCTCTCTTTCGACTCCGAAAAATACACCCGCCCCCTGGGGATTCCGAGAGACTTTAATCGCTTCACGACAAAATCCTGCATCGGCTTTTCGCCCTTGAACTCGATTTTCTTTTTTCCGTCGTAGACCGCCCACTTGCCGACCGCGCGCAGGACGTCGGTCTTGTTGAAAACGATGTGCGTGACGCCGTTCATGCGGATGGCGCGCTCCAAAGTTTGCATGTTCATCCAATTGCATTGGCGGCGGCGGCCGGTCGTCGAGCCGAACTCCTCGCCGATGTCGCCGATTTTGTCGAAGAGCGCACCTTTGGGCTGGAACTTCTTGCTGCCGACGTACGTTTCGTAGATTTTCGCAATGCCCCACACATCGCCGAGGGCGGAAGCGGGGAGGCCGTTCAAGAGCGCGCCCGCAACAGTGCAGTGGCTCGATGTCACGAACGGATAATCGCCCCAATCGATGTCGAGGCCGAATCCCTGCGCGCCTTCCGCAAGAATATGTACATTTTCCCTCGACTTCGCTCGGGACGTGCCGCCCCCATGCCACTCCTTGTAGAGATCGATGAGGTAGGGCTTGAGCGCGCGCACGTGCTCGGCACGCAATCCGGTGCGTCCGTACTTGTCGCGATACGCTGGGCCGTTGCCGCGGCCGGTCGTTCCGATCTTCTTGCCGTTCTCGCCGTCTTCTTTCTTGTGCGCCTCGGTGATGATGTGCGTGTTCTTCGCGATGAATATTTTTCCTTTCGTTGCGATGCCGCCGTCTTTGAGCATCTTCAATTCGCGGAAAAATTGAGCGGGGTCTAGGACGCAGCCGGAGCCGATGACGGAGCGCACGCCGAAAAATATCCCCGCCGGAATGTGGTGGGTGATGAACTTCTTTCCCTTATGAAAAATCGTGTGCCCCGCGTTGCATCCGCCGTTGTAGCGGAGGACATGCGAGTATTTCTTCGTCTTGCACAGAAAGTGCGCAACCTTGCCCTTTCCGCAATCTCCGTATTGGAGATCTACGATGACATCAATGTTTAACTTAGACACAGCTACCTTAATATAGCACTTTCGCGGCGGGGGACAAATTCTTAGGCCCTGCTTGCAAACTTCTGCAAGCAGGGCCTATCGCCGCCGATCCGAGATCTCTAGCACAGCGTGCCAGTCGGCCTGATGGACGAATCCTGGATCTTGGGCCGCGGAGGTTCTCCTTCCGCGACCGGATTGCGTCCAGCCAGAGCGGCGCTCAGCTGTCGCGTCACCGCGCTCGTCCTGGCGTCTGCCTTGGAGCGAAGCTCGCGTAGATCTGCTGCGGCGCTCATTGGCGTGCGCAGGTGTTCGAAAGAATGTTTCATGCTACCTCCAACAAAAAGTCGTCCCGCTCCTGACGCCTTTACGTCCTCAAAAGAGTGGGTCTATTTTCAGCATAGCACGCGAAAATATTTTTTGGAAAGGTGTCCGCAACCGTGGGGAATGACAAATTAATGCGACCCCGCCCAACACGAAGAAAGTTTTGTGTATTGGGCAAGGGTCTGGTGATTCACCTCCTTTCAGGTTGTTTTGCCAGCTGTTTGCTGCCGACGGTACAGTAGCACCTTTGGTGGCGGGGAACAAAAAGTGGGAGCCCCGGCACACATCCACGAACAGCGTGGTAGTGTGCCGGGGCATCGTTGGGCTAGCATGGCGTTTCCCCCTTTCGAAAATGGCTTGCCTCGCCGTCCTCTATTTCCCGCCCTACGGCGGTTTCCGTGACCTCATGGTCGCCCCTCCTTTCCTAGCGGTTTTTCCGCTAGCTAATAGTGCAACGACCTTTCTGGCGCTGCCAACCGCTAACGTAGCACGGGAAAGCGCTTTTTGTAAAGTGTGGTGTTTTGGATATTTAATATATAAAAGCAATACACCCCAGCCGGTCTTTACGGGTGGGGGTGTATTTTCGTGCAGTCGGAGACATTCAGCCCGAGACCCTGGCTCGCCCATTGGGCACGTCTTCTTTCTCGTCCGCACGCGCCCGGCGACCGAGGTCGAGCGCTGCAATTTCGTTGCGCGACGAGCCCTTTTGTTGACGACCCGCTTCCTTCCGCCTCTTCTGATCGTCGCGCTCAATTGCTACGCGACGACGGTCTCCAGATAAGCTTGGGAACCGCAGGTCCAGTGCCGGCGGAGGAACATGGCCGTCCAGAGCGGACCTTGCCAAACTCGGAAACTGCTCGGGGGCCGTGTCCGACCCATGGGCGGGTCGGGAATTCGGAGTTTCTTTCATGGTATCCTCTGGGTAGAATTGGAAACGCCGCTCTCTGACGGTACAAGCTGTCGAAGAGCTGCAGCCGCTATTATGACAGAGAGAAACTCCCTGTAAATGTCGTGACTTTGAACACTTGCAGTCCGCAAGATTCAAGAGAGCTGACGAATTAACAAGGCAAGGTGTCTCCAAAAATCGAACATCATACTATATTAATCTGGTTAGAACGGGTTGCGGGTACCCTGCCTGCCGGCAGGCAGGCGTTGCGGCTTAAAAAGGATTTCTAATTCCATTTCTAATCTCAAAGTGGACATGGGAGCCGGTTGCCTTGCCGGTGGCGCCCACATAGGCGATTACCTGGCCTTGGATGATACGCTCGCCTGCATAGACGATGACGCGCGACGCGTGACTGTAGAGCGTCTGCGAACCGTTGTCGTGCTGGATTACTACATAACTACCGTATCCGCCGTTCCATCCGCCTTCCTTCGCCACGATAACGTTGCCGCTTGCTGAAGCGAGGATAGGGGTGCCTATCGGCGCTCCGAGGTCGACTCCGTTGTACCCATGAATGCCCTGCGTGCGCGGGTAAAGACTTGAGAGCGGCCGCAAGTAATAACCAATCTGAGAAAGAGTGCCGATAGGACCCGCGTTGTACGTGGATCCCGAACTGGTTTGTGCGGGAGCTGAAACTACGCCATCTGGAATGATTATTTCATTTCCCACAGCGAGCACGGCGCCTTCGATACCGTTGAAGCTGGCGATTTCTCCTGCGTCGCCCCCGAAGCGCTTGGCGATAGAGGAGAGCGTGTCGCCTGCTTTCACCGTATACTTAACTCCCGTTACCGGAAGAATTGTGAGCGTTTGGCCGACCTGAAGAGCCGAACCGCGCGGGATATCGTTCGCCCAGAGAATCGTATTGGATGAAACGCCGAATAAATCGGCGACTTCCGAGAGCGTGTCGCCGGAACGCACTACATAGACGCTGATTGTCGGATTCTCCGGTTTCTCAATATCGGCAAGCGTGCCAGAAGGGCCTTCCTCGGGCATTAAGGCGGAGCCGTCAACTATGGTGATGTCGCCGCCGCCTCGCGCCGCAGTGGGGTCTATGTTCATTGCTGGCTTCAAAAGCTCCATCGTTTGAATGTTGCCAATCTCTGCGATAGTTTCATACTGTATTGCATTTATATTCAGTATTGAAGCCAAAAAATCACCGAAATCACTCAAAATGCTCGCTTTTGCCTGCGCGGGAAAGAAAGAGCCGACAAGGAGTAGGAGGGAAATGAGAGAAACCGCCGTACGCACGGTTTTGACCCCCCGATATGTCTCCTTGTGCACGGACTGCGAATCCGCCAAAGGATCGTTATTTTGAGCACTTATAAGCCGTCTTTAGCCGGTGGCAGAATAAGAATTCGGTCAAATTATGGCTCTATATCTTGCTTTAATGAAAGATATGCCACAAAGGGAAAAACGGTCATGCCACCGTGCCCTTTCACTCTACCTGCCTCATCTATCTAGTCAACGGGGTTTATATTCGGCGGGTGGATAGCGGGTTTGTCAACTTTTGGACTCGCCTGGCGTCGCTCTTCTGCCGTCGCTGTCTGTACGTGCTCGCACAGCGCTGCCTCTCGGCCCGTCGGCCTGCGAGACACGGCAGAAGAGCGACGCCCGAGCTCGCTGAGGCTGGAATAGAGTGGCATTTCGCCCAGATATATAGCCAAAAAATCCTCTTGGTTCGGTTATGAGAAAAATTCTGCGTGTTATAGTGCCTCAGTGGAATACCTAAAAGGCCTGAATGAGCGCCAAAAAGAGGCGGTTTTGCATACCGATGGGCCCCTTTTGATAGTCGCAGGGGCGGGAGCTGGAAAGACGAAGACCATTACCCACCGGATAGCCCACCTGATAGAGAGCGGAGTTGCTCCGCGCTCCATCCTTGCAGTGACTTTCACTAATAAGGCTGCGGGAGAGATGCGGGAGCGAGTGCAGGCCCTGCTTAATGGGAAAACTGGCGGGCTTCCGCTAGTCGCCACTTTTCATTCTCTCGGCGTGCGGCTTTTGCGCGAATTCTACGAGCGCGCCATGATATCGCGGGGTTTTTCCATCTGGGACAGGGACGACAGCACCCGTTCTATCAAAAAATCGCTCGAGAAACTCGGTCTGGACTGGAAGCCGGGAGCGACGCTTTCCCTCATATCGCGGGAGAAGGGCGACGGGATATCTGTCGATGAGTATGAGAAGCGCGCCCGCACGTTCCGCGAGCGCGCCGTGGTGCAAGTGTGGCGGCTCTACGAATCCGCGCTCGCGGAAGAAGACGCGCTTGATTTCGACGACCTGCTTCTTCGCACGCAGAACCTGCTTAGAAACTCGCCCGAGACATTGAAGCTCCTGCAGGACCGGTGGTCGCACATCACCATCGATGAATACCAGGACACGAACAAGTCGCAGTATGAGATAGCGCGGCTGCTCACAGGCGAGCGGAAAAATATCTGCGTGGTAGGCGATGTGGACCAGAACGTGTACTCGTGGCGGGGCGCCGACATAGGACATCTTCTCTCGTTCGAGAAAACTTTTCCTGGGACGAAGGTCGTCCTTCTCGAAGAAAACTACCGAAGCTCGAGTACGATACTCGCGGCGGCGAACGCGGTCATCGAAAAGAACGTGCGCCGGCCCGCGAAGCATCTTTTCACCCTGAACCCGGCGGGCGAGCCGCTCTCGCTTTACGGCGCGCAGACGGAAACGGACGAGGCGTGGTTCGTCGCGACGACCGCGCAGGCCTTGATGGAGAAAGGCATGCCCGGAGGCGAGATAGCAGTTCTGTACCGAGAAAATTTCCAATCACGCGCGATAGAGGAGGCGCTTCTTTCGTTCGGGCTCCCGTATCGCGTGCTCGGCACGCGATTTTTCGAGCGCAAGGAAGTGAAAGATGCTCTCTCATACCTACGCGCGGCGCTTAATCCCAAAAGCAAGATAAACCTCGCGCGCATCGCGGGCGTTCCGCCCCGCGGAATCGGCGCCGTGACGCTTGCGAGAATGATGAGCGGCGCAGTGGGCGAACTTGCGCCCGCGGCGCGCGTGAAAGTGAACGCGTTCCGACAGACGCTCCTGCACATAGGTGGCGCGCTTGCGACTTTGCCAGCGTCAGATGCCGTGCGTTTTGCAGTGGAAGAGAGCGGAATGGAAAAAATGTTCAAGGGAGATGCTGAAACGGGACATGAACGTCTGGAGAACATCCGGGAGCTCGTGAATCTCGCGACTCGCTATGATTTCGCTGCACCTCCCGAGGGAATAGAGCGTCTGCTCGAAGAAGCGGCGCTTATGAGCGACCAGGATTCTCTTGATAAGGAGGACGGAGGGATATCTTTGATGACGGCGCATGCGTCAAAGGGTCTTGAATTCGACGCCGTGTTCGTCACAGGGCTTGAGCAGGGACTGTTTCCCTCAGTGCGAGAAGATGAAAAGAAGGACCCCGAAGAAGAGCGGCGGCTTTTTTATGTCGCGGTCACTCGCGCGCGCAAGCGGCTCTTCCTGTCCTTCGCGAACGAACGGATGAAATACGGCTCGCGCGAGCACACCATACCGTCGGAATTCCTGGAGGACATCGACCCGCGGCTTATTTCATTCGCTACGCCCGAAGCGACCCAAAGCGAGTGGATAATCAGATGATTATGAGGACCGGAGCTCGCCCCATCACCAACCTTGGCATGATTTCGCGGAAGCAGTTTAGAAGAATCAACAAATCAGATACGGAACACTTTTCGATTTCTAGAAACATATATGAGGCGAAATAGACGCAATGCCAAAGTTGGTGTGGGGGCAAGGCTTGGACAGCATTTTCTTAAAGCCCCGTGGGCTGCGCGCGCGCTAGCGCGCGCGTTCCAGGCAGGAGAAGGAGAGACGATACTCGAGATCGGTCCGGGGAAAGGAGCCCTTACCCGCGAACTCCTGTTGGTGTCTGAAAAGGTGCTCGCAATCGAGAAAGACGAGGGACTTGTCGCGCGTTTGCACGAAACATTCGAGGAAGAAATAGCATCGGGTGCGCTCACCATCATTCCCGCCGATATCCGCGATGTAACACCGGAGAAACTCAAGCTCAAGGCAGGTAAATATGTCGTCGCGGCAAATATTCCTTATTACATAACCGGAGAAATCATACGGAAATTTCTGACCGCGCGCGCCCAGCCACGCGCGATGGCGCTTCTCGTGCAAAAAGAAGTCGCAAAACGCATCATAAGCGAGCGCGAAAGCATTCTGTCTCTTTCAGTAAAAGCATTCGGGACTCCGCGCATAGTGAAAAATGTTCCGCGAGGAAATTTCTCTCCGCCGCCCTCTGTTGATTCCGCAATATTATCCATCACTAATATCTCGCGTGATTTCTTCACAGACCCCGTTAGAAGCGATGCTTCTAACGGGGCAGGCGCAGAAGAAGAAACGTTCTTCAAGGTTGTGCGTGCCGGATTCGCATCGAAACGGAAATTTCTCGCGAATAATCTCGCTGTCTCATTCGGAAAAGAGAATGCCATGGCCGCGCTCTCATCGTACGGCATCCCGGAAAAAGCGCGTGCAGAAGATGTGCCGCTTGAAAAATGGAAATCACTCGCGCAGGAATTAGCCACTAATGTTTAGCCACTGGAAATAAACCTAAACCCTTAGCCGCTAGCGGCTAGTCCCTATTGCGACGACCCCATCATTGAGATAGCCATGCCGGGCACGAGGATGATGGGTGCCGGCCACACGAGACATATATAAGGTATGCTCGTGAGCCCGAGCAGCCATTGTCCGGAACTTGTCGGCGGACCGTTGTTGAATGTTTCTGTCGCCGTAGTCCATATATACCAGCCGTCTATAGGAGCACCGATGATAGCTAGAATAGCCACGTTAAAACAGGGGAGCACGATGCTTGCTTGTCCTCCGAATGGATACGCCAATGCCGGAGCGGGAGCAGAGAGGAGGAGCGCCCCACACAGTAATACAGATGCCACAGCGCGCCGGATCATTGGCACATTCTACCATTGCTCTCGCAACACATTACCGATAACCTGTGCTACATGGCTTGGATGCGAACTCCTTATTTTTGGGCTTTGCTTTTTGCTTCCATCATTTTTGCCGGTGTCATAATCTTCCAAGGAAGAACGGCGAATGCACCCGCTGCTATTACGGCATGGAGCGGAGCAGGTACGATCTCAGATACGTATCCATATAATGCCGCGCCGGTCGAAAACGTGCAGGACGCGCCGCAAACTTCCCCCGGTCTCTTGCAAGATGTGACGAATAGTGCGCCTTTCTCATACATTCTGCCTCTGAATGCGTCCCGCGTAAGCACCGAGGACTCCGGGAGCGCCGTCCGGGATGCATACGGCGGTGCGATACCGCAACCAACAACCCTGCCTTCAGGGAAAATCACTCCAGCGGCGGACAATTCCGGATTCTTAGACCCCTATTCTTTCATACCGCGCGGTCTTATAAGTATTACAGAGCCCGCGGCGGCGCGGAACCCGGCGCAACAGGCGATATTCGATTACGGCAACAGGATAGGCTCGCATATACAATCGTTCGAGAACGTGCACAGAAACATGCCTCAAATATTGAAGGACTTCTTTGACGACCGAGCAAGCCAAACCAAGGCAGAAAAGGTGCTTTCCATCGCCAGAGACTATGAAAAACTCGCGCAACAACTGGCAAACACTGGCGATGTGCCGAAAGAAGCGTCGGCGCTTCATGCTGCGCTCGCGCAAGGATATGGAACAGTGGCAGAAGGGCTCGCGAACCTCACAAAAACGCAGGACGACAAGGGTCTGGTGAATGCTGTACTCGCATATGACGCGTCTGCCGATGAATTCGTGAAAAATTACGTGGCGCTTTCCAGATTTTTCGGAACATATGGCGTCAAATTTTCCGGAAGCGATGCGGGCTCCGTGTTCATGTTCAATGCAAATAACTTGTAGCCAGTAGCCGATAGCTCGTAGCTGAAAACAAAGCTTGTTCTCTACAGGCGGCGGGCTGTTGGCTGATTGTGAGTGTTATAATTTCCATGTGGGAAACGAACACGCGAACAGGAGCGGGTGTGTTTTGCTATGGCGGGACATGATGCGCAGCGAAGCTGGGTTCTCGCCCATCGTTGTAAGCGCCGCCGTCTCTGTGGCAGCGCTTCTGGTGGTGTTCGGCTGGCAATCTACCAGAACACTTCAAGCGGGAAATGCCGGTGTGCGCGCGGTCAATGCGTATTTGAGCGGTGAGGAGAGACCCCTCTTCTTGCAGGAGCAGTCCGGCAGTACGAGCACTCCGGCTGGATCCGCGAACGCAACCTCTCCCGACCCGAACGATTTCTCGAACGTCGGCAATGAGGCCTTGGGACAGCTCGTCGGTACTTATGTTGCTCTCAAGAAATCAGGCGGGTACACCGCCGAGCAGGGAGAGAGCGTCGCGAACGATGTCGCCTCGGCAATGCAAGTACGGGTTTCCTACGTTCCGTATAAAGAGGGCGATATCAAGACCGATGCGGATACTTCATACAAGCGCCTCCTCGCGTACCGGAGCGATCTGCGAGAGGCCCTAAGACCGCTTCTTCAAAACACCGAATCGGAGCTGGATATTTTCGCCCGTTACATTGACACGCATGACAAGCATAATTTAACAGTACTTGGAGAGGTCGCGCAGAGATATAAGGAGGCCGCAGACAACGCGGCGCGGATGATCGTGCCTGAGGATGCATCCGTCTACCACGTGGGGATAGAAAATGCGCTCTTGCAATTCGCTATAACGCTCGAGGCGCTGGTAAAGAACGCCGACGACCCCATGGCGACCTTGGCGCTATTGCGTTCATATGGGAATGCGGAAAGGGATGTGTTCATGTCGTTCGACGCGCTCGCCTCGTACCAAAAGCGGAAGATACCATGACCAAAAAACTATTCTCGATTTTCTGGATCCTCGGATTTGCGCTGCTCGCAATGCCCGCGCACACCTACGCGGTATGTTCCATTCAGAATGGCGTCACGTTTTGCGATAACAGCGGTGATGACCCAGATGCGTTCATCACTCCTGTCAGCGCACCGGGGAACGGGGTCTCGATAACTCCAGGATTATCATCTTCCGGTTTTAACCCGCGAGGGGTATTCGGATGCGGGAACATAAGCGGTTCGATGTCGCAGAGCGTGGGCACCATGAGCGCGATGGGCGGCGCATTCGTTCCCGTCAACGACGCGGCGGTGACCCTCAACTCAGGCTCACTCATATACAAGGAGTGCATCCTGCGCGGTCTGGTGGACCGCGCGCGCGAACTCTCAATAGCAAACACGGTAAAAAACACCACGAACACTTTCCTTACCGGGCGCGATGGGAGCCCGATGTTTTCAGAGAATCTAAGAAGGGACATGTTGAGCCGTGCCGATACAGTCGTGAATGTAGGACTCGATATAACCAGCGGCAGATTAAACACGCTGAATCCGGCATTCAAAGAAGATGTCAGAATAGCCATCGGACGAAACTATTACGCTTTGACTGACGGGTCAAATCAGGACCTGCAATGCCCGTATACGGGAGACGTGAATGCGCTCATTAACGGCCAGTTCAGCTGGGAGGGCCTGGGGGCGCTCCGAAATCCGGTGTGTAATCCTCTCGGCGCCTATCAGATCGCTCAAGCGAAAATAATGGGCGACGTGGTGGCAGACCAGAACGACATGACAACGCGATTGAATTGGAATAACGGCGTATACGATGTAGTCGACCCCAACACTGGGAATGTCGTGACGCCGGGATTCATAATCGCGGGCACGATACAGCAGCAGCTCGGAGCTGGTTTCAATATGCAGCAAAATGCGAACGACATAAATCAGATGCTGGTCTCTTTCCTTGCCGACACAGGAAATCAGATAATCCAGGCCGCTCTCGGCGGACTGCAGGGGCTTGTGCGCAATGTCGGCGGGCAACCAGCGTTCCTCCAAACGGTCGTAAACGACTCTGCCGCAGGACTGCGCGATAGCGCGGCAAACGCCGGGCTTCAGATACTTCTCGCGGCCCGGCAGGTCGAACTGTCATTCCTAAACGCGAAGCAAGCTACGGGAGCCGTACTGGCCGGTTCTATATCACAGCTGCGCGGAACGGAAAACCAGTGTTGGGATCTCATCGTACCCAAAGCCAAAGAATATGCCCTTCATGGGAACTGCACGGGGACGCCGGGCAATCTAACGTGTTCTGGCCCGTTCGGCATTCGAGTAGCGACCTCAACGACATTCTCCCAACCTGTGATAGCTCTGAACATCACGGGGCTCGCGAAAACAATCTCAACTGAAATAGCAACTTCCACCGCCACATTCAACAGCATCAATCAGATGATCGCGCAGGTCTCTTACGCGGCTTCGCCCTCGGTCCAACAAACCGCCCTGCAGCAGCTCGACGAGATGGTCGTCCGTGGAACGCTCCACAATCAATACGAATCGCAGGCGGCCGAAAAACAGACTCGTGATACTGCAGCATCTATGGGAACCCTTGTTGCAAACACCGTGAAGCATTGGGGAGACGATGCTTTGAGCGCGACCGACCCGAGCTCCGGATGGTGCAATGTGAACAGCCCGGACGTTATAAAGATGTGGGCGAACAAGTGGAAAATATAATCGTCTTTAAATTATGGCAGTATTCCTAGCACCGGCAGTCCTTAGCGCAGCAATGTGGGCGTTGCGCGCATTACCCTATGTTGTAGGGGGGTTGGTGGCCGCGGGCGCTACGTACCTTCTTGCGCCGCAAATCGTTTCCTTCATCGGCGGAGTCCTTCTGAGTCTTTCCACGACCATCCTTATCTATTCGGGCAATCTGTTCAACATGCTCATAGAGAGCGTCGTCATCGGTTTCCCCGACACCCTGAAGGCGCTGGGTATGGTAGACGGAATAAATGTCGTGTGGACGGTGTTCCGCGATATAGCGAACATCGCCATTATCGGCATGTTCGTCTTCATCGCCATCTCCATCATTCTCGGCAACAAGGAATACGGACAGAAGAAGCTCGTAGCGAGCGTGCTCATTGTTGCTATCCTCATAAATTTCTCCCTGCTCTTCACGAAAATGATAATAGATGGGGGGAATTTCACGGCATATCAGTTCTATAAATCCGCCTCATTCGCAACGACAATAAACGCGCCAGGTGCAGGAGCGACGCCTGCCGCCGGCCTGCAGCAGACACAGCAATCAGCAGGCGTCTCGGGAACTTTTCTGCGGATCGTCGGCATTACCGGGTTCTGGGATACAAAATTTGCTCTTAAAGACATGGCAGACCTCAACGGGAGCTGGGCTGCTATGGGATGGGCACTTGTCGCAGCCGTAATGATACTTATGGCCGCCGGCGTGTTCCTCTACGGCTCGTTCGTTATGGTCGCGAGAGCATTGCTTCTCGTGTTCGTAATGATAACCGGGCCGCTCGCCTTCGCGACCCACCTCATACCAGGACTAGAAAAAGGAGCGTACGGGTGGAATGCATGGTGGAAGTCACTGATACGAGGCGCGCTTTTCGCTCCGCTTTTAATGATATTTTTGTGGGCCTCGCTTATTGTCCTTTCGAACGCAAGCAAAGGAAACAACGGCTCGCTCGGAGGGTTTCTATCGAACCCCGGAAGCGCGGACAACTGGCGCGTCATGATAGTCTATCTTTTCACGATGGGGCTCCTCTTCTTTTCAATAAAGTTGGCAAGCTCATTCGCGACGACGATAGGAATGTTCAACATAGCGTCGATGGTCACGGCCGCTCCGTTCACGATAGGTTCGCGGCTCGCTGGATTTGCTCTCAGAAATACCGCTGGAAGAGGGGCGGCGGTGATAGAAAAAGGATTTAACGAACGACTGGGCATCGCGAGAACAGCACTAGCTACTCCAGATCTGAAGGAAAATGACCCGAAACGTTACAAGCAATTGCAGGGAGAGATTAACGCGCTTGAAAAGCGCAGGAGATTTACAGGATGGTTCGCAAAGCAAAACTACAATGCCGTGCAGTTAGCGCAAACGCCGGTCGGCAAATACATCTCAAAAGCAACGGGGATAACAAGTCCGATAGCGGCCGGGGACGCGAAAGCCAGCTTCGCCGAAAGCGCGAAGAAAACTGCCGAGGCCGCAACGGCACGCGCGGAGGCCGCCTACAACCTCACGAAAAACCAACAGGAGAAAATGCGCGAGGACACGTTCAAGAAGCAAATGGAGATGTGGAAGAAGCGGAAAGAAGAGCGTAGTGCGGCGCAGGAGACCGCGCGGCAGACCGCTGAAGCCTCAAGACAACTGGCATCAACTGCAAGGGCCATGCTTGGGGCAAACAAACAGCGCGTCGCGGATAACGCGGAGTCGCAAAAGGCCCCTCTTCAAGTTGAAAAAGGCGCTGCGGAAGCAAACTTGAAGAAGGTCAGGGGGGAGGCGACGACGCAAAAAGCAACGATAGAGCTGAACTCGGACGTGGCCATCAAGGAACTCCAAGACCAGATGCATTATGCCGGCAATAACACCGATAGAAAAGCGATAGAGGTTAAGCTTAACGCCAAGGTTGCAGAAAAACACGGACTTATTGAGGAACAGGAGAAAAGGATCACAGAAGCAGAGAACCACGTAAGGGGCCTTGATAACAGTCTCCAGAAAATCGACAAAGATACCGGGAAGGCGGTGGAGGCGCTTGAGGATGGAGTGAAGAAACTCGAAAAAACGGCTGAAGCTGACGCGGATACGTTCAACGAAATCAAAAAAACTAACGATAGAGACACAAAGAGAAGCGGCGAGAGCGACGCGAATAAAGAGGCGAATGCCGTCGTGCAAGATGCGATAAATGCATTAAAAGATCCGGGGGCGGAAGCAGCGGAAAAATATGCGACCAATATCCTCGCCAGAATGCTCGGACGAAAGACCTACAAGGGCGAAAAGGCGGCAGGTATGTTTAAGGAGAGGGCCGGGAAGACAAGAGTACGGAGAATGCTGGAAGAAACTATCGGGGACATTGGCGCGCCGGCGGGTGCCGCGCCTCCGCCTCCAGGCCCGGCCGGACCGCATCCCTGATAAACTAATGATATGAGCGAAGACAAAAAACTG